>JAIXQT010000030.1 GCA_027485595.1 Pseudomonadota bacterium | reverse complement strand
TGAAAAATGATTTCCTGTTGCGCCTTTCGATGGTTTGACTGCAACTTCGTTGGAGCCAACGAAAAAATCCTCAACGTATCGCAGTGGATACGTCTCCGGTTTTTTCGTCGTCTCCGCCTCGTTTCGCCGCAACCCTCAAAATGCTCACGACGGAACCATTTTTCACCACCCTGCTACAGGAAAGTGTTGCGATGAAACCAGTAGTGTCCCTTGCGACTACGTTCTGGTCTCATGTCAAAAAGCTTTCTGAAGGGGACTCTAGCATCTTTCCTCGCCCTCTTACCTAGCGATCATCATCGGACGAACATCTGAGTGGTAGCCATCATATCCCGCGTCGACGTCTTCAATCGCGCGTTGATAACGAGCTGCGGCATCATTACGATGCGAAGGCTATGGGAGCTCTCTCTAGAATCGCATCATCTCTCTCCGGCCTGTATATATTCGTGGTGCTCACCCTCTTCTTGAGCATCGCTGACCAACCCTTAGGACGCCTCGGCTATCTGCCGCTGAATCCAACTCTGTGCGCTGTGGTCCTCATCGCCCCCTTCATGGTGTTAGCGATGGTCCGCGATCTCGCGCACAGCTCAAACGCCCGTCTCCTCCCCCCACTTGTCGCCAATCGCGGGCCGTACGCGGCATTCTTCTTTATCGCCGCGTGCTCCCTGCTCTACAGCATTTTACCAGGAGCATTCTGGAGTGAGGGCGGAAAGTGGATCTTTCTTCTCGTATATGGATTCTCGATATCGATACTCGCGCTCTACATCCCCCAAGCGAGGTGGTTTCCAAAGCTCTTTCCCTATTGTGGCCTGAGCGCTCTCCTTCTCCTTGGATGGTCAATCTACCTCGACATCACCTATCCAGGAACGTTCGCGACCCTCGGCCAGCGCGCCGCTGGATTCCCCGGCAACGCCAACTTCGCCGCTCTCGTCGCAGTTATGATCTGCGCGGCGACCCTCGACTATAGAAGTGACAAGCGGCAGTGGATGAACGTACTACTTCTTATGACCACTGGTTTGATAGTGGTTACCACGATGTCTCGCAGCGGCGGACTGAACTTTCTCTTTTTGGTGGGTATTTTCTCCTTCGCCCGGATGGCTGAGAACGGGTGGCGACCACGAGAGATCATTAGGGTGCTCTCGGTCACTGGCTTGCTTGGCAGTATCTGCGCGGGGGTCGCGATCGCCGCGATCATCACCGGAACTATCTCCGAACATTCCCGCCTCGGCCGCCTCATGAGCAATAAGCAGGTCGACGATGGCTCGGCTGCGAGCCGTCTCTTCGCGGTTCGGGAGTCATTACGACTCATCAACGATGCTCCCCTGCTGGGGCACGGCACCGGTCACGCGCGAACGATGAGAGAGCTTCCTCACAATCTCTACCTGCAACAGTGGGTCAATAACGGCGCCGCCGGCATTGTGGGGATAGTCACCTTTTTTGGAGTGAGCCTCTTCACCTTTGCGCGACGGAGATATCGTCCGGGGCAGGCTTTAACGCTCGTGGCAGCCCTCGGAGGGGTCTTTAGCCACAATATCCTCGACCAACGGTGTTTCCTTATCCTCTTTGGGATACTGCTCGGTCTCTCGTATCAAACGACGAGGCCCGCCATGGCGAGGTACTCGTGGGCCGCATTACGAGCTCCGTAGACGGAACGAGCGTGCTGCATCGCTCCATCGTGTCGGGGCTGATCCAGGGCCTTCTCAAGCCCCAGCGCAAGGGCATGAGCGTCGCCAACAGGAACTAAGGTTCCGTACCGTCCACCGCACAGGATCTCGGCGGGACCGCTCTTACAATCGGTGGCGACTACGGGGGTACCAAACGCCATCGCCTGCACCAATACATTCGGCAACCCTTCAAACTCGGAGGCCAACACAAACACGTCAGCCTTGCTCATGTACGCGAAGGGGTTGTGCTGAAAGCCGAGAAGCGCGACATCCTCGCGAAGCCCAAGCCGATCCACCTCGGCTTCAATCTGCTCACGCATAGAGCCGTGTCCTAGTATCGCCAGGCGAGCATCCTTCTTAGTGCGCAGTTCAGCGAACGCTTGCAGCAAGGTAAAGAATCCTTTGTGCCGCTCAAGACGGGCAGCGCTCAAGATGATCGGCTTATCGTGCCGCTTGAACCAGGGATGAGCAACGGGTGCCTCACCCTGGTGTAAAACATCATCCGAAATAACCGGGGTTGGGATTACCCGGATCCGCTTCCTCATTCGAGGAGCCATGACGCCCAATTCATCGGCGACTCCCTGAGACACCGCGATGACCCCGTTCGCGAAGAGGTAGAGGAACGGCGCTACCTTGTACGTAATCCACCGGGAAACCGTATTTTTAGGGCTCGAGAGCGGAGCGTTTGACTCACGAACTATTGTCGGAGTGCGCGTGCCCGAAATCACCCGCGCCATGGCCGCCACAACGTTCGCGTTCATGATCGTTGAATAGAGTGCCGCCGGCTGATTCTTTCGTAGGTAGGAAACGAGCTTCGGGAGCGCCAGGGTTGTTCGGCGGCTCTTGAGATCTATGACCGAGACTCCCGAGGGGATGAGCTGCCGGAGGGGCCCCTCTAGTTTCACCGTGATAAGATCAACGCTCCATCCGAGCTCAACCAGTTCACGGCAGAAGACGAGCATCGCTCGCTCTGCGCCACCGCCGTGAAGACTCGGAAGAAATACAGCTACGCACCGGTTAGAAGAGGCCATGCAGCCCCCTTCTTCGCACCGAGGATCGTTGTGAGGCGTGTAAGAGGTTACTTCTTGGTGCCGTACCACGCGACGGTGTGCCGAAGACCCTGCCCGAAGTCGACCTTCGGAGACCATGACAACTTCTCCTTCGCCGCTGAATTATCGATACAGCTTCGCATCTGCTCACCTGGCTTCGCCTCTGAGTAGAGGATCTCCGCTGTTGGAGCGGTGAGCGCCCGAAGCTCTTCCGCCAAATGTGTAACTGTAGTCTCTTTGGACGTTCCGATATTAAATTCACCGATGCACCGCGTATCGACAGCTCGTCCGACAGCCTCGGCTACGTCCTCGACGTAGACGAAATCCCGGGTCTGCTTGCCGGTCCCATTTACTGTAATTGACTTATTAGCGAGGAGTCGCTCACAAAAAATTGCTACGACTCCAGCCTCTCCATGAGGGTTCTGACGAGGACCATAGACATTCGAGAGGCGCAAGGAGGTGCTTGTTACACCCCATGTGCGCGACCAAAACTCGAGGTATTCCTCACCAACTCTCTTCGAGAGACCATACACGCTCTCTGGTTTAATGGGATGATCCTCCTTTGCTGGGAACGCTACCTGCTCTCCGTAAATCGCCCCACCCGATGAAAGGAATACAACATGGGAGCCCTTGCGATCCTTGAGACCGGAAAGGATGTTCACCAACCCGGTCACATTAAGCTCCGTGTCCAAGGCTGGCTGGTCCATGCTTATACGTACCGACACCTGCGCCGCGGCATGCACCACAAAATCAGGGGAGAGCCGCTCGACGGCTTCCTTCGCCTCTTGCGATCGAATATCCAGCACGTGCAACGTCACGGTCGAGGCGTGCGCAAGATTATCTCGAGAACCACTGGAGAGGTCATCGATGACATGCACCTCGTGGTTACGAGCAAGCAACTTGTCAACGATATGAGATCCGATAAATCCTGCGCCACCAGTTACGACCACCTTTGCCATGTTCTCTCTTCCTTTAGGACTGCCGCATCGTGAGGACCATTCCTCTCCTTGATCGATGCCTTGCTACGGATAGAAGAATAGCCTACCTCGACGGTGTACGGGATGCTAGACCGCATAACGCTTCCCTACCCCTCCTCCAGGCAAGCCACACGCTTCCCCTTGGACCTGCCCGAAAACGCGCACGAGGACGTGTCTGGCCCAAAGATATCAAGACCAGCGTTCCTTTATGAATGCTCTCGTATGCAGACACGAGCTCAGCGCTCTAGCTCTCCCAGGGAAGCGAGGCAAAACCTGCTAGTAGTTTAGTTGTGGGCGCCGACACGTGAACGTTTACGAGCACGTTTACGTGGGGTTTTGCCTCGCTTCCCTAGGGACAAAGTGCTGACGTACAAATCGCCTTGGTACAGAGCGCCTTGGTACAGAGCGCCTTAGTACAGAGCGCCGACGCACTTGAGAATGAAGGATGTAGGTTGTAGCGAGAAAAGAATGCGCCCTGAGGGATTCGAACCCCCGACCCTCTGGTTCGAAGCCAGATGCTCTATCCAGCTGAGCTAAAGGCGCGCACTGGGACTAGGCGTTGAAGGCTACACCATTAGCCATATTTTCGTAAAGTCATCGGAACGGCAATTGTAACAGGGTGGTGAAAAATGGTTCGGTCGTGAGCATTTTGAGAGTTTTGACGAAACGAGGCGGAGACGACGAAAAAACCGGAGGCGTATCCACTGAGATACGCTGAGGATTTTTTCGGCGTCTCCAACGAAGTTGCAGTCCAACTATCGAAATGCGCAGCAGGAAATCATTGTTCACCACCCTGGTAGAGCCCCTTTCAGAAAGTTTTTGCACGTAGTGTCGCTACGTGGTCGCACGGGCCACTCGCCCAATCCATAGTGTTTTCGACTCGATAAGCGTCGAAAACGAGCACCCCGAGGGCGAGTGCAACAGATTGAGATGTGGAAACCCGTTCTGAGAGCCTCACGAGCCGATGATGGAGTCCCCCGCCCCACGGACCGCCGTCTTGCCCGCCATTCCTAACCCCTCCTATATATTAAGGATTGAACCCGCTCATCGGAACGAGTAGCGTTACGGTCGAGATCATGCGGTGTTGTGAGAACCTCCCGTCCGGGCCCCAACCCCTGATGCTCAAAACCCTATAGCAGGGTGGTGAAAAATGGTTCCGTTGTGAGCATTTTGAGAGTTTCGACGAAACGAGGCGGAGACGACGAAAAAAACGGAGGCGTATCCACTGTGATACGGTGAGGATTTTTTCGGCGACTCCAACGAAGTTGCAGTCAAACTATCGAAATGCGCAGCAGGAAAT
>JAIXQT010000075.1 GCA_027485595.1 Pseudomonadota bacterium | reverse complement strand
TTCCTGTTGCGCCTTTCGATGGTTTGACTGCAACTTCGTTGGAGCCAACGAAAAAATCCTCAACGTATCGCAGTGGATACGTCTCCGGTTTTTTCGTCGTCTCCGCCTCGTTTCGCCGAAACCCTCACAATGCTCACGACGGAACCATTTTTCACCACCCTGCTAAAGCTTCGCCGCACTCAACTTTTTCCTTTGCGATAGGCACCTGATTCCTCAGGAAAAACCCGATAATACCTTTGCCGTAAAATCACCAAACTATTTGTTTATATTGTACATCTATCATAGGCCGTTTATGATAAGCGTAATGATTTTGCTTTTGATGAGGGGCTATGACGTCCAGTAATTCGGTAGGGGTACCAAGGGTCGTGCGCGGCTTTCTCTCTGAAATAGGAAGGAAAGGTGGGCGCCGGAGCCGTCGGGTTCTCACACCAAGTCAGGCAAAGGAGATGGTGCAGGTACGGGAGGCGCGACGCGCGTTCAAGCGCTATCGGGCACTGTGCTTCTGGTCGTACGATCCGAACCTGAAGGTTTCGATCAATGATGTGTCGTGGGTGGTCGAGAATTTGAAGAAGCACGGCAATCGTGAGGCGTGGATGGTCGCGGAGAGATTATGCCGTTAACAAAATTTCAACGAGAGATCGCGCTGTTGCTTGCAGCGAATAGGAGTGAGGATAGCTACCTCGCGGGTGCGGCCGCGCTACACCGAGCGCCTCACTCAAAACGATACAGCAACGACCTAGACTATTTTCACGATTCAGAGCAACGGGTGGCTTCCGCGTTCGAAGCGGATCGAGATCTTCTTCTCAAGGCGGGGTCCACAATTCAGATTGAGATGAATCAGCGCGGATTTATCCGCGCAGTTGTCTCGCGAGCTGATGAGATGACTAAGATTGAGTGGGCGCATGATTCAGCGTGGCGCTTCATGCCACCTATTCGAAACGAAGAGGTCGGGGTGCAGCTTCATCCTATCGATCTGGCTATTAACAAAGTGCTGGCGTTGGCTGGTCGTGACGAACCGCGAGACTTTCTGGATATCCTATTCATTCATGATGAGATACTGACTTTAGGGGCCTTGGTCTGGGCAGCCGTGGGCAAGGACCCCGGATTCACACCAGTGTCTCTTCTGGAGATAATCAAGCGGCGAGGAAGATATCGGCCGGAGGATTTCTCGCGACTGAATCTTGTAGAGCCGGTCGATGTAGTGGCGCTCAAGAAGATCTGGTTGGCGGCTCTCGATGACGCTGAGCAATTCATTGGATCACGGCCCGCGTCTGAGCTTGGATGCTTATACTATTGCCCCACGGTTGATGGTTTTGTGGCGCCGTCTGCGAATGTCAAAGTCGTGCCTCACTTTGGTTCGCCAGGTGGAGTTTTACCGAGGATTCTCGCCGAATAGTTTTTCACCTCCACCTATTTCTCTAAAGAGACCGCGCGCTCCAATCCGACCTTCCAGATAACGTGAAATCACCCCTAGTATAGAGCGGAGCCAACCCGTTAAGGCCGGGACGGGCCGGCACAGCTAACCTGGATTGCTGCTCGTATGCTCTAAAAACAGAGATGATGTGTCACTCAGTCTCAGCCAAACTTGTTAACATCGCCTAACGCTGTGAAGCTGCTGATTTGCGCGGGTGACTTACAATCAGGCCGAATCGAGTGGCGCTATGCGCGCTCACTGAGAGAAAGAACAAGATGAAAGAGCTAGGATAGGTGTCACAACAGAACTTGTTCCAAGAGCAACTTGACATGTCACTCCATATTCGATTCCCGCACGTATAGCTTTACCGATACCTGTGGGAGAGGGCGGGCGATACGTCCCCCCCCCGTTCCCCAACGAGCCCCCACTCCTCTCAGTCCTCGATCGGGATCCCTTCACGCAGGACCGCGTAAGAAGAGGCGATACAGCCGACGTCATACCGACTGGCGAAACTACCGCTATCTTTGCTCTTGGCCTCCCCACACGCGGTGGTGGGGGTTGATCACTGGGCCGACCTGGCCGCCGCCCCCCACTCACCACGGAGATTACTACGTCATGAGCAACCAATCGAACATGAGTGAGGGCGGCACCTCTACGCCACGATACCTCGCTACGGGTATTCCCGGATTAGATGTAATCCTCAAGGGTGGCGTTCTTAAGGGAGGCTTCTATCTGCTGGAAGGAGGTCCAGGATCGGGAAAAACTACCGTTGGACTGCAGTACCTCCTTAACCGAGTGAACGCGGGCGAACGAGTCCTGTACATCGCCTTAACGGAATCTCGCCGGGAGATGGAAATGATCTGCAACTCTCACGGATGGCCTCTCGAACAGATCGAGCTGTGCGATCTCGTTCAGAGCTCTCTCGATCCGATCGAGCAGACCCGGAGCTCCATTTTTTACCCCAGCGAGACCCAACTTGGAGACGTGATGAAACATATCATCTCCGAGATTGAGCGGATTACGCCGTCACATCTTGTGGTTGACGGTCTTTCAGAGCTTCGATTACTAGCCGGCTCTCCGACTCGGTATCGCCGGCAGCTCCTCTCTCTCAAGATTTTCCTAGAGCAGCGCGGTATCACAACCCTCCTACTGGACGAAAACGCCCCCGAGAGCGAAGCGCACGCGCATCAGGCCATAGTGGGGGCGAATATCGTACTAGAGACCACCCTTCCCCAGTATGGACGGGCGCGCCGGAGACTCTATGTCGGAAAGGTGCGCTCCGCAGAATTTCAGGAGGGTTTCCACGACTATGAGATACGCAAGGGGGGGCTGTTTGTCTTTCCTCGACTCGTTTCGCCAGTACACCCCCAGGGTGTCGAACGATGCTTTAGTTCTAGTGGAATTCAGAATCTCGATCAGATGTTTCAGGGGGGGCTTCTGACGGGGACCTCCTCAGTATTCATCGGCCCCTCAGGTGTCGGAAAATCTACCGTGGCGATGCAATTCGTCGCCACTTGCCTCAAGCAGGGATTAAAAGCTGCTGTGTACACCTTTGATGAGATTCTGGGCACCTTCCTGGCACGGGCAGAGAGGCTGAGCTTTGCGGGCGAGCGCGGCGCGCTTAAAACCTATCTCGAAGATGGCAGACTGACCGCTCGTCAGGTTGATCCAGCCGAACTCACCCCAGGATCATTCGCTCAAGAGGTGCGCGATGCAGTAGACAGCGGCGTCACGATAGTCGTTATCGACAGTCTCAACGGGTATATCAACGCGATGCCTGAGGAGCGACTTCTCTCGACTCATTTGCATGAACTCGTCTCATACCTCAATCAGAGAAACGTCATCACCATCATGGTGGTAGCTCAACATGGCGTTCTGCGGGGCTCTGTCGCTGATTTCAACGTTAGTTATCTTGCCGATACCATTCTTCTCTTCAGATATTTTGAGTCAAACGGTGAGATACGGAGAGGATTGAGCGTCTTCAAGAACCGAACGGGGCCACATGAACACACCATGAGGCTGCTATCCTTCACCGACGCGGGGATCGTTGTTGCCGAACCGATTGTTGGATGGACAAAGGTAGCATTCGGCCCCCTCGACGAAGATATAGCCGAGGGACATTCCTCACTCTAGTAAGAAATGATCAGAATGTGAGGGACAACACCGATGCAACGACTCAGCGTAGAGGAGCGAGTGCTCATCCGAGTAAGTTCCTCGCGAGACGCAACGCGAATCAGGGACCTCGTTAAAAGCATGGGCGTTGAGGGAGTTGCTTGCCCGGATTTTACTGAGCTTTATAATCACATCGAGGAAGGTGTCGCGGCTATTATCCTGTCGGAGCTCCCGACCACATCGGATGGTGCTTCACGTTTTCTCTCGATCCTCCATGCCCAACCCCCTTGGTCAAGCATCCCGACCATCATAATACCCGACGACTCAGCCAGCACCGATGCGTTAGCAGAGGAGCTCATGCTCACCGTCACTACCTTAGAGAGGCCGGTTCACATGCGAACGCTCTCGACCGTCATCCGAATCGCGCTACAGGCCCGCCGCAATCAATATATGGTGAGGGACCTCCTTCATGAGCGAGGGGATCTTGTCGTTCAGCTTCGCCACGAAGCTACGATGAAAAATGAGTTTTTAGCGACCCTTGCCCACGAGCTACGAAACCCTCTCGCTCCCATTCGGACCGGCTTGCAGGTTCTCCGCCGAACACCTACCGGGCAACCGATCACGCGAACCTTAGACATGATGGAACGACAGGTGAGTCACCTGGTCCGTCTCATCGATGACCTTCTCGATGTATCACGTATTACGCGCGGCAAGCTCGAACTTCGAAAGCAGGAGGTGCCTCTGAGCGTGCTTCTCTCGAACGCGGTCGAAGCGAGCAGACCCTTGATTGACGCCGGTCGGCATACACTCACTGTCTCAGTGCCTGATGACCCTATCACGCTTACGGTAGATCCCACTCGAATCGCGCAGGTTGTCAGCAATCTTTTAAACAACGCCGCAAAATATACACCGCACGGTGGGGTCATCGCGCTCACAGCTCGGCGCAAGGACGATACAGTGCAGATCCAGGTAACAGACAATGGCATAGGACTATCGCCCCAGATGCTTACCAAGGTTTTTGAGATGTTCTCTCAGGTCGATCCTTCCATGACTCGGTCTCAGGGTGGGCTCGGTATCGGCTTGACCCTCGCGCGACGACTGACGGAGATGCATAACGGTTCGGTTGAAGCCACAAGCGCAGGACCAGGAGCGGGGAGCACCTTTACCGTCACCCTCCCATGCAACGACCATGCTCAGACATCAGCTGCGAACGGCAGTGTCCGCCCTCAAGCTGATCCTACGTCGCACAGCCATTCACATCGAGTGCTGATAGTTGATGACCAGCTCGACGTCGCGCAGAGCCTACGAGATCTACTCTCACTGCTCGGCTATGATACGCGCATAGCCTCAAATGGTCCGGAGGCGCTGCGAGTCGCGGGGGATTTTAAACCCGAGCTGGTATTTCTTGATATCGGACTACCCGGCATGACGGGATATGAGGTGGCGCGAAGTCTACGAGCACTTAAAACGACGCCACAACCGAGGCTCGTTGCGATCACCGGTTGGGGAGATGCTCACCATGTCTCGTTGGCACAAGAAGCTGGCTTCGACCAACATCTCACAAAGCCCGTAGACCCACTGGAGATCGAGCGAATTCTTCAGAGCCTGTAGGACCTTTCAGCATCCAAACTAGTTGCGGTTTATGTACCCCTTGTCGAAAAGATAGATGACCGCACCCACTAAACAGGCGGTTCCAAGACATGTGGTGACCAGCAGTAACCTTTCATCAGGACGCGCCACAACGATCCCCCAAAAGGCCCAGATCAAAACCACCGCGCACGCCATCTCGCGGTATCGTAACGCGACGACTAACCCGATAAGCGATGCGAGTCCGATCAGGATGGATGCCTCAACTGGACCCACATCCCATCCTTTGCTGACCGCCCACTGGCAACCGTTGAGCAGTGTCGCCACCAGCGTCCAGGCAAGAAAGATCGCGATCGGCATACGCACGCACCAGTAGTTGAGACCGGACGCCCCGGAAGCCGGCTCCGCAGAGTGATGAAATGCGATAGAGAGACACATCAGCGCACCCATAACCACGAGGTTGCTCAATCCGATCGGGGCATACGCAGTGAGAGCTGTGAACATGAACGCGGCTGCCACCCAACTGATTAGGGAGGGGCGAAAAGGAGTCTGCTCTCCGGACACAACGCACAGATACAAGGTCAGTGCGATGCACCCCAGAAATATCGGAGCCCAAATCGCAAACGTGTACGGAGCGGGGGCGAACGCCGTCGGAAAGGCGTTATACATGTCGTGACGTGCGCCATCTTTTCCGCCGAGGAGGTTGGCATACAACATAAAGAGCAGTGAAACAGCGAGCGTAGTTTTTTGTAGTACGTGCATCATCGTTTTTCTCGCAATCCACTTCTCCGATAGAGCCGCGCCACCCTTTGAGAGTCTATCCACCGCGCTCGGTCATTACGCGTTCGCTTGGTCCGCAAATCGCGACAGCCCCTCATGAATAGAGATCCGATTACGGTAGCCAATCTCTTTCCGCGCTCGCGCGTCATCGATACGAAATTCGCCCCCGATAAGATCGACCAGCGCTCTTGTTATCGGCGGTCTCCCTGGAAGTCTTAGCAAGCCCCAGGCGGTCTCGACAAGCGCTGCGCTCGGCTTCGCCACCGACCGAGGCACGGAGAGCCGGGGCCCCGGAACCCCCTTTGCCCGCAACGCGGCCTCAACCAGTTCCCGAAATTGAACGTATTCGCCGTCAGAAACGAAATACGCCCCTTGTCCAGCGGGAGAGCAGAGCGCGGCTAGAATCGCCGAGATAAGGTTTTCAACGTGGATGGTGGCGATGTGGTAGCGCCCCCCATCGATCCAAGCAAACTGCTTTTTCCGGACAGCTTCCGCGATAGAGACGAATACCGGAGCATCCTGCTCCCAGATCAATGGCGGTCGGAGCACCACACGTCGCATCTGCGGACTCTCTCTCAACAGAACCTCTTTCTCGGCGAGCGCCTTCGTCGTGCCGTAATGGCCGGCGGTTTTCTCAATCAGGCGCGCATGTTCGTTGAGGGGAAACGGATCTGGAGATCCAATCGCCACAGCCGCTGCCCCTATCATCACGAAGGCTTTAATCCCGACTTTTTCGCTTGCCTCTAGCATGCGTCTTGTAAGCAAGACATTGTCGCAATAAAAATCTCTGTACGTGCCCCATGTGTCGAGCCGAGCAGCCATGTGCACTAAGGCATCAGCACCCTCAAGGTGGCGGGCGACGGAGGCCATCTGAGACAGGTCACAAAGAGCTGCTTGGCAGCCGATCTCCTGCACCCTTCGAGCTGCCTCGGGGCTTCGAACAAAAGCCGTCACATGATATCCGCTCGCTACCAGAGGCGGTAGGACATGTCGTCCAACGAATCCGGACGCGCCGGTAATCGCGATTCTCTCCATGCGGGCCCTCTCCTCGACATCACTCGCATTGCTGCGCCCCACATCAAACAGTGGGGGAGGCTTTCCTCTCTTTTTTGGCTCATAGACCTGCTCCTGAGCCGAATTTTGACACCTCCCGCGGCGCTTTACCGTTACATCCGGCCTCTAGAATCTTACCAGCAGTACCTTACCACCGCACCGTTAAAGAAGATCCTGTTCGCGTAGTCATCAGGTTTATTGGGGTCGTATCCACCGAAAAACAACCTTATCCCCACATCGACGGACGATTCACTGTCCACATATCTTCTCAACGCGAATACAACATCAAAGAGTCCATCCAGGAACACATTCCCATCAATCGACGGCAGAAAATCACCACGAGTAAAGAATACATACCCATCATAGAGCTCAAACTCAGACTCAAGATTTAAGAGTGGGAAGGCAATAAAATTGGTATCGTGAAAAGAACCACTCTCAGTCTTCAAGTTCACTTCCGCGTAGCGCGCGATAAGCGAACCGCCTCCCCGCAGGTACCTATGCTCTTCATCTCGCCCTAAGAGGGTGTAATTAGCGGTGCCTCGGACCGAGTGAAACTGGTAATCGAGCGTTCCATGCTCGCCCTTGTAATAGACTTCGCCATCGTAATTGAGATCACTCGTAAGATTGTCTGAATAATGCGCATACAGCGGCTGCGCTATCACCCCATAGTTCCATTGATCTTTTTTTACAGACCAATACTCGAATCGTGCAGTTGGGTTGGTGCTCTTCCAATCCTCAGTGGCATTTCCTTGCTCGTACCCATGAATTTCCATGTTTCTCGTGCCTAGGATACCGCCCTCGATCTCATATCGCACTGCACGCTCACTTTGCGCCCATGCCGAAAAAGGGGCGCTCAGCACGATAGTGGTCACACACCATAAAGCCACATACCACACATACTTACACATACCGGATCTCATATCGACATCGTTTCTCATCACCGACAACAACTCCCTCTCATCATCCAGAGACGGCTTGATACGTGCCACTCATACGCGCCTCCGTTCGAGGTATCCACCGCAGCCCCCAATCGCGCAGCGTTTGCACAATGGGTCGCAAATCCTCCCCCTTTTGAGTGAGTTCATAGGCCTGATGTTTGCTCCCATCCTGCGCGGGAGCACGTCTTACTAAGCCATGCCGCACCAGCCGATTAAGGCGCTCTGTCAGAATATTGGTAGGCGGGCTTTCCGGAGACGACAAAAATTCTTTAAAGCGAGAGCGCCCATGGAGCAGGTCTCTCACGATCAGAAACGTCCAGCGATCTCCCAGAAGATCAAGAGTGCATGCGACCGGACATGGGGAACGCCGCCTCCCTTCCCTCTTCTTTTTCGCGACTTTTTGCGCCATATAAGTCTTCGATCGGTGTAATTTCACTTGCATTATGCAACCAACTTACTTCACTATTGCAAGCATGACAACCATCCTTCACACGAACCAACCAATGCTCCAACCTCCTGGTAAGGGCTTACCCCTCTATGAACTGCTCGTGGCGCGATTACTCGTGTGGTGGAGATATAATCGCACCTCTCGCCAAGAGGCGGCCGCCACTTTTAAGTTTGAGAAAGAGGAGATTCTTAGACTCTCTCGAGAATTGGACCAAACGGCCGCAGCCAGACCCGTTTTAATCAAACGGCTGCGCGGATTAGAGGATAGTAGTAGGTTTTGGTCCGTCTACATGACCGTCGATCATCTGCGTATTGTGAACACTGAAGTGGCGACTATCATCCAGGATCTGGTTCTTGGCGTGAGTCCCCAACACATCGCAACCACCAAAGGGGTAAAACCAAGCAGCTCAGCCAACGCCTCGACGCTGAATGACTTCGCGGACGCGTGCACTCGGTTCGAGGAGATCGCGAACAAGGCACAGGACCTCAGGACCGACATGACTTGGAAACATCCGTGGTTCGGGGAGCTCGATGCCCAGCAATGGCATTTTTTCGCGGGCTTCCATATGCAGTTGCATAGACGCCAGATACTCACTATTCGAGACAATTTGTGAAATTGAACAAGAGAAAATCTTGTTAGTCATGGCTTTCTGCCTTTTTCGGCCTGCCTCTGTAGTGGCTCGGTCGACCTCTTTTCTTCACGCGCGCACACCGCCCCTGAAACGCTCCCCTACTTGCTTTTAGCTTTCAACTTGTGTGCAACGGTTCCGACTAAGATCGCGGCGAAAACCCGGGCAAGTCATGACTGCCACGAGTTTCTATCGCACCGGAATCCAGCTCAAGTCCGGGTTGATTGCGGTCATCTTTCGAGCAAGGGAATCAGTGTTTAGTCCGAGGTTCTTCTGATAGATCATCCCATCGGGACCAGCAACGAAGGTCATCACACCGCTCTCGCCGAACTTGGCGGGATAGGCAAGCACCGAAAAGCCCTTAGTCATTCGACCTTTGTCATCGAGGAAACTCATCGCTCCTCCGCGAGCTTTGGGGCCCTGCTTTTCGAGAATATCGAAGTGATACCCGTAGTAGGTTTGTCGATTCTTTAAACCATCAAGGGTATATCCATCAGAGGAAGCTCTGGCGATTGCGGCAGCCAGCGGGCTCTCTGGTTGTCCCTGTCCCCTCTCCCAGTACAAACCATCCCGCTTGCTCGGTGAGCTGAAGAGTCGGGAAGCATACTGCGGAGTCCTCCCCTCGGATACGTGCCCCTCAAAAAAGCTCCGTTGAGCGCCCACGATCCGATTGATAGCTTCAATAGCTCTGATCTCATTTCGGCCGATTCGGCGATTGATGATCTCCTCTTTTCCAACCGCGGTGTCAAAGCGCCAGCCATTCGCTCGCTTATGAAGCGCGATAGGAAATGGATATCCACGCTCTCCCACGTAGACAAAGGCGAGTCGTTGATTTTTGAGGACCGGATTCTGATTCACCTGTTCAACGATCTCAACTTTGTCGTTCATCCGCTCAGCGAACGCCTTAAACGACTGAGAGTCCGCGACATCGTCTCCCGATGAGATCAGGTCGCCACTTTGCGGTCCGAAGATGCGCGCAAGCTCCGCGGTATCATCGCTCTCTAGCGCGGTTTTGAGCTTCGCCACAGCTTGAGTGGGAGTGGTGAAGGTATACTGACCACTTTCAAAGGTAGGTTGCGTTACATGCCCCTTGGGAGCGCACGCCGCGACCGTGAAAGAAAGAAGTGCCGCGATGCTAAGGGTTCTTAGGTTTGCGCCCATGCGTTGTCCCATCGTAGTAATCTCTTGAGTCATCATAGCTATCGACGCCCCCCTCCGCGAAAACCACCGAATCCACCTCCGCGAAAGTCGTTCCCTCCTTCAAAGGAGCTTCGACTCCATGCACCACGGTCAGCGTAGTCAGAGCTAAAATCATCGTTGCGCGCGTCTGAAAAGAGATTCTCCGACTGAGGTCTCGAATCAAAGACATCGTTGTTTCGAGTTGTGGTGATATCGCCGTTTCGGTCGGTGATGGAGTCATTCACGGTCTCTCCATCCCGATTGACGCCGGTAACATCGGCATACCCTCCACTGTTGGTACCGTTCGTTCCCGCCGCACCGCGCACGTTGTAAACCTCGTTATCGGTAGTTACTGTTCGCGAGAACGTTCCGCCGCTCGTATCACCATTTGAATACGTGGTTCCACGACCCGCCGCGGTTCCATCCCATCCGACGGCGGCACCTTGGTATCGTGTAACGTCACCGCCATTTGCCAAGGTCCGGGAGTCGCTCTGTCCAGCGTACGAGGTTCCGTTCCAAGTCTGCCCCACTACCGCATGGTAGCTGCCGTTTGAATATGCGTTGCGCCATCCGTAGCCAGCTGGATAATTAGCGATCGTGCCACCGACCCAATCAACGGAGGTGCCTGCGAGAGCATCACCGACCGCCCATCCAGTTCCATACCCGATTACTGAACCAACTCCCGATGGGGTAGGCACATAATAGACCGCTTGAGGATCGTAGGTTGGGATGTAGAGCGTATTCGGGTCGCTCGGATAGATCTGAATCACTCCGTTAGTTGAAACAACCTGCTGTTGCGTGGTCGTTTTCAGATTTCCGACGTTCATCGCCTGTTGACGCATCGCTTGAATAGCTTTGAGCACGGGACCTTGCTGCGCCAGGTATGCCTGACCGAGCTGCGTAGTCCAATTGATCTGCTTGGCCATCATCTCAAGCACCGGTGGGTAGTGGCTCATGGCCAAAACGCTCGCGTCCCACGGTTCACTCTCAAGTGATTGACCGGGGTGCATCAGCACCTCTACTGACGCCTCAGCTACCTGGTCTGGATACGTGGAGGCCTGAAGTATTTGCGCAACAAGGGGATCTGGATAGAGCGCGATCGGCGCGACAAGAGATTGCAACTGCCCCGAGTTTTGTCCCTGAGAGACATCCACCGAATCAAAACCGTCCTGAGCGACAACTGTGACCGGCGACACCACTCCCAAGAGCGCGGCCGCTACCGCCCCATACACGGCACCAACAAGTAAGTAACTTCTGCCTTGGATCCGTACCATCGTGCCTCCGTTCAGCAACACCAACCGCTAAAATCCAACACCCACACCGACCATAGGTCCATGCATCACCGTATCATATGTGAAGCCATCTCTATCGTGGTTATAACCAAGCCCTCGGTATCCAACGAGCACTCGGGTAGCCTCAGTGGCGTCGTATCCAAGTGCCGCAAAGGCCTGCCAGGTAAACTTCGAATTCGCGTCAAATCCTCCGATGTCACCCTCTGTTCGGATAGCCCACCCATCAAGAATCTCTACGGCGCTTCTGATTCCGATTATTGGGTCGATCCACGTACGATCTAACCCAACACTATCGGAAACATCTCCATTCGCGGCAAAAGGATCCCGCGCTGTGACCGAGAGGGTTTGATCCATAGAGACCAGTCTGAAACCCGCCAAGAGATCGAGCCATGTGTTTCTATTTTGGTAGGCTCGATATGCCCCTGCCTGACTCCATATATACTGAGTAACGTGCAACTTTACGGATTCAATGAGGCCTGCGTCATAGAATTTCCGATCCGCGAGATCCGCGTAGATAAAATCTGTAATAAGTCCCCAACGACCGTATCGAGCCTCCGCGGTAAGCATCGCGCCTCCGTCTACGTGATCGACAACCTCTCCAAGAGACGCATTCACATGGCTCTTAATCCCATCAACGCCGATGTCTCCATTGAGCGCTGTCGCCCATACGTAGGGAGCGACTCGAAAGCTCCATGCGTCATCGTCGCTGTGAGCCAACATCGTAGTGGCGCTATGTGTCCCATCATCCCCGTAAGCGTTTTGGGAAGCGACAACCATCAGAGCTGCAAGAATGGGAACTGCGGCTCGAATCACATCAGATATCATAATCCCTCTCGAAGGCGGCAATCGCTCAGACGATACGGTGGAGACCGAACACTGTCTACCGATAAACGTCCCTGGGGCGCGAGGACAAAGTGGTGTCAGTTCAGCATGGAGCAGCCGATCAGCTGAAAACAGCTCTGAATGCACTGTGGGATATGGCCTCTTGAAGATATCGTAGCTATTTCGTTGGTGGTAAATGTTTGGGAACTCGATGCTGTATCATGTACTATCGTTAAGTTCGTGCCGGATAATTGGAGATAATTTACCGAGGTCATCACGACTATGAGCATATTTCAACCACCGAAGTCTCAGCCTACCTCCCAGCTTGGGGACCTCAGTGCTCCGCCTAAACCTCTGTCGCCTGCTCCCTCTATCGACGTCTGGAGTAAGTACGCTAAAAAGTACTCCGCTTCGGATGCGGCAGCAATGCTGGCGAAAGGCACCCCCAAGATAATCGGTCTCGGCGAGGGCACTCATCGAGCAAAGGAGATGTTTCAGGCGCAGGCTGACATCACCAAACAGCTAATACAATGTCATCAGTGTAAGCATGTCATGATCGAGGCTGATGGCAGCGATCTGATGGCCGTTTCAAGCGCGATTCGGAGTGGTCCCGTTGACGGTATTAAAGCTGCGTTGAAAGATCACTGGTTTTTGACCGTCAGTAATCACGGGTTCTTGAGTTTGTGCGAGTTTTTGAGGGGCCATCCAGGGGTTAGGCTCTCTGGCCTCGATGTTCAGACCAAGTGCGCCGCCGAGGTATTGCGGGAGGAGTCGGGAAAATTGGCTGCTTCTGATCTCCTCGGCCCCAGTCTTCGCCAGTTGTCGCATGATTTTGAAGAGGCCAGGGCGTTAGCGCTGGAATTTCCAGGGGAGCAAGAGCCTGAAAAAGTAAAAGCCTTTGCGCAAGGCATGCTGAAATGGATGGATCTCTCCGAAGATTTTCCCCACCTCTATGCGACAGTACAAGATGCCGTCGCCCAAATCCAAAAGAAGGTTAAGGAGCAGGGCCTCGCACTGCTTGAAGAGGTAGGTCAGGTATCGAATCATCCCAATATTGATTTGGACAAGGTGACAAGCGCTCTTCGCAGTATTTCTGAGTTATGCAGGCTTTATGAAATTGGATGTGGAGGCGGCGACCCTATCCCGCATCGCGATCAGCTCATGGCTGAAACCGCCGATCGTCTCATGAAAGACTTAGATAAAGCGGAGCTGGGGGTCGTGCTTGCCCACAATGGGCACGTAACATGCGCTCCTCCGGCACCGCCCTCAAAAGAAACATTCTATACCGATTCTGGCGCCAAGGCCCTGGGGGGATACCTGAAAGATTATTTTCCTGGCGGCTACCGAGTACTCCAGCAAATCGCCGGCGGCGGAACTTTGGGCCGACTTCTTTCTGACAAACGACGACAGGGCATCAATTACGCCTATCCCAAGCCCGAATCAAACGATATCGAGTTTTACCTGGCTCAGGTGAGTGAGAAGCTAGGCGGCGGTCCCATTCTCTTCGATGTTGAGGAGGCATTGAAGGACGATAACTTAGGCCCACACCTCAAGCAGCGCATTTTTAACATCAATTCGATGGGGTTAAACACGCTCCCATCATCGACTTTCAGGGTTCGATTACCAGAGATCGGGGACGTCATTTTGTTCTATCCGGAGATACATCCCGAACAATTCCTGTAGGGATACCTCAGTGTCGGATACCTCAGTAGCAGTCATGACTTTTTGAAAGTGGGAAAGTCATGACTGACAGGAGTTCCCCTCAGATGTTATTTCTTCCGCGCAGTATCGCCAAGGTAAGGTTCATTTGCCCCTCTAGCTCGGCCATCGAAACATCCGTGGCATGCCCCAAAGCGGCTTGGAAGTTAGTGACGTAATTCAATACCTCCAACGACGGCATTTGAAAGAGCTCAGTAAGCATTTTTTGGGACCTTTCGCGCAACAGTTCCCGACCATGGTATTTGGTCGCTGCATAGCCATGCTCGTGCTCGTTTGTGCTTTTCAGCAAAGCTGCAATTTTAATCTCCTGTATGTGGCGGTCCTTCTTATGTTCTCTGAGTGCCATGATCATTTCCTCAAGTATCGGCCGGGCGCCGCTTGCTGAGCCAGAAAACTCCAAGCACTGCCGGCCCAGTTCGATATATCTGAGGTATTCCTGACCCCATTCCAAGTGAGGCAAGCCCTCTAGTTTACGCGATTGCCGCTGAATCGTTTTGTTAAGGCGGCCGTCGTCTCCTGAATTATCAAGATGCTCGAGGGCCAACTCAATTTCGCGCGCGCATCTGAGTAGGTATTGAAGTGACGTTTTGGGGAATTTATCTTCACGCTCGCACATATATTGGAGCAACCCTTGGGATTTAACGATCTCTGCCTTATTTTTGTAAGTTTGATTAGCGTGCGTCTCAAGCTTTCCTTGCCCTCTGGTCCATTCAACGAATTGTATAATCGCCTCCGGTGTTCGTGCCTTTTTTTCTCGAGATTCATACTCATGCTGGTCCTGCAATCCAACCATTAAGGATCCGAAAAATTCGTGGACCTGCCCGATCACAGCGAGCGCCTTAGACTCTTCAGTCTCGGCTTTTCGTATCTTGAGAAAAGCGAGTTTTCCCCACGTGCTCCACGCAGCGACTGCCTCATCACGAGCAGCTACATACTCCGCGTTGCTGTTGAGATCCTTATCCAGAGGCATGAGACATTCACGCACGTAGTGCCCCGCTTCCTCCAAATAAGTAGTTTGGTCAAGATAGTCGCCAGGATGGACCGCAATAATGTTCTTACTAGGTTGGAAATATGAGGTAGCTCCTGTGCTAACTACAACCGTGGGCCTACCCTCACGAATCAAAGTCTTTTTTTCTTCACTTAAAAGCAGTGCATCGAGAATATCATCAAGGGATTCTGTCACTCTTCTCACCACAAAATCCGGCGCGAGCTCCAGACCCGAGTCTCCTGCCAGAAGCGCAAGACCGGTATTGCTGGGACCACAAAGGTCACTCAAAGCATCGCGCTGCGCTAGACGATGGTCGGTATGGCCAAAACTATTCATATACGTCCGATAAATAATTGAATTGGCCAAGGGTATCAGAGACACGCCCATTATCAATCAGAACGTCTCGTATCCTGACTTGAGTTCTGAAAGGCCTACCACGTGCCTAGTCGTCAAATATAGGACTAAGAAAATGTTACGAGGTACTTTACCACGAAGATTATGGCTAAATCTCCACACTAAAATAGCCCCATCAAGCTTAAAGACATCAGTTGAGCGACAGTTCTTTTGGACCTCCCATTTTGCCCCCATAGGCTTGATACCGGGTGCTTGCGGAGGGGGGCGAAAAAACATAAAGGGAATTCGGTAGATTGGTCGCATTTTCGCACGAGGCGGGGCGTAGATAAGCGTTCCCTGCTGCGACATGAACCAACCTGCGGTAGCGTATGCATATGAAGCTAGCACTGATCACCGGAGGCTCACGCGGCCTAGGCCTTGCCCTGAGTCACCATTACACCCGTCGTGGCTACCGCGTTATCGAATACTCGAGGAGTGCGCCGCACCCGTACTCTGTTTCGGTAGACCTCGCCAATCCCGAGACCGCTCAAGAGATCATAACGTCCTCACTCCAGGCATTCCCGAGGGATGGGTACGAGGAGATCCTTGTTATCAGCAACGCTGGCACCCTTGATCCAATCGGGCACTCATCAAAAAAGCCAATCGATCAAGTACTCGCGAACCTCAACATAAATCTATCGACCCCTATTCTAGCACTCTCAACGATTATGGCGCACTTTGAAGAGGTACCATGCCGCAAGGTTGTGGCAGCGATCTCCTCTGGAGCCGCGCGCAAACGCTTTGCTGGATGGTCGCTCTACTGCGCCGCAAAGGCTGGAATTGAAGCGTATATCGAAACGCTTGCCCTTGAGCAAAGCCTATCGAGGACCCCCGCCATTCCGGTGATTATCGATCCAGGGGTGATCGATACTGAGATGCAGGCGACAATTCGATGCACGACTGCTGATGATTTCCCAGAGGTGGAGCGATTTCGACGGCGAAAGGTCGAGGGCGGGCTAGCTACGCCTGAGGCTGTAGCCGAAGCGATTACAGCTATCCTCTCCCGAAGCAATCTTACTGGAGGAAGCCGTTACGAGGTGTAAGCGGAGCCACCGAACATGCGTGGGCGTTAATTGTAAGAGAGTAATAAAATGACTCCGAAAACGCGAAAAGAGACAGATTCGTTGGGCACCGTTGAAGTTGCGGCCGATAGATACTGGGGCGCACAGACGCAACGCTCGATTGAGAACTTCCCCATCGGCCGGGCTCGATTCGTATGGCAGCGGCCGATCGTCCGAGCATTAGGAGTTCTCAAGAAGGCGGCAGCTATAGCAAACGCTGAGTTGGGCGAAGTATCTGAACAGGTCGCTGGGCCAATTATGCAAGCCGCTGAGGAGGTAATTTCAGGGCAGTTGGACGATCACTTCCCTCTCGTTGTCTTCCAAACCGGCTCTGGCACACAGTCGAACATGAACGCAAACGAGGTGATATCAAATCGTGCGATTGAATTGTGCGGGGGAGTCCTCGGCAGCAAGACGCCCATCCACCCGAACGATCATGTAAACAGAGGGCAATCCTCCAATGACACCTTTCCAACCGCTATGTACATCGCCGTGGCGGGGGAATTAAGCGCGAACCTTTATCCTGCAGTGAGCGAACTGCGCGATACTCTGGCGGCGAAGGCGAAAGGCTTCTCAAACATCGTCAAAACGGGACGTACACACCTCCAGGACGCAACCCCGATCACACTTGGGCAAGAGATTGGAAGCTGGGTTGCTCAGATTGATTACGGACTTGCCTCTATTAAGGAAAACGCTCGGGGGCTTTACGACCTCGCTATTGGCGGCACCGCTGTTGGCACGGGACTTAACGCGCACCCAAGGTTCGGTGAGGTATGCGCGGCGCAAATCGGAAAGATCACCGGGAGCCCCTTCCGCTCGTGCGATAATAAGTTCTTCGCTCTCGCCGCGCACGATGCGCTCGCCAATACCTCCGGCGCGATCCTAACCCTCGCTATGGGCCTCTTTAAGATGGCGAACGATGTGCGGTGGCTCGCAAGTGGTCCCCGTTGTGGAATCGGAGAGATTACGATACCGGAAAATGAGCCCGGCTCCTCGATTATGCCCGGCAAGGTAAATCCCACTCAGTGTGAGGCGCTCACCATGGTGTGCGCTCAGGTTTTCGGCAACGACGCGACCGTCGCGTTTGCGGGAAGCCAGGGCAATTTCCAATTGAATGTTTACAAGCCGGTCATGGCCCATAACGTCCTTGAGAGCATCGAGCTCTTAAGCGACGCTTCCCGCACCTTCACCACTCATTGCGCTGGAGGAATCGAGCCGAACATTGAGCGAATAGACGAGAACATGAAGAAGAATCTTATGCTCGTGACAGCCTTAAACGGCACGATAGGGTACGACAAAGCTGCCACCATCGCCAAGACAGCGCACAAGGAGGGCAAGACCCTCCGTGAAGTTGCTGTAAGCCTCGGATACCTTACGGCAGAGGAGTTCGATCGGTATGTAGTACCGATTCAGATGACACGGCCGTAGAGGTGAAGAGGAGAACGGTTGCGCTACCTTTCATGGCAAGCTTCGCTTACTTCCTGCCCTTTTTCTGGCAAGGACCGCCCACCTCCCCCCTGCCCCGTCCCCCCAAGCAACGCCCCCCTGCATCAGCCTCGTCATGGAACAGAGGCTCACCCCCATTTCGTGCACGCGCCGAAAATAAACGTGCCTGGGGGAATCGCGTGAACACCAAATTCGCGCTCATCTGGACGGAATCGCGTCTCGGTGGAGACCAAGTTGAAAACGGAGAGTCTGTTGGGGCGCGTGTAATATCTCTGTGACCTCCTTCGCCCTCTGGTCCTATGAACAGGGAAAGGGGACTCTACTTTTTTGGGGAAACGTCCCCTTTTCGGCCTACAACTGTAGCGCGGGGTGGGGAGACCTCAATGAAGCCTTCCTTGTCACTCTTCGGTGTTCGCATTCAACTTTGGATCGTTTAGCGCGAAATCCCTGCCTCCGCCGCTATCTCAGCTATCGGTCGTCCGCTTGTCAGAGTTCGCTCGATTATTGCGCGTCGCTCTTCTTCAGTGCGTCGTGGTCTTCTCATCCTGCACCTCCTTAATCGTGGAAGCGCAAGGGTACGAGACTCATGCTTGGTCGCTAGGACGCCGGAAAGTGGACGGTGACATAGCTCACTCGGAATCTCAACCACGCCGAGGGACTGCAAGACAGCCATGAATAAATATGTTAGGCAGGAAAAATATCTGGGAAACCTAATCAGGGCTGGTACTAACTGAGGGGGCAGATCAACTAAACTTTAATTTCGAAATTGCCAAGTTCCGGCTCCACTCCCATCCCCATTATTATTTTCGTTTCCACCATTTGCTACACAAACTTGAGTTTTTGTCACTCCAGCCTCAGTGCACGTTCTACTATCTAGATTCTGCGGGTCCGTCCAACAGTCACTTCCAGCAGGATGACATTTATGTAATACGTCAGTAATAGTACGTGCACAAACTCTAATTCCTCTTGGAGAACAACGAGTATTACCAGGAGCCCCTGTAAGATCTGAAGTAATATTTTCATTTCCCTCAATAGTTACCTCTACATTCGTACGTCCACAACTATTTAGGTATTGTCTAATTCTCCTAGCTTCTGCATTAGCTAGATTCATATTATTAAAAGAATTGCATCCATCTAGTATTATGTGACAAGAAGTTAATGCTGGTAATGAGCTAACTAAAGTTTCTGAAATGTCTGAAAGACACGCTGCATCAGATTCATCCATATGAGCAGCAGTATAAACTTCTACATTAGATACATCTCCACAAACACTTTGAGGACTCATTTCGCTACTACTCAATGGATAATCACCACCACTAGTACAACCTCCAGTTTTATTTCTCCAAACTCCACACTCAGATTTAAACTCTTCTTCATATAAACAAACACAACATTTTTGCTGAGTTCCCTGAGAGGTTTCAGGTGTCGGTGTTTGTGTGGCAGTTGGTGCTGGCTCTAGTGCAAGTACATGTTTAGAGCAACTTGGTTGGTCATCTACAACGTAATCTGCATTGCCACATCCACAATGTCCTGGTGATGTTTTCTTGCTGTCTGATACACACTGATCTTCACAATTAAGAGTACCATCTCCATCTGAATCCTCATCTCCTGAACATCCACATATTCCTTTTGCTGTTAATGAAGCATTATCAGGACATTCATCTTTACAATCAGCAGTGCCATCTCGGTCTGAATCCAGATCCGCTACACCACAACCGCACTGTCCAGAGTCATGTTTATTAGCATCTTCTATACACTGATCTTTATAATCAGGAGTACCATCGTTATCTGAGTCGATATCAACGAGCCCACATCCACCTCCAACTTTATTTTTATTACTATCTTCAGGACATTCATCAATACAATCTACTGTTCCATCACCATCGGTATCGGTATCGGTATCTGTTACTCCGCAGCCACAGACTCCAGGGTCGGCTTTGTTAGAATCGCTAGGACACTCATCTATACAATTCAAAACTTGACCTTTTGCACATAATGGTTCGTAGATAACCTTACATGTATTGTAGTCACATTTTTTATTTCTGAAGATAATATCTGGCATTTCTTCAGACTTAATTACTTCTCTAAAATCATTAGTATCACATTCTTCATCAACATTTTTTATTCCATCACCACAATGTTCTGGATAAGAAAGATTACATGATGAATCACAGATTTTTTTTGCAAAAACATCTTCGGGCATATTTTCTGGTTTTATTATTCCCGCAAAATCATTCGCGTCACAAATTTCTTGTCCATTTTTTATATTATCACCGCATCTTGATTGCCGGCATACATTGGTACAATTGTCTGTATCATTCGTATTCGCGTCGTCACACTCTTCAGCACCTGTAACGTTTCCATCTCCACAAATTGTCGTTCTGCATTTTGTATCACAGCCACTAAAACTATCTTTATTTAGTACGCCAATGTCACAGGCTTCATTTAAATCTTTTATTCCGTCACCACATTTTGGCACTGTGCAATTAGTTCTACATTCATAACCTAAATTAGAGTTATTTTCGCCATGATCACATTCTTCTCCTAAATCAATATTTGTTATCCAATCACCACAATAATTTGGATAAGTGACAATATTGCATGATGAATGACAAACTTTTTGCGCGAAAACATCCTCTGGCATTTTTTTCGGTTTTACCAATCCTTTAAAATCATTAATGTCACAAGTTTCATTGCTATCTTTTATCCCATCCCCACACTTTGGCATCCTACAATCAGTTCTACATTGATCGCTTAAATTTGAATTCTTATTACCACTGTCACACTCCTCTCCAATATTTTTAACTCCATCACCACATTTTTTCGTGGGTGTGGCAGTTGGAGTCCGCGTGGGGGTCGCTGTAGGCGTCGCGGTTGGTGTTTGAGTAGGTGTTCTTGTTGGAGGTGCCGTTGGGGTACGTGTGGGCGTGCGGCTCGGAGTGGCCGTTGGAATCCTCGTCGGCGTGCGGCTCGGAGTGGTGGTCGGTGTTACCGTCGGTGTGCGAGTAGGGGTCATTGTCGGAGTCGCCGTCGGTGTTCTGGTGGGAGTTCGGCTCGGGGTATGGGTTGGCGTCACGGTCGGTGTTCTTGTCGGGGTACGGACTGAAGCCGAAGCGTTTACTGAGTCAATCGAGACCTTTCCTTTGTCCTTTGAGGGGCCGTTCGAGCCCGTGGTTGGTGAGCCGCCGAGGTCTCTTGAGCCCTGAGCATCCTTGCTCTTGTAAGTTGGTGCGGTGATCGTCTCTGCTACGACCCCCTTCTGCGCGTTGTCCACAACCTGATCGAGGGATGGAAGAGCCAGGGATGCTCCTGATAGTTTTATGAGGTACCCGCGGACCTTGATGCCGGAGGGGGTTTTGACAGTGGCGGCCACAAACGCTTGCGGCTCGGTCGTTTGACCAATGCTTCGTACGCGGAGAGCATCCTCTTTCTGGGAAATCTCGAGGGGGATGCTGATAGACCCACTGCCGATGTTGGTGGCGCCCCCTTTGAGAAATGGCCCGAAGTTGAAGAGCAATTCGGGTGCCCCTGAGGGGAGAGAGCCCTGTACATCCCGAAAGCCGACGAGCTTGCCGGTTGAGGAGATACCGAAGAGTTTATAGCTTCGGCGGAATACGGGCGAGCTCTTGAGATCTCCGTCTGCTGTTGTAGAGACCCTAAATATCGCAAGATTCTCTCCCTCGACATCTAAGGTTTCACTGAAAATCACTCTATCCCAAAAGTAGGCAAGGATTGACTTCGCTCGAGAGAGATTTACTCGCCCTGATGCGTCATAGACCTCGTACTCTTTGAGCGTCTCTCCCTCGTTGAGAGTGACCTTCCACGTTCCCTCTGGATTGAATGATATTTCCTCAAGAGAGCTCACCTTGCGTACGTCAATCGGAAGTTGGGGCCGCTGCCGTAGATTGGGCAGCGCAATAAGTCCGACCACAACGGCGATGACGATCAGCGCCGCCATCGGCTTCAAGCTCCGTATTTGTATTAAGTGCCCCATGCTTTCCCCGCATTGCCGAAACGGAGGGGATGCGTCGCATACAAAAAATGGCAAATCCCCACATACGTTCGTAGGTCGGCATGACCCGGCAATTAGTTAAGGTTTGTCGCGATGGTGCGCCCGGAATGAGTAGGTAGGTAGAAAAGCGATTTGAAAGCAGCTAGTTGGCGGTGGCGGGAAAAATCATGCTTCGGACGTCGTCGGAGCTTGCTACACCCCGTTGCTGCGATGGATGGCTCTAAGCAGATCTCTGGGGCGCGGAGATTTCAGTGATAGCGTCGCCAGATCGGTTCCAGCCATCCGTGAAGGCTGGCGGCCTCGGAACAGCGGACCCGTTCCCCTACCACTTTCCCCCTACCATTTTTCTCAGAGAGCGCGCGCGAAAAATTCGCGGGTCGTATGATTTCAAATCATATCTGAATATCTCAAGATTTCAGGCGAGTGCCCCCATCTAAGCTCGGAATCCCTTGCGCGGGGTCTGTGAGAGAGATAGCTAGGTGAGCCACATCTCCATTTTAAAGTTCGAGCAACGGGAGTTCCCGTAGACCCTTCGTGGGTATTTTGAGGCAGGCACGCAAGACGTCCCAAACCGGCAGATTGCAACAGCAGTTGATTGGCGCGCGGATTGATTTAGACTCTAGATAAGGGAGCTATGGAAAACGATACGAAAACCGAGGATAAGGTAGCTGAGATCGTACGGCGCATAGAAGCGCTGCGAGCATCTCCAATGCTCTCCATAGAAGAGAAGATTGAGATAGCAAAACGCCTCGTTTCGATAGTTGAAGAGGATAAGGCTCGGAGGGAAGCACAATGACTAGCCCAGCAATAGATACGAAAGCAGCAGTTGAGGTAGCTAAGAGTGCAGCTGGTATCCTGCCACAAGCAGGCAAGACCGCAGTGCTTGACCATCTAGTATCTGACATGACGTCAGAGGCGCTCAAAGCGATTTCTCCTGAGGCGCGAGTAAAATTTCTGCAAGCTCTCACAAGCACTGAAGCCGCCCAGTCCGATGCACAATCGCAAGCTGTCAGCGAGATCAAGACCATCGACAATCATCAGGCTGTAGTGGGTCAAATATCAGTAAAGGGTCAGCAATTAGATACCCTCCTGTCGGAAGGGTCTTTCAATAAATCACGAGCGGATCAGACATCCTATGCTGAAAGGTTAGGAGGTTACCGAGTTGCTACCCGCGAAGAGAACCGGGCCTATGTTGAAGGCCTCTTAGCGAAAGAAGGCAACGACACTATCAATGACGCAGAAAAGAACGCTCTAGAGACCTACCGAGAGCGGTGCGTGCGGGATGTTCGAGGCGGGCTTGATGTTGATGGTCGGCGTGTTCGCGACAACTTCCACTGGCTCCACTACGGCTTTCCTCGCTATGGGGCGTTGTTTGTGCGCGCTTCTGCGGAATCAAAATAATTTAGTCCTCGGTCATTGGGTTCCCACCTTCGCGCCTGTGGCGCTACGGCGGACATCCTTGATCCCCTCCGCTAGGAGGGGTTGGTTCCCTTTGATCCTTGGTCCTTTGATCAAAAAATTGTTCCTCTGTACCGGGGCTACTACATCCAGTCACGACACCAAGACCGGTTAGAGGCATCACAAAAGGAAACGTCCCTTTTCGCTCCGTTTTCCTCTTCATTATTAAGAGACCTGCGCGTGCTTCTTTCTCCTCCAGGTCTGGGGTTACTTATCAAACAACTAATTACGCCAGTGGCCGATTGTAAGGAGTCCTATCTGCTTAGCTCAATCCTCTGACACACCCTCCTTAATCGAAGCCGCCCAAGCGCCGCAGTGCATATCAGAGATAGTTTCAGCTAACCTGCGATTTCAACAACTTCGCCTACTTTTGAAAAGTAGGGTGTACCAAAGTCTTGAGGCACTTTCGCTGGGCGCTCGATATCCTTGAGGACTCTCGGGTATGGTCTAATGTGGGATAGGTCAGGGTCTCGCACTGCCCTCATCATGTATCCATGTCCATAAAGGGAGGACACAGGGCATCGAATTCTCCTCTCGTCTTTGGTAGTGGCAACTATGTGTGGCCCACCCTGGTGAGGCACTACCCAGAAAGATAGGAGCGAATTTTCCAGTCACTCGTTCCGAGGAAGTACCCCGATAAGAAATGGTCCGCCAGGCTCACCAAAAACTGCAATCGATGTTGGCGCTGGCAGGGCATTGATGATAAGTGGTTCAATTTTTTTGTCGGATGTCAGGCAGTTCACGAGCGTTGGTGTCGTGATGAGGGATTCGTTCATGCGAAGCGCCGCGTCCCCTAGCCGTACTGTTAACCATGCGCACGCGACCGAGTCAGCATGGCAGGGAGCAATAGCCATTCGAGCCGCGATCCTAGACAAAGGGGAGGTCGCTTTCCACGGGATGCGCGCAAGCTCTGTGGGCGCCAAGAGCGCGGTTAAGCCATTGTAGGGGAGGTGGCCGAGCGGGGATTCAAACTGATGAATCGGAAAAACGCCAAGGTGCACATCGATCCCTGTTGGTAGCGTTTCCCCCCTCGCGGTTAGGTGCTTCGAGAGGTTCTGCATGACCGCAACCACTGGCTCATTGAGTAGGCCGGCGCTAATCGTTTCAGAGATGATGAGGTCAATTGGCCGGGAGGGTGCGTAGGTCGTCGCATCGTCACATGTGATAGTAATTCGATCCTGAAGATCAAGAGCGGTAATGATCCCTTGCGCAAGCTCAGCAGAGAGCGGATTAAGTTCAAGCGCGGTTACATACACCCCCGGATCACTCCAGGCAGCCGCGATCGCCATGATCGGTATCGGTCCACATCCAGCATCGACGACATGCACCTGCCCTGATGGGTTGGTGTTTCGAATGCGAGCGAGAGATTCAGGGATGGCTTCCAGGAACTTCCGGGTTCGGGCTTCGTCACGGAGACAATCTAGAGCATCCCTCGCTGGCAAGGAGCCCCCAACCCGATCCGAGAGATACTGGGGGACCTGCGCGCAGAGCGAAAGAAAGAGATGCATCATCTGACTGCCAGGGGATCGGATATCGCTGTACCGCTTGAGATCATCGCTCGGCACGTTTGGCGATAGCTGGTCGCGGATCCGCTCAAAGTGGGCCCGGACCTCTGAGGGGCTTGCGCCGCCGAAAACCCCCTGCGCACGCAAGGTTGAGGCGATTAACAGCTGACTGTGAAGGATCATGATCTCTGAAGACTGCGTTGCCAGGGAGTCGAGGGGATCGGACCGATAGGGAGGAACAGAGGGCGTAGCGATGGTTTTGGTGGCTGGGTGCATGGGAAGGGTTATGGGGGTGTTGAGGGGTAGGGTGGCGTATTTTGACATTCCAGACCATTGCCTACCCAAACAAACAACCCCACCCTCCCCTCACGATCCAGGGCTTTCATAGTACCTTTGCATCGTTTGAGTAGCCCCTTCGCTCCAGCTACACTCCGGCTCTTGCCCAAACCGTTGTGTGGCCGTGTCTCGTGATGAGTACTAGTGTTGTTGCCTTAAAGAGTTCGCCGCAGGAATCCCTGTCTCTCCCTTCGCGGGAGAGCGAGTTCTTAGAGGACTTTAGGGAGTTACTCGCAGAGGTTTCTAACTTTCCCATCCGAGCACTAGGCGGCGCGTACAATCCAGGTCCACGCTGTCTCGCCGATATGAGCGAGACGGAAACTCTCCCCCACTACATTTACATCCGTCCTCTCCAGGGGCGACACGATCTATTTCAGTACGGTCCGAAGTGGGGCCTCTTCTTCTACTCTAGCCGCACACCTTCGGTTGAACAGTTCGCCATCAGGCGGTTTTTAGAAGAGGATCGCTATGAGAGGTCCGGTGACCACAACCAAGAGGGTCCCCGCTTATCGTGGCTCAAACAGCACCTCAAGGGATTGACCGAGGCGTTGCGCGACCGTCGCGAGGGTTCCGTTCGGATTACAGACGATACGATTACGATCACACCCTCCAACGGCGGCATTCCTGCGACCGACCTCGCCCTCTCAGAAGATGGTGATGTGTCGAAGCGAGTTGAGCGAGCCTCTGTTCTCGCGTTCCTCAATCAGTACACGACGAAGGCTCTGTTTCAGTGGTTCTACTTTCAGCCTGAGTTCTACGCGCAGGCGGTCCATCCACATCTCGGGCAAGATGCTTTTCGCTCGCCACTGGCATGGGCTGCGGCGTGTGTTGAGATAACGCACGGGCATGGCGTGTCGTGCCTTGGGCACGATTACCGTTCGTTACCGCCTGAGCTCGCCTTTATGCCACTTGCCTCTGTTATGGGGAACGTAAGGAACGAGGAGCTCGATCGTGAGCGGGTCTTCGCACGTGACGCATGGAGTGATGCGACGTATCGGATCGTATCAGCGGTGACGGGCGACAAGGTTCTTCCAGAAGCGTTCCTCTTTGCGCTGGAGAATCGAGAGCGTCTTTCGCATGAGGAGCTTCAATCAGAGAACTTTACCACATTTGTCCGCGCACTTGAGTCAGCGCTTGAGAACGGTCTTAATCCCGACCGCGCGTCGGCCCTCTTCCAATACCTTCACGCTGAGGCGCCAGAAACAGCGCTCGCCCGCGCCACTCAGATTATTACCGATATCTATTGCCAAGGCGCTGCCCCGTGGTGGTTCCGTCGTGACTTTGCGATCGTGACGCCATCGCTCTCTGGAGATGAGATCCATAAAATAGCCGCTATCGCGGGTTCCTCTTTTGAGGAGACAGCGACCCTCTACGCGGCAAAGGGGAAGGAGCTCGCGTCCTTCGCGGAGGTCGGCGAAGAGGTGGCGATCCGGTTCTGCTCTCTGGTGATCAATTACTACGGCGCGGGGAATCCTGAGCGTGCTCGCGCAATCGGGCAGTACGCGGTCGATCTCATGGGTCAGTACGGTACGAACGGATCCGCGCGGGGCCTCTCAATCCTTGAAGATTGCTTGATGCGCGAGAAGCCGACTTCAAAGATTATCGCGATCCTTGAGGGAAGCGAGGCTTCCTTCGCTAAACCGGGGCTCGCAAACCTTCGGGAGGTGTTTGGACTCAGCGGCGCCAGCAAGGGACAGTCGTTTGACCTGTCCGCTACGGTGTCTGACCTCCTGCAACTTGAGGGCCCCCTCGCCCTCCCCCTTGAGAACCGCGCGTTTAATCCCGTGCCACTCACCGGTCGAGGCGAGCGACGCACCGCTGGATTGCTCGGCACGCACATCCCTCTCGGTCCGCGCGAGCTCCTCCTTGAGTGTAACGCCTCCGTTGCTCCCCAGTCCCCTGCCGTGGCGTGGCACGAGTTCGAGCAACGCCTTGCGAGTGAGGTGCTCGGCTCCCCACGGAAACAACGATTTATCGCCCAAGTGTATCTCGCCTTCTTCGCGGCCAAGATGCCGGAGCCGCTCAGTCCCCCCCGTGGGTTCTTGCGGTTTCTTGAGCAGTACGACGCGATTCGTGACCCTAACGTTGTGATCTCCTGGCCAGGCTTTCGCTCGAAACACCATCTTCATGAGGAAAACAACAGAGATCTCTTGGTGCAGAAGTTCGCCGCGCTCTCAGCGGTGCTTGACGCGCAGCTTATCGGTCTCGTGAGTCCCAAAGCCGTCTCTCGTCTCTTCGGCTGGATTACCGCCCCACTTTCGGCGGAGCGGCTTACGAGGATCGAGGTCGCGGAGAGCTATATTGGGATGCGCCAACCAGCGGAGAAGGTGGCTGCCCGAGCGTACAGACTCCTTAATCGTCACCACTCGATCGCGCAGGAGGTCGAGAAGTGGGAGCGAAGAGCACTCCCCCGCGACCGTTACTTCTTACTAGAGGCTGATTTCGCTCCGGAGCCATGGGCAGCACAACAACTCACCATTGAGAGGGAGAGACTCGCGAATGTAGAGCGCGATTGTGATGACGAGTTTTCATCCCATGACCGTCCGCTACCGCCTTTTGAATCGATGCTTATCTCTCCTCCAGAGATCGACCACGAAGGTGTCATAGAGAACGTTCGAAGAGCTGCTGGGGAGCTACAGGGAACTCAGCAAGCATATCGCCGTGAGAAGTTCTGCGCCATTGCGCCAACGATCTACAACCTCAATCTCCTGGTCGCCGCAGGGGTGCTCGACGCGCGTGAGCACCGCCACTGTCTCGACACCCTCATAGAGCAGCTCACCGTGGCACCGGAGCACGATAGTGAGCTTATGGCATTCGAGGAGCAGTCGTATGAATCGAGAGATCTCTGCGATGATCAACCGCGCTCACCAAATGCCGAAACGGTACAGAAGCATCTTGATGGAAAGGTGCTTGAATTCGCGCGGTGCTTCGACCCTGCCAAGGTTTCATCGAAGCTCTCCGCAAGCCTCTTAAGCTGGGGTGCTCTCGAGGGGGTTACTCACGCTATACGGGGTAGTGTGCAATCGATTGAACGACTTCGGGATCAGGCTCAGAGCGCCCATCCGGAGAACTGGGGGCGTGAAATTGCCGGATGGGAGGAGCCGTTACTGCTCCCGCAAAGAAAGGTGCTCGCTGAGGTTTTTCCGGGATGGATGCATCTGGTGTTTCTCAAGCAGTGCGCGGAAGAGATTAACGCCGCCGTGAACACTATTAATCGTGGATTAAGTCGCTCGAATGACTCGCTCGCTATTGCTAATCACGCCCTTGTAGGGAGCTTCTTGATGCAGCGGATGATCGCTGAACAGGGTGCGCGGGACGGCGAGGTCGCACAGCTTGAGGAGTGGCCGCAGGTACACAAGGAGGGCTTGAGCGTTCTTGCGAGCGATCCAAAGCTCGACGAATTCCGTGGGATCGTGAGGGAACTCCGTCGTGACGCGGCGGCTCTGCTTCCGATTGGGTGCAAGCTACACCTTCACTCTAAGGTCGATAGGAGGAAACTTGAGGCGCTCCAACTTGTAGCCCCCTTCTCGTTCACGGGCGGCTTTAAGGTGGATAACGCCGATGACTGCATCGTACTCCCAGCTATGACGAGCGCTCGTGAGTTGGTTGAGGTAGCGCGGCTCCTTGTGGAGTTTAAGATTATCAAGCCCGAGTTCCCGGAGTACCAATTCTGTATTCGCGGACGTTTGCGTCCAGCACAGTGCGCCGCGCTCGGCGCGACGATATTGTTGAGCGCGGTGGATAATCCCGAGTACTCGCTCGAGATGTTCTCCGCTGGCAATTACAACCACGAGACCGGCAAGCGGATGGTGATTTACGACGCAGCAGGGCCCTTGGCGAGCTTTCCCGGCGAGGGCGGTCATCGGCGTTCTGGGGGCGGAGACTTCTTCACCTTCGACGGACGCACCGATATGCTTGGGTTGATCGATATTAGCCGAGCTCCAACGTTTCAACTGATCGGTTCGATCCTGTCGAATGGTGAGTACGGTGGTCCACTCGCGGAGCTCTCGATCCCCTTTCAAGCCGATCTGCGGGAGCTCCTTAAGCGGCATGGCATAGAGGACATTCTGGCGGCAAGCTGGGTGCGGGGGCGCGATGAGGGGCGTGACACAACGTCGGATCACTTCCATCGCGGCGTTATGCCGTGTCTAAACGCCTGGAAAAAGGCCCTTGTAACCTTTGAGGAGGACCAAGCGAGTGGAGCGCCGAATATCATCCTTGAGATGAGAACATTAGTTGATCTGTACGGGGAGAAGGTTAGAATCATCCGCGATCAACTACTGAGCGACCCCGCTTTTGTGGCGGCGCGAAAGGCTCTCTTTTTTGAATAGTAGGGATCGATTGTAGCGGTAGCGTAGGAGTTTTGTATGTGCCAACCAGGATCAGCCCGGCTAGCGAAGAAGGCTACGCCCCAAAATCGGGCTCCAGATAAGAGCACCACTACTACGGCAGCTCCGGCGCTTGATAAAGCGAGCCTTCCCGATTTTAGAGGGAAGCACATTGACAGTGGGGCGGGTAAGGCGCTTCCACCGGCGTCTCCGCAACGACAAGCGACTCCCGCACGCCCTACACAGCCTGTGCCGGCTAAGCCAGCGGCTGCGCCGGCTGCGTTGCCTGCGAGTGCGCCGATTGAGCAACAGCTCAACCACCTTTTCAAGGTTGAGCTTCCACCGATCCTTGTGGATGCGATGAAGAAGCACCATACGGCCTTCAACGACAAGGCAAAGAAAGAGATCGTAGCAGGAGCAACGCTTGAGGTCATTCAGAAGATGGCTGCACTCGAGCCGTTGCGCGAGAGCCTTAGGGGAGAGATTCGAAGAGATCCTACGAAGATCGACGCTCAAGCACTCAGCGACGGACAGCTTCGCGCTCGATGCTGTCAAGGGATCAAGACGATCTTGGATACGTATTCTGTTTCGAAGGAAGGGCGACCGTTGTTCTTCAGATAGATGCGGTCTCTCGCGTGGAAACACCCCAACCTTCGACATGCGTACCCCCTATCTTTCTCTCCGAGAACGGGGGGACAGAGAACGGACTCCGTGATGTTTCACAGTATGGCGGCTCCGCGATCGCGCAGTATCTCCGAGGAAACAAGTGTGGAGCTTCCCGTGAAGAGCGCTTCAGATCCGTTCCGGGATCGTGTACGTAGGCGTGGATGCCGCCCAAACGACAGTCGAACTATCTGTAAGAACTGACCTTTCACGGCGAGTATCGTAGACGGTGGCACCAAACCCAAGCCTTTATGGTCACGTTTACGCACGCGGTAAAGAGCACGGGCACAGGTGGACGCTCGGCTCGAATCCCCTCAACGAACCCAAAATAATTTTGATAAGCACCGAAAAGACCTGTAGGATGAGCACGTACTTTACCGAGGGGATAGTCATGGCACAGATTCCATGGAGCCGGATTCGTGAAGCGTTCGAGGGTGAGTGGGTCGAGCTTACTACCTACTCGTGGAAGCCAGAGAACATCCATCCCCATGCCGCACGCATTCGTCATCACAGCCCTAACCGCCGAGAACTCCTCAAGATGATTGCCCGATCCGGTCGAGTCGAAGGGTCGGTTGTGCTCTTTGTGGGCCACTCACTCCCAGGCGTACTTGCCGAGCAGAGATTTCAAGGCCATGCTGGTGGCCTTGCTTAAAGGTCTCACCTCGGACGGTCCATGTTTGACGCAACCCCTTTCCTACGGCTGTACGCCCGTTGGCGTAACCAACAACTCAACACCCTTAACCCCACTGAAACTCAAAGGAAGCAACTTTTAGGGCTCGTTCGCCACGCGGCGTCGACGAAGTTCGGAAAGATGCATGGATTCTCCTCTATCAACTCAATCGAGGACTATCAGCGACAGGTTCCACTTCGAAAGTATGAGGACTTCTGGCGAGACTTTTGGCAGGAGAGCTTCCCAGTTCTTACCGACTGCACATGGCCCGGAACGATCCCCTACTTCCCGGTGAGCTCCGGTACCTCTTCGGGCACAACGAAGTACATCCCCTACTCCCGTGAGATGTTGAAGTCGAACACGAAGGCGGGAACAGATCTTCTCATTCATCATGTCACGAATCGTCCGCACTCTCGTTTGATGGGTGGTAAGAGCTTCATGCTCGGCGGCAGCACGGACCTCACAAACGCAGCTCCTGGAATCTACTTCGGCGACCTGAGTGGCATCTCGGTCAAAGAGCTGCCGTGGTGGGCGAAGATGCGATATTTCCCACCGGCGGATCTAGCGCTCCTCAAGAACTGGGAGGAGAAGATCGACACCTTAGCGAGCCTCTCACTCTCCGAGGATATTCGTATGATCTCGGGCGTTCCAGCGTGGATGCTGATCTTCTTCGACAAGCTTAATTCGCTTCGACCAGAGGCGCAGGGCAAGATCGGTCGCATCTACGAGAACCTCGAAATGGTAGTGCACGGTGGCGTCAATTTCGCTCCGTATGTTGATCGATTCCGAGAGCTTCTCGCTCACAGCCACGCAGAGCTTCGCGAGGTGTATCCCGCGAGCGAAGGCTTCATCGCGGTCGGGGATCGTGGGTACGGCGATGGACTCCGCATGAACCTCGATCACGGGATCTTCTTTGAGTTCGTTCCCCTTGAGGAGCTTGAGAGCGCGCAACCAACTCGTCACTGGATCGGCAACGTTCAGCAGGATGTGAACTACGCGATCATCCTTACGACGTGCGCCGGACTCTGGTCGTATGTGATCGGCGACACCGTTCGCTTCGTCGATACGAAGACACCGCGCGTTCTCGTGACCGGTCGTACCTCGTACTACCTCTCCGCGTTCGGAGAGCATCTCATCGCTGAGGAGATAGAGGATGGAATCGCGACCGCCGCGCATGAAACAGGTACCGAGGTATCTGACTTTACTGTTGGACCGGTATTTCCGGAACGCTCAGGCGAGCTTGGTGGACACATTTACGTTGTCGAGTTCGCGAACTCGCTTCCTTCAGGCGAAACGTTAGCGCGCTTCCAACAGACACTCGACGCGCGGCTCTGCAAACGAAACGAGGACTATGAGGCTCATCGCTCAGAGGGCTTCGGACTCAAGGCTCCCGAGATCCTTCCCGTAGCCCCCGGCTTCTTCGCCGAATGGATGCGTCGACGGGGCAAATTAGGGGGACAGAACAAGGTACCTCGGATCATCACCAAGCTTGAGATGCTCAAGGAGGTGGTGGATTTGGCCAAGCAATCTGGCCAGTCAGCTCAGGCAATCGGGTAACCCCCGGCCCGATTTGGCTCCTACTGGAACACCCTACCTTTTGAACTACGAGACACCTCCGGGAGGCTGATGCTCTTGCCGAATTCCATTGCCACCCTGCTGTGGCCCGCCGTCTTCGACAAGGTAGGGTGTACCATGTGACTAGGCCATTACCAGAGGCGAAATGCTCTTCCCCATCGCGCGCGGTCGCTGAGAGAAGGCGCAAGAGCGCAAGGACTCTAGAACACAGGATCAAAGGGAATCAGGTGACTCCTCGTAAGCTGCCCCCGAACGGCCGCTTGCTCCGCGTCCGGCGTTATCGCCATGTTCGATCCATGATCAGGGATCCATTCGTCACTGCGGAGCCCAGCATCTTCAACTATTTGTCTCCCCTCCCGCACGAGTTCCTTCATCCGCTGGCCGTGCGGCTCCGCAAAGTACAGTCTTCGAGCCCCGGCTATCTGCTCCCGTGGTATCTGCTCCATCACCAGAAGCGCGACATGTTCCGAGGTTGCTCCAAGAAAGAGTGCGCGAGGGGGCGAGTAGCCCGCGTCGGAGAGAACTGAGAACGCATTCTCAGTTCTCTTCAGTTCCGCCTCGTTCACGAGCTTAACCACCAAACCGTGCTCCGCGAACGCGAGCACCTGGCAACCTCCTCTGGAACCTTCTTTGGCGTATATGACCTTCCCTTCCTTTAAGGATGTGACAACGCGTCGAGCTCTCTCGAAAAAATCGGTAGTCGCTCGATGCTCTGCTGCTGAACCGCTATTAGCCGGGAGTGCCTGGGCAGGCTGAATGTGTTGCATACCTCAATCCTTGGGGGTCATCCCCTCATGTAACACTTACCTTAGTAGGTATGGTGACATCCCGTTGAACGGTAACAATCACCAAGGGGCACGGAGACCCGGCGGTGTGGCCCGGCACAGTGAGGCATCCCCGTGTCCGTCAAAACAGACTAAGGCTGCTTGTCCGTCCCACCACCCCCAAGCTAGCTAAACACCTGCTTTACCTAACTATTATATCCGGTCAGCTCAGACACTCCCATAAACGCCGCCTAGCCGCTGGCCTACTTGCGACTCATTTGCAAAAGGCCCCCGCTCCCGCATACACTAGGGGCATGTCTTCCCTGTCGCTCCTCTCATTTATCTTGCTCTATCCCCTCGTTCTCGCGGGGGACGGCTGCATCCTTATCGCCATCGCGCTTGTCGCGACAACGGGCGGAAATCCCTGGGTGTGTGGTGCGGCTTTCGCGTTCTTTCACGCCCTGTATGCTGTCGCTGGAACTTTGCTTGCCGCCGAGGCAGCGCACTACTCTGAAACACTTGGCGGCATTATCGTGTTTGTTGGAACGTTGATCCTTCTCAAGCACTTCATGCATCACCGGTTACATCACGGCTCTCACGGTGATTGTAGCTGCGAACACCATGAGGTCGCGCCAATTAGCTCGCTTCAGATCATCTCTACCGCCGGAGCGCTCTCCATTCACGCGCTCGCGGCTGGGCCTATCTTGAGTCACATGAGTGGCGTAACGGAACAGAAGCCACTGATAATCATGCTCCTTGGAGCCTCTGTTGTGATCGGATTACTGATATCCTTCGTCGTTCTGGTTGGAGAGACTCGCCGTTCAACTATCATGAAGGTTCTCGATTCCCTTCCTGGCGTGGTAACCGCGGGACTTACTGGAATAGCGAGCTACGCTCTATTTCATGTGGTAGAGCATGCGGTTGAGTTGCCAGCCGCTGGGGTCGTGGCGTTCGTCCTCTGCGCGATAGCGATGAGCGTCGGACTTGGGTACTGGATGCACAACAAAACGGGTCCTCAGCAACCTCTTATTCAGATCCCCTCAAGGTTATCGAAGAGCTAGCGCGTAGGATGAAGACGCCGTCGAAAACCCTCACCGTGCTGCCCGACGAGACCCCGGAGAACTCCTCCGCAGAGCAGCTTATCGACGCCTTAAGAACCAAGGGCTTTCGCATCACAAAGATTCGACAGGCGATGATCGAGGCGTTGGTAGTAGCCAGCCAGCCGATCTCAGCCCCGGAGCTTTTGGAGCAGGTTGCTTACAAACACCCCTCGGTCAACAAGACAACGATCTATCGAGAGCTCGACTTCCTCGCTGATAACAAGATCCTCTCGGAGATCGATATCCTTGATGGCATGAAGCGGTACGAACTGCTTCACCCTGACCACCATCACCACCACCTCGTGTGCACCTCGTGTAAGGATATCCAGTGCGTTGAGGTGCCCCACCACGACCTTCACGCCCTTGAGGGAAAGATTCAACAAACGCACAATTTTACCGTGCAATCTCATGTACTTGAGTTCTTCGGACTCTGTCGTAAGTGTTCGTAGAAAAGAGACCGCAAGCGGTCCGCGCAGTCTTTGCTTACGGGGGTAATTCATTTACTATCGGGGTCATCTTGGCTCGCGAGAATTACCTCGCCCCTGGAGAGATCTCGAGAACATGAATAACACCAGCGGCAATCCTCTCCATCCCGTTAATCTGATCAAGCAAGCGGCCTTCTGGGCGATTCATCTTGGATGCCTCTTGGTAATTTGGGCAGGCTTTAGCTGGGTAGCTTTCGCGGTATGTATGGCTCTCTACGCGATCCGGATGTTCGGCATCACCGGCGTGTACCACCGCTACTTCTCTCACCGAAGCTACAAGACGAGTCGATGGTTCCAATTCGTACTCGCGTTCATTGGTGCTACCTCCGCTCAAAAGGGGCCTATCTGGTGGGCATCGCACCACCGCCATCACCATCAGTTCTCTGACACCGAGGAAGACGTTCATCCACCACGCATCTACGGCATGTGGTGGGCGCATGTTGGATGGGTTTTGAGCACGCAGTTCGTTGAGACCCGTTGGGAGCTCGTAAAGGATCTCGTTAAGTTCCCAGAGCTTTGTCTCCTTGAGCGGCACCACATCGTGCCACCTGTTCTTCTTGGCCTTGGTGTTACTGGGCTCGGCTACTTCCTTCAGGCGTACTACCCTGAGCTTGGAACCGGTCCTCTTCAGATGTTCACCTGGGGATTCTGCATCAGCACAACGCTCCTCTACCACGGAACCTTCTGCATTAACTCGCTCGCTCACGTGCTTGGAAAAGCTCGCTTCAAGACGGGCGACGACAGCAAGAACAGCTTCCTACTCGCTATCATCACCCTAGGTGAAGGATGGCATAACAACCACCACCGCTACCCTGGCTCTGAGCGTCAGGGGTTCTACTGGTGGGAGGTCGACATCTCGCACTACACACTCAAAGTGCTTTCCTGGTTCGGACTCGTGTGGGACCTTCGGGAGCCACCAGCTCGTATCTATGAAGAGGCGCTCGAGCGAAAGGCTGCGCTCTCAGCGTAGGCCGTGCCCGGCGGGCTCCAAAACCGTACGCGTTCAATAGGTTACAGGACCGTTCCAGAGGGAACTAGGTGAGCCCCTTGTTCATCTCACCGCATCTTAAAGATGCTTATGTCGCGCCCTCTGCGACATGACATCATGAGCGGGAGTGCGTGTGAAGGTTCTCATTTTTAACCAAGATTGGTTTGCACCTGAACTGCGGGAGTTGGGCCATGAGGTTATTACCTGTGGCTCAGAGGCGCACCTGGATTATCGAATCCCTTGCGGTACAAACCACCTCGACAGCGTACTCGCGAGCCTCAACGGATTTCTACCCGATAGGATCCTGTGGCACGACAACAGCATGCCCACCATTCTCATGACAGGGCTTGAGTCTACCACCATTCCAGTTGTGCTCTATTCGGTAGATACGTTTCACCACCACCCGATGCATACGTTCATGGCCGAGATCTTCGACCACGTTCTGGTGGCGCAAAAGGACTACGTCGAGAAGTTCAAGGATTGCGGAACACCCGCTTCGTGGCTCCCACTGTGGGCCCCTCGGTTCGTCGAACCGAGTGAGGACAAGAGGTGGCCGGTATCATTCGTCGGCAACCTCAACGCAAAGCTCAATCCGCGGCGGGTCAAATTTTTCGAGGAACTTAAACATCGCGTACCGATCCACATTACCCACGGCAATTACTGGGAGGTCTTTCCCTTCTCTGAGATCGTGGTGAATCAAACAGTGATGGGAGACCTCAATTTTCGCGTATTCGAGGCGCTGATGTGCGGATCTCTTGTTCTGACGGAGCGAACGCCCAACGGACTCTTTGATTTATTCCGCGAGGGGGAGCATATCGTCACCTACAGCCCTGACAGCGTGGACGAGGCCACTGAACGAGTATCCCAGCTCCTTCAACGCCCGGAGCAGCTGCGACAGATCGCTCGCGCCGGGCGCGAGGAGATCCTGAAGAAACACCTCCCCAAACATCGGGCCCAGACGGTGCATGAACTCCTCTCCACCATAACGAAAAGAACCCCCGCTAAGGATCGACATTTCCGCGCCATGGTTAATCATGTCATCACGAGTCTGATGTACGTGAGATCAACCGGTCGACATATGCCGATCCCATTGACCGCATCTATAGTCGCGGCTCAGCACGGACTCTCCGCCGGAGAGGAGCTCACTAATTCACAAGCCGGGTACTTGATTAAAGCGTGCTACGCCTACAACGAGATGACTCAAACCAATCTCGGAACAGATCTTATTGCGCACTTCGCGACCACGATGCCTCAGCAGGAGATAGTTGTTCTCTCGGCGATTCGGAACCTGCTCAACTCGGGTCGAAAAGTAGAAGCAGAAACAATCGCGTCGCGTATCAGCCACGTTCCCGCCGAGCAGGTGTTTCACGCCGCCGAGGAGACGGTGCAGAACATCTTGCAGACGATATCTTAACGAACGTCGTCGAGCTTCTTGTCGAGTAAGAGATTGCCAACCGTGAGTCGGTCATCCTCTTTGAGAATGAAGATGACGTAGAATCGCTCGCTGCCATCCGATAGGAAGAAGGAGCGCGCGAAGCCCACTCCCTTCACGCCATCTATCCGGCGGTAGGTCGGAAATGGTTGATCGACGAGATGTGGCTTAACAAAACCATCGAAAAACGGAATGAACCGTTCGTAGATGATCATGTCGATGGCCCCCTTTCCTCGCTGTTCCATCTTCTCCGTGCCAGGACTCAACATCGCGCGAAAAGCCTTACCGTCGCCCTTCACAAGGGCCTCCACCGCCTTATCCGCGAAAGCTCCGTACTCCTGTGCCATTGCGACGGGCACCTCAGCCTTTCCGGAATCCGCGCCGAAGTCTGCGTAAGCGGGGTACATCGACATGCTCAACGTACCGAGCGCGATACAAAGCGAAGCACAAAGGGAAGCGAAGAAAGTTTGGCGGTTGCGCATGATTCAAAGTATCAGTCACCCTACCATCACACCGCAACGAAAAAGTCACAGTCCATAAGAGATCCCCACAAACCAGCACATAGTGGGCGTAAATCTTTGGGTGACGGTCCGCTGTTTCTGTGTCACCTTTCAGTCATACGGCGGGTAAATCGCCACATCAAGGATACAATGTTTAGAAAAATCGCTTGTTATTCCGTTCTAGCACTCTTCACGCTCGGTACCTGCGTTGTCTCCCGAACGGCCCACGCTCAATTCGGTGAGGACCTTTCAGAGATCGGCGATGACATCCAAAACGCGGCGACCGCCGGAAAAGATGCTGTGGAAAAAGCAGGTCGACACATCGGCCACGACGTAGCTCCCGTGACTGATAAAGTTGGAGATGTCCTGCAACCGGTCGGCGACGCGATCGCGCCAGTGACGGACCCCGTGGGTGAATCGGCCGACCGGCTCTATCACGACGCCTCCGGTCTGGTAGGAGAAAGTCACGCCCCCAAGGGTGGCGACGCGGCGCTCAAGAAGGGGATTAATTGCGCGACGGCGAAGCAGGATATCGCGACCCTCACAAGTGAGAAGGCGGGTGTAGGGAAACAGCTTGTAGCTGGGGTCTCTTCTGTATTCCCGGTATCAGCCGTAGTTGGACTGCTCAAGGGAAATTACGCCGAGAATGTTCGGGTGAGCGCTGGACAGTACAACGCCGACATCGATCGTAAGATCGCGGAGATTCGGGACGTTTGCGGCGTTTCTTAAGCAGCGCAGAGCGTGAAGCACCTAGGGCTGTTACGACTTTTCGAGCGCTATGCGCTCCAAGAGCCGCTCCGTGGAATACTCCACAGTCACCCAACTCTTGTGAAAAAAACGTAACAGCATAAGTGGTACATGGACCTTGGCTGAAACGATCGCTTTTGATGTGTCTGCATCAAGGTCAGCGCCAACCTGCAAGCAATTGACTTCGGAATCTCCGCAGATCTCTTGATACCGAACAGGTGGATATCCCGCCTGCGCCGCTTGAACAACCCGCCGCTTGGCGGCAGAGAGAGCGGATACCCATTCGTCATCCCGAGACGAATAACTCGGAACCACAACGAGCTGCTTGCGACATCGCCCATCACTCTCGGCGCAACACCGCTCGGCGGCGGCCTCGCTGAGACCCCGCCCACACAGCATCTCGCGCGAGGTGCCCTCAGCCGAAAGGTAGGGCACGCAGATGTTTGGCGGACGAGCCGAACTAAAACGAGAGGACGAGGGTAGCCGAATCACAGAAACCGGGACATCACGTGGAATCTTCTCGCGCGATCGATACAATCGTGCCGCCTCCCCTTCCCGCTCCTGACATGTTGTCGCGTCGAGGGGGCCAATAATCATCTGCGGAGCATCTGAGGTCGTCGCCGCGTCACACCTCCTCTCACCCACGTAGAGCACGGATTCGACTTTTTGAGCTTGGTTCAAGGCGCACTGTGGTAAGGTTTCATCGGAACATCCCTTGAATCGTTTGACCGACCTCGCGGTCGGACGCTTTGTGTAGTCAAGGACCTCACTCGACTCGCTCGGCACACCACACCGAGAGGCGATATCGTCACGGGAGAGCGTCTCCCCGCATCCCTCAAAGTATTCCGGTAGAGGCGCGGCGCACGCTCTCGTCGCGACAATCGGCGGGCATACTGCATGCGCTGTCGGCACCTTAAGGTGAAATGAGCGTGGTCGCGCGCTACCAGTGCTCAGCGCCTCCTCACGCAATCGCGCAATGAAGCCAGGGAGATCGCTCTCGGCGTTGGCGTCTTCGGCGAGCGAACAGCTCTCTCGCCCCGCCACCACAGCTGAGAACGGCGATCTCTCACTCAACGTTATGTAATGAACTGGCGCCTGCGCTGGCGGCGTAGGGCATTCCGTTGGATTGGCGGTGTACCCACAGTCGTGACTCTCGTGAACCAAGCGATATTGAGGAAGCCATACCTCAAGTTTACCGCCGTTCCATGCCACCCGACGTTCGTTGAAACTGACCAGGTAAAAATCGAGCGTGGCCGTAGCGTCTACCGGTAGGAGCGGCAGCTCAGAGTAGAGTCTCAACTCCTCCGAGTAGTCGTTGTAATTGGGACGCAATGCGGCGTTGATATCGACCTCGGCGAGTCCCCGTGGCACGAAGTTGCCTCCGCCCAAATATCCAAGTCTTCGCCCCCCAAGCTCCACCTGGCCTGCGCCCGCCGAGGGGCTCTGCCATGACAGCGCTACCATCACCTTTCCCTCTGCTCCATCTACAGTGCCTCGCGAATCTCCCTCAATCCGAAACATCATCGGAACTTTGAGATTTCCACGCTCCATGACCCGCGAGGAGCGAGATGAACGGACACGATAGCGACACTCTTGCGGCGTCCCCGCGCTCCATGTGAGCACCTCGCCAGAGGGCGCGGGCTGCCGGGCGCCAAATAAACAGGGTAAGGAACTCGCGATACTCGAAGGCATCTCAGCGATACGAGCTTTGTCCTCCCGCATCGTTGGCCACGCGTCACTCACCGGAAAGGAGATGGAGCCAATTTTAAAGGTGTCATGGTAGGGCGTTTTGAGCGCGGTCGTTACCCGTCTGGTCGTGGAGCCACTCACTCGTTCCATGCTGTAGGTCGCGGTTGGACGTGACACCCTCGTGGTAAGAGGGTCCGCGAATTGTGGTTCAAGGGGACGGCCTCCAACTATGACGGGGAGAAATCGAGTTTGCATCAGATATGTCGTATGAGCGACGGTGGGATACACCATCGAGTACGGGCGATACTGAAATTGGCGCTGCTGAACTGTCACATCAGTAATCTCGTCTTGGAGGACCGCTACCTCATAGACAGGCTCTTGTTGCCACCGAGCGGACACAACGAACGACTCCTGAGGAACCTCGTATCCCGAGCCCCACACCCACACGTCATACGTGCGATTCGGAGCGGAAAGTTCCCCCTCACCGCGCTCGACACACGCCGCGTCGGTTGGAAAGAGACACCGAGCCCCATCGTTCACCGCGGCCCGCACCGCACTTCGCGCCTGAAAGATGCGGGATATATCGGCGGCGCCGACGATGAACACCGCGACGCCCATAATAACGCCAGCGAGCTCAAGAACGTAACTTCCTACTTCGGATGAGTAACGTTGTCGCATGGCACCTCCTACTATCGGGTCGACCCGTTTTTAGGTTTACAGCTCGCGAACTCTAGGCCGGAGCGGTTGATGTTTGAAGGTCGTAGTTTTTAAAGCGGGCTGTCACCGACAGATCGCGACACTCTATTTTAGGGTCTATTGTGCCGCGCGTTCCGGCTCGTCAGGAGACGGCCCCTACCATGAACCGCAACACCGGGAGGGCGGTCATTCCTGATCGCCGAAGTCTGTGTCCTCACAGGCCGGAGGTATGCACACACCCTTCATCACCCATTCCAGTGCGTCATAAAAAGCGCCCGCCGCCACAAAGGGCCCTGCCTCCCCTTGCCCCGCATCGCCTCAGAGCGGTATGTTCTCCGCATGCCACCAATTATTTTTTCCATGCACAAAGTGAACCGAGTGTACCCACCGGGTAAACAGGTTCTTAAAGATATCTCCCTCTCCTTCTTTGAAGGCGCGAAGATCGGAATCGTCGGACTGAACGGCTCCGGAAAGTCCAGTATCCTCAAGATCATCGCCGGAATTGATAAGGAGTATTCGGGCGATATCAGCTGTCGTCCAAACCTTACGATCGGGTACCTTGAGCAAGAACCAAAGCTTGATCCAACTAAGACGGTTAAAGAGAACGTCATGGAGGGATGCAAAGAGGCAGCAACCCTGCTGAAAGACTTCGAAGCGATCAGCGCTAAGCTCGGTGAGGATATCTCCCCAGAGGAGATGGAGAAGCTCATCGACAAGCAATCAGTGCTTCAAGATAAGATCGACGCGTGCGGCGCGTGGGATCTTGATCGCACCCTCGACATCGCGATGGACGCGCTTCGATGTCCCCCAGGGGACTCAAGCGTTGAGAACCTCTCGGGTGGAGAGAAGCGTCGCGTTGCGTTGTGCAAACTCCTCCTTGAGAAACCAGAGGTACTCCTCCTTGACGAGCCAACCAACCACCTCGACGCGGAATCAGTCGCGTGGCTTGAGCGACATTTGAGTGAGTATCCGGGCGCAGTCCTCTGCGTTACCCATGATCGATACTTCCTCGACAACGTCGCGAAATGGATCCTTGAGCTCGACCGCGGACACGGAGTTCCTTGGGAAGGCAACTACTCAGGGTGGCTTGAACAGAAGAAGAACCGACTTGAGCTTGAAGAGAAATCGGAGTCGAAGAGACAGAAGACCCTCGCTCGAGAGCTTGAGTGGATTCAACAATCCCCTCGCGCTCGACAAGCTAAGTCGAAGGCCCGTATCAAAGCGTACGAGGAGCTTCTCAATCAAGAGCAGTCCAAGCAGGTTGATGACCTTGAGCTTTACATCCCACCGGGACCTCGTCTCGGTGAAGTTGTTATCCAAGCTGATGGCATCTCAAAATCCTTCGGCGACAAAGTTCTCTTTGAGAATTTGAGCTTTAACCTCCCTCGAGGAGGTATCGTGGGTATCATCGGGCCAAACGGCGCCGGTAAGACGACCCTCTTCAAGCTCATCACCGGCAAAGAGAATGCTGACAACGGAACCTTCAAGGTCGGAGAAACAGTATCGCTCGCCTACATGGATCAGAGCCGCGAAGCGATCAACGATAAGAACTCGGTCTTTGAAGAGATCACTGGGGGCGATGATATTATCAAACTCGGCACTCGCGAGATTAACGGCCGAGCCTACGTCTCTCGCTTCAACTTTGGTGGCCAGGATCAACAGAAACTCATGGGAGCGCTCTCCGGTGGAGAACGTAATCGTGTGCACATGGCGAAGATGCTTCGAGCAGGCGGAAACGTCATCCTACTCGACGAGCCGACGAACGACCTCGACGTCAACACGCTCCGAGCGCTTGAGGAAGCTCTCCTTAACTTCGCTGGATGCGCGGTGGTGATAAGCCATGATCGGTGGTTCCTTGACCGAATCGCGACCCACATCCTCGCGTTCGAGGGTGACAGTAATGTCGTGTGGTTCGAGGGTAACTACCAAGACTACGAAGCCGATCGGCGTCGACGTCTTGGAGCTGACGCTGAAACTCCGCACCGCATCAAGTACAAGAAGCTCACCCATTAGATCCCCTAGTGGGGAAGTCCATGCAAAGTAGCCATCTCTGAAGGGGGGCGGCCTGCTGTGCTACAAGGTACGTACCCCACCAGAGCCTCTAAGGTGCCCCACCCCCTGACAGGGTGTGGGGCACCGCCCGCGGCTAACCAGTCCACGCTCACATCAACCACATACCATAGACATTCCAGGGCTTTAGATAGGCGCAATCTCTCCTGCAGAGCCGTCTCGTACAAATCGAACGCACTCCCAAGAACACCTACCGTCCTAAGGGGCTTTTAATCCTCAAGAAACAGGCCAGGGGAGCCGACCTTATGGTGCGAAGGATTGTAGCTCATGATGCGTTCCCCCTACCTTGAAGCCACTGCACCATCAAAATGGATCCACGCCATTGTCGCGTTGTTCCTTATGTTTTCGGCTCCCACCATGGCCTGGGCGGTAGATGCTGACGGAGATTACGTGGACGATAGTTGGGACAACTGCCCCGGAGTTTACAACCCTGAGGTCTGTGACGATGGCTGCTGGCAGGTGGACAACGACCTTGATGGCCGCGGGGATGAGTGCGACACCTGCCCGTTATCTTCTAACAACGATGTTGATGGGGACGGGTTGTGCGGCAACGTTGACAACTGCCCAACGATCTCGAACGTCGATCAGGCCAACTCTGATGGGGACTATCATGGAGACGCCTGTGACCTCTGCCCAGCTCTGGTAGCCGAATCTAATCAGGATTATGACAACGACGGCATCGGAGATCCCTGCGATTGTGGAGATTCTCAAACAACAGCGCCAGAAACATGCGATGATGGTAACACAACATCTGGCGATGGATGCTCAAGCACCTGCGCACGAGAAGCGGGCTACACCTGCACCGGCACATCTTGCTCTCCGGTCTGCGGCGATGGATTAGTGAGAGGCGCGGAGGAGTGCGACGACGCAGCGTCAAATCCCCGATCCTTCTCGATCTCGTCCGCAACATTCGTTTCACCCTCAGACGCTCAACCTTATCCCGGTGGCAAGGTGGTTGTGGGCGCAAGCGTTTCGGGAAGCGGCGGAGACAACCAGTGGGGTATTTTTCGCATTAACGCCCAGGGAGAATTCGACACAACATTTAACGGCACCGGACAGGCGCTCATCCCGGTAGCGTTTTCAACCAATATCGGCCGAATAGCAGTACAACAAGATGGCAAGATCCTCATGGCCGGGGCAGCGCGCGCAACTTTCGGAGGGGTGAGCCGGCTCGCCCTCATTCGTCTGACGTCAGCAGGAGTCCTCGACACAACGTTCGATGGCGACGGTCAGGTGTTAACACAGGTCGGGTCAACGCAAGCCTACGCTCGAGCGATAGCCGTCCAAGCTGATGGAAAGATCGTTGTGGCCGGCACGGCCGACTCTCGCTTTTGCGTCGTTCGTTACAACGCTGATGGCTCCTTGGATTCAACATTCGATGGCGATGGCAAGGCTCTGCTCCTGCCGTGGGGAACAGGTGGCGATGCTTTTGCCGTAGCGATTCAGGGTGACCAAAAGATAGTGGTAGCCGGAACTGTCGTGGAAGGGAGTGAGTATCGAGCGGGGCTTGCACGATACAATTCTGATGGCACGCTCGACACCTCCTTCGGCACCAATGGAGTGCGCACCATATCCCTATACCCGGACTACGTTCAAACGAATCACCTCGCGCTTACTACCGATGGAAAGCTCCTTATCTCCCTGCATGTGACAAGAAATTGTGAGGATTGTGGGTACGCCGGGCAGGTTCTTCGTCTCAATGCTGACGGAACAACTGATACAACCTGGGGGAGTGGTGGCACGGTTGAAATTTTAGATTCTGTCGGCAATGCGCTCTATGCCCTTCCACAGAGTAACGGCAGTGTGCTTGTCGGAAATACTGGTTGGCTGGCGGGCGTGTATCGCTACTCTTCTAGTGGTCAACTCGATACCACCTACGGCACGTCATCGAGACTACCCGTGTCGTATATGAGAGCTGCTACGATCTCCTCATTAGGAATTCTCTTTACGATTGAAAGTATCTTCCAAGGGAATATCACTGTCGGCCGCTACACAGACGCGGGCTCGGCTGTCGCGGACGGATGCTCTAATACCTGCCGACAGGACGCGGGTTTCTCATGCGTTGGGGAGCCGAGCACGTGCGCTCTCTGGACGCCCACCCCTACGGTAACCTCCACCGCCACATCAACTTCGACTCCAACGAGCACCGCAACTCCAACATCGACACCAACTCCAACTTCCACCAGAACAGCCACCCCTACCCCAACGGCAACCGTAACCCCAACACTCACGCCAACGATCGTCCCACCAGCTCAAGCTCGTATCGGAGTTCCTGATGCCGAATACGGGACACAACCGGTGATCACGAACAAAAAAGCGGTCACACTCTCAGGAACCGGTATTCCGGGACATGTCGTGGAGATCGCGATCAACGGCATCGTGGTTGGAACGACCGTGATATCCGGTTCGGAAAGGGGTGCTCAAGGAATGATGTCTCAAGCGGGGACATGGGAGTTTACGTTACCAACGCTTGCCGCGGGTCGACACCAAATCGTTACTACCTTTATCGCGGAAAACGGAGGTAGAAGCGCACCATCCGAGGCGACATCAGTCGTTGTCGTTGAGGCTGCTCCCCTCGACTTCGATGGGACGGGCGATACAGCTATCACCGTATCGCGTACAACAGGAGCCGCTGTCACCTTTAAGAGTCGCCACACTCGGGACAGCATGTGGTCCTCAACGACCGTGGAGGGGCGCTACCCAGTGCCGGCTGACTACGATGGCGACGGAACCACTGACCTGGCTGCCGTTGCGGTTACCGAGGCAGGTCTCAGGTGGAATATTAAACTCTCTTCATTAGGGGATATTCAAAGCGTCAGCTTTGGAAGCTCTGGGGACACCGTCATCACCGGCTGTTCATTCACCACACAGACCGGCTCATCGTTGGCGGTCTACGATAGAGCCGAGAGGAAGCTGCACACGAGGGCCTATAACTCTCCGAGTAAGCGCGTGACCGAGCTCCCCAGATCCCTTTCCGGAGATCTGATCGGGTGTGGGGATATCAACTCTGATGGAGTAGATGAAATTATTTTTAAGGTAGCGAGAGGCGATCGACGCAAGCCCGGTGTCGCGGCGTTCGATCTATCCGGCAAGCGAATCGCCGCGCACAGCTATAACCCATTTCTCCGAGGTTTCGTTGTTCGTCGCGGTAGCTCTGAAGTTCCCTTACTCGCGATATTGGGTGGCACCAACAACAATGGCCGACAGATGCGTATAACGACCTTAGCGGGGACGTTCGCGTTTCCACTGTTTTATGTGGCCCGAAGCGCTACCATTTCGACAGGTATATTTTTAACAGACGCACTTACACAGGCCCCAGGGATCTTCTGGGTCGACAACGAATCCCGAACGGTGTACCGACGTCTCCTGCGACAGGGTGAGAGAAACACACCCCTCTTTACTATCCCTGCTCACTACTCACTCATTCGCTCGCAAAACCTGCACCAAACGCTGCTCCCATAACAGTCAAGCCACACCCCATGGAAGTTCCTTTTGACGTGAAGCTCTCCGCAAAGTGTTCTCAGCTGTGAACACCAGTTCCAACAACCACCCAGCTAACCCCCATTAAGGTGGTTGTTCCATATCGTACCTAGGCGTGGCCCAAAGCTTGCTGGGTCAAAGAGGTCAACCAAACAGAAGGATTCCCATGAACCTAAGAACTTCCGTTATCGCAACACTGAGCCTCATCGGAACCATAGCTCTTCCCCTCCAACCCGCACTCGGGCAATCAGACCAACAGTGCTCATTGAAGACAGTGACCGAGGCTCTCAATAATTTGGGGTGCGCCGTTTCAGGCGCTTACGTCTCGGCAGATTCAGTGGTGGCAACTATTAGGGACACCTGTGCGCCTGCCGCTGATGCCGAAACATGCCATGCGTGCTTCCGTAAAGCAGGTGGCAAGGTTGGCCCAGCCTTTAAGGCTCTCGCTAAGGTAAAGATACTCACCAAAGCAAACCTTTCGCAGTTTCGGGTCGCCTTGGTAACCGCGGAAGAGGCGACCTGCGCCCCTAAGGACACTGAAGAGACGAGTGACGAGACCAGTGGAGAGGACTCCCCGGCACCCTCGAACCTGGGCGATGGAGACAGCGGGGCTCGGGGACGTGGACGAGATGACGTGGCTGGCCCAAGGACTGAAAAGCCGGAGCGGCCGGAACGACCTGAGCGACCTGAGCGGCGGCGATAGGACACGCCGTCCGAGCCCAGGTTTGGGGGCGACCGGAAGAGGGTCGCCCCCGATCGCTCCCTCCCCCTGCCCCACATGCCCCACATGCCCCACACATCTAACCTCTGACACCTCCCCACCTCAACATATTCCGGTTGACTCTCTATCTAATACGGCTAGAATCGCCAGGCCTGTAGTTTCAGGCACTTACGACCATGCTGTATAGATGCATCCGAGGGCTCGTCCGAGTTTGTGGTTACCGCGCACTCAAAGAGCTTTCTCACATCAGACGGTTTGGTCGTGGGCCAATGAATCATGACATTTAAAAGTTGAGTTTAGACATGGAAGCATTCTCTTTGTCCCTCTTCAGTTGGGCCATTCCGCTGTTCGGCTTAATTGGATTCGCGCTCGCGTACAAGTTGTACGTCGGCATCCAAGCTCTTCCTGCGGGCAACGCTCGCATGCAAGAGATCAGCGCCGCGATCCGTGATGGCGCTATCGCATACCTTCGTAAGCAAGCTCAGTACCTCTCGATGTTCATCATCGGCGCGTTTCTTGTTATCTGGTGGGCATTGCAGCTTCCAACAGCGCTCGCGTTCGTGTTCGGAGCAGGTAGCTCGCTTCTTGCTGGATACTTAGGAATGAAGTCAGCAACCCTCTCTAACGTGCGCACCGCTCAGGCAGCCTCTGAGGCTCAGCCAGGGCAAGCGCTCATGACCGCCTTCAACGGTGGCGCCGTCATGGGGCTCTCGGTAGCAGCCCTCGGACTTATCGGTGTAGGTGTTCTCTTCCTTATCTTCGGCACTCCCGCTCACCATGAGCCGATCATAGGATTCGCGATGGGAGCATCCTCAGTAGCGCTCTTCGCTCGCGTGGGTGGAGGAATTTACACCAAGGCCGCTGACGTAGGATCTGACCTCGTTGGTAAGGTTGAGGCTGGAATTCCGGAAGATGACCCCAGAAACCCTGGCGTTATCGCTGACAACGTAGGTGACAACGTAGGTGACGTAGCCGGAATGGGCGCCGACATCTTCGAGTCATACGTAACGTGTCTCATCGGTTGCTTGGCTCTCGCCGCTACAATTAGCGTGGCAGACCTTCAAACGCTCACCAGCTACGCTGGCGACCCAGCGACGGTTGAGAGCTACAAGATATGGCTGATGGCTACGCCGCTCATCCTTGGACTCCTAGGATCGATCGGTTCCTTCATCGCTATCAAGTGGATGTCGTTCCTCAAGGACGGAGACCCAGCGAAGGCGTTGCGGACAACGATCCTCCTCGCGTCAGTCCTCTTCATCATCGCTTCCTTGGGCTTCTTCTTAGTTACGCCAGTCAACGTATCGCTCTGGATTCCGGTAATCTTCGGAACCTTCTGTGGTATCGGAATCGGCTTGACTACGGAGTACTACACCTCGTCGAAGCCGGTGTATGAGATCGTAAACGCGTCGAAGACCGGCCCAGCTACCTGCGTTATCAACGGTATCGCGGTTGGATTCCGTAGCGTAACGCTCCCTCTCATCATCATCGTAGCGGCTGTTCTTGTCTCGAATTCCTTCGGTGGCGTGTACGGTGTGGCGATCGCTGGTGTGGCGATGCTCGCGACAACCGGTATCATCATGACGATCGATGCCTACGGTCCTATCGCTGACAACGCAGGTGGAATCTCTGAGATGGCCCAACTTGGCAAAGAGACCCGTGATATCACGGACAAGCTCGACGCCCTTGGCAACACCACCGCCGCAATCGGTAAGGGCTTCGCGATCGGATCCGCGGGACTCACAGCGCTCGCGGTGTTCGGAGCGTTCACCCAGAGCTTTCCAGCGGGCAAGGTCGACCTGGCTATCACGAACCCGACCCTCCTCGTAGGAGTGTTCATCGGCGCGATGCTTCCAGGCCTCATCGTTGCGTTCACGATGCAGTCCGTAGGTAAAGCTGCCGGACTGATCGTAACGGAGATTCGTCGTCAGTTCCGCGAGATCGCGGGCCTCCTTGAGGGACGAGAGGGCGTTAAGCCTGACGTTTCTCGATGCGTGGAGATCTCAACCAAGGCGGCTCTCACCGAGATGCGCGCTCCTGGTTTGGTGGCCTTTATCACCCCGATCGCCGTCGGATTGGTGATGGGCCCTGCAGCTCTCGCTGGACTCCTCCTTGGAACAACCATTGTGGGAGTAGTTCTTGGAATCTTTATGGCAAATACGGGTGGCGCATGGGACAACGCCAAGAAGTACATCGAGCAAGGGCTCGTTGAGGGCGAGAAGAAGGGATCAGACGCTCACAAGGCAGCTGTTGTAGGTGACACCGTAGGCGATCCGTTCAAGGACACCTCCGGCCCATCTCTCAACATCTTGATCAAGATGGTGTCTATCTTGGCCCTCCTCATCGCACCAGTTTTGGCGAAGATCTGGATTTCATAATCCGGTTCAAGCCACGAAAAAGGGCCACCTTCGGGTGGCCCTTTTTTTGTCCTTGGCCTCATAGCAATGATACGAATTCGCGGCTTCGGAGAGCGACCATTCCTGGTCGCCACATCACGACAGGCAAGAGTCTTTCACAATTCCCTATTTTCCGGAGACCAGGAATCGTCGCCCTTCCGATCACGAGTCATCACGCCTTTTACCCCCCTACAAAATCGTATCCACCGACGCGAAGATCCCATCGAGCATCCTCCGCACAAAGTGATCGACAACATCCTTAACGGACACAATACCGATAGGAACCTCATCCTGATCAACGATCGGCACATGTCGAAATCCGCCGTGCGACATGACGCTCAGCGCGAAGGCAAGGGACGCTTCCGGCTTTTCACGAACCGGGTCCTTGGTCATAAAGTCGGCGACCGTACGGCTAGAAAGATCAGCAACCTTTCCCATCACCTTTAGGAGAAGGTCACGCTCAGTGAAGATCCCAATTAACTTACCGTTTAAATCTGTTACAAGAAGGCTTCCAACACGATGCGACTGCATCGTTTCGACACACTCTTGCAGCGTGGCTGTTGGAGCGATGGTCAACGGATCTTTGAGTCCGATCGACCCAATACTCTCACTTAAAATGGCCGGTGGGATGAGCTGAATCCCTCTCGCTGTAGCTGAATGCAACGTGGACATGAGCGTTTTCTGGTCCATACCTATCCCTTTAGCAATGGTTCATACGGCACTGAAACCCACTCAGCTCCCGCCGGATCCGGCTTAAAGCTAAGAGGCCCCTGCTTATTCTCCTGAAATTGTGTCTTCGTGGTGGCGGCGCTTAACACCACACCTGCGTACGCCATCCCGAGAACGTTGACTCGCGATGACTCCTCCGTAGGCTTCGATTCATGCATCTGTTGTAACGACTCCTGCAGTTTCGTAAGAGATGCCTGCACTCCGTCGTACTTATTGAGCAGCTCAGTAATCTTCATCTTGAATTTCGCGGCAAGAAGGGGCACTCGCTTTCGATTCCGGAGATACGGGCCGATGTGAAGCTCAAGCGCGGCGATAGCGACTTCATGCTTTTTGATACTTTCCTCGACACGCCGATACTCTGGCGTGACTTCCAACTCGTTTCGAAGCTCAACGATCGTCCTGACGCCAGCAGGGTTGCCAAGTATCTTTGCCTCCAAACCTTTCACGCACCAGATTGTACCGCCGACAATCGTCGCCTGCGACGCTATGACCGCCGCGGAGGCTCGAAACGAGCAGTCCCGGGCCTCTTTGAGAATGGTAATACTGCCGCCAACGTCGGCGGTGACGTTCTGCACCAGTCCCACGGAATAGTTATTACGAGCTCGAAGAATGGAGCCCTCTCCCCCTTGATGAAAACCCCGGATCGTAATCGATCCATCGCTTGTCAGCTGATTCTCGCCTAGAACTGAGCCAGCAACCTCTATGTCGCCCCGCGCCTTTATGTGAAAGCCCTTTTGAACGTCACCTCCCACCCGAACATTACCGATAAAATCGATGTGCCCCATCTCGTAGTCGAGATTTCCGGCGATATTCAGGGTATTTCGAATCGAAACTTTTCCGTTCTCCTCGTGAGCGTAGCCGGTAACCGCAGCTAGCAGAGTCTGATAGTCATCTCGCTGCTCATCAGGTTTAAATTCAAGCGTTTTGTCGAATCTTTCGGCCACCGGCTTTCCAGCTTTCGAAGCGATAGGAACGCCCATCACATCAATTCCGGGTTGCCCTTCAGATGGCTTATACACACGCGCCACCTCCCGTCCCGCCTCGATATTTTCAAAGAGACCCAAGTTATAGAAGTCCGCGAGCTCTCTACTTGATGAAACCGCCGAACCCTGCCGGAAACGACGAACAAGCCACACGATCTTTCCATCACGCCCCAAAACGGGTGGCTGCCCCTTGGCGACCCTTCTTCCCTCACACCCTTTGTTCTCATGAAGTTGACGGATGATATCTTCGACGACATCCCGCTCTATGAGCTCGCCCTGAGTTACTTTAAGCAACTCCTCTATCAGGATACCTTCGTTCGCCTCCTCATGCTTAGGCTGCGGTACCACCTTGGCGAACAGCTTGAGCCTGTCGTCAGAGATCGACAACTCGATATTCATCTGCTCGCTTTGATATCGGTGAACGATGCGCATCGGCAAAAAAGGCCTCCATAGCTGAAAATCGGCAGAAACTCTGATTAAAATAAGGACTTACCGAGCTGATACGATCGTGGCGTATCCGTGGCGACCCGACCTCGTAGTAAATCCAACAAGTTGGGAAGTTCACTCGCCGATCGCCTCCCTCTGATGCGATAAAACAGCTATACTCCCCCATCAAACCAGGCCGTTATGCCCGAACTTCCAGAGGTACAAGCAACCGTTGATTATGTGCGCGAGCGCGTCGAAGGAGCGACGATCGTGCGTGGTCATGTCTCGTGGGCACGAACCGTTTCTCCCCAAGCCCCCGCCGCTTTTCTGCATCAGATCACGGGAACGAAGATCTCTTCAGTCTTTCGTCGCGGTAAGTACATCGGCATGCGACTTGACTCTCAGAGTCCTCTCTATCTGTTTACCCACCTTCGAATGAGTGGATCCCTCGACGTCATTCCAACCGATTTCGAGATCGATCGACACGACAGGGTCTGCCTTGAACTCGACTCAGGAAAGAGTATCCGATTTAACGATACTCGAAAGTTCGGTCGGATGACTCTCTGTGAAGATCCGGACGATGTGGTGGGGCACCTCGGCCTTGAGCCCCTCGCTCCCTCATGCACACCAGCGGCGCTTCACATGATCCTCTCCCAAAAATCTGGAAGGATTAAACCGGTTCTCCTTGACCAAACTGTCATTGCGGGGCTGGGAAACATTTACGTTGATGAGGTGTTGTGGAAGATCAAAGTTCACCCTCTCACCCGCGCGTCCTCTCTGTCTGCCGAGCATTTTTTAAAACTCCACAAAGCGATTCAAGAAACTCTCATCGAAGCGATCGAAAAGCTTGGGTGCGACTTCGGAGATGGCGTGGTTGACGGAGGTATGTACAAACCTCGCGTCTACGGGCGAGAGGAGAAGAAGTGCTCGCGGTGTCGCGATACGATCATGCGTATCGTAGTAGGACAACGTGGAACTCACGTATGCCCCACCTGTCAGCCGACACCACGAACGCGCCGAAGAACGCTACGGGACAAGCGGTAGCATGAAGAGATACATGGCCCAGCTTAGTACCGGTCGAACCAGGTGTGGAAAAAGCTGGTAGGCGACGATAATGCCGAGAATGGAAAAACCCGATCCTCTTGCGAATTCGAGAAGTTGTAAGTAGGTCCGCTCCGGCACGAAGAGCCCCAGGACGGAATATCCATCCAAGGGTGGAATCGGTAGAAGATTGAAAACTCCGAGGATAATGTTGAGGATAAAAAGAACGCTCAGAAACATCGCCGCGCCATCGAGAAAACCACCCGCGGTTGACGCAACGACTGGAGAAAAAGTCAGGGTAAACACGCCCGCGGAGATACCGATATGCATCAGAACCGCCGCGATGAGCGCGATAAGAAAATTACTCACTGGACCAGCGAGCGCCATGAGGGCGGCGCGCTTGGGGTATCGAATCTGCCAATATGGATCAAACGGAGCGCTTCCCCAGCCGAACAAGCTTGTTCCCTGCGAGGCGATCAGACATAGCCACGGTATAACTACCAAACCTAACGGTTCCCGTTTGATGTGAGGGATAGGATCTAAGGTGACGTGCCCACCAGCGTACGCGGTGAGATCCCCCCCCCACTTCGCCACTAAAGCGTGCGCCGCTTCATGGCATACCGTGCTAAAGAGAAATGCAACGTACCAAATGAGGGCGATAGCGAGAAATTCAGCGTCCATACTACGAACCGGTTCAAAAACTGTACGCTCCTACGATGCCCGAGATGCGCGATTTCTGCCATCCTTGGCGAAGGGGGCATGGGATCACGGAATTACGGCGACCGGCTTGCCTCGACGTAGCGAAGCGAAGGCGGGTCCCCGACCGCCGAGTCGTTGCGTAGGGCGAACGTCATGTACGATGCGCGACATTTCGGCGACCGTGGACAGTCGCCCTCCGAATGGACGCGGGGCATACCGAATGAATGTATGGATAAAAAAAGAGGAGCCTATCGGTCCTGTTCGGACAAATGGCTCCCCGGGAGGGACTCGAACCCCCGACAAGGCGGTTAACAGCCGCCTGCTCTACCAACTGAGCTACCGGGGAAAATTGACCGGTCTATAATCGCTCAAAGGGCGTGAAAGTCAAGATACCCACACCCTTCTTTTGTCAGAAACATGGCCAAAACCAGCTGAAAAAACTCACTAAAACTGCAAGGTATTTCGAGCGGCAAAAGCCCGAGAAAGGGTAACGTCATCAGCGTATTCCAGCTCCCCGCCCTTGGGTATGCCTTGCGCGGGTCGAGTCGTTTTGATGCCCAAATCCGCCAACATACGGCCGATGTAGAGCGCTGTTGCGTCCCCCTCAACCGTGGCACTCGTGGCCAAGATGACCTCCGATACCGCCCCACCTCGGACCCGATCCATGAGCTCCTTAAGCTTCATGCTGTCAGGGCCCTGTCCTCTGAGAGGCGCCCAGAGACCGTGAAGGATGTGATAGAGCCCCTTGAACTCCCCTCCTCGCTCAATGGCAACCAGGTCGACCGGTTTCTCAACAACGCACAGCAACGATGGGTCTCGAGATGCATTTCGACACAGTGAGCACAACGATTCCTCACTCAAGAAGAAACATCGCTCGCATAGCCGCACATCGTGCGCGGCTTGTTGCAATGCAGCTCCAAGAGACCGAGCGAGATCTCGATCGTTCGCAATCAGATGATACGCCAACCGGGTCGCGGTCTTCTCACCGACTGAGGGGAGCTTCGAGAGCTCCTTGATCAAACGTTGAAGAGCGGGAGGAAATACTAGCATCGAAGCCTCCTAGCAGGGTGGTGAAAAACGGTTCCGCCGTGAGCATTTTGAGGGTTTCGGCGAAACGAGGCGGAGACGACGAAAAAACCGGAGGCGTATCCACTGAGATACGTCGAGGATTTTTTCGTTGGCTCCAACGAAGTTGGAGTCAAACCATCGAAAGGCGCAACGGGAAATCATTTTTCACCACCCTGCTAAGACAATCCAGGAATGCTCATTCCACCGGTAACCTTAGAAAGTGCCGCATCGGTATTGCTCCTAATTTTAGCAATAGCTTCGTTAGCCGCTGACTTAACCATATCTTGGAGGAGATCAACGCTCGAAGGATCAACCGCTTCAGGCTTAATCTCAACGGCGAGCACCTCATACTTACCATTTACCTTGATCTTTACCGCACCGCCACCAACGGAACCTTCCGCCTCAAACGCCTCGGCGTGAGCCTGCGCGACCTGCATATCACGCTGCATTTTTTGCGCCTGCTGAAGAAGCGCCTGCATATTGCCGCCACCTGGAAAGCCATTAAAGCCCTTCGCCATACCACCAATCTCCACAATAATGAGTGAGTTAAATTATTCTTTTCCCCTGACCTGCTCGACCTTGCTGCCCGGGAATATCTTCTGCAAGCTCTGCACCGCCGGATGTCCATGCAGCTCTCGCTCGCCTTGTGCCTTCGCCTGCGCCTTCTCAGACACCGACACCTCGACCGCCCCCTGCCCCTTCTGAATCACCACCTTCCAAGCCCGCGGACGCGCCGCTCCCTGCTTATCAAGATACTGATTGAAGATCTCGATGACCTTGTCTTTTTCCCGCATCAAACTCGTTGCGGTAAACTCCGGACCAACCGCCTCAAACACACCGACCTCACACCGGGTCGGTCGAAGCCGCTTCAAATTCTCAACAAACACTCGACCTGTGGTGTCCGAGGCGAACGCGACGATCTCCTCCCACGCAAACCCGGCGCTTCCAGCAATCATCGCACCGGCCATGGGAGGGGAGGCGACGGCGCTTGAAGAGGCTACCGGCTCTGGAGCGGCGGATCGAGGCACGGCCGGTTCACGTGGAGCTGTTTGAACAGGAGCACTTGATGCGCCACTACGCGGAGGAGTTGGAGCGCCAGCTTTACGCTCATCCCCACCGCTCATGAGACGACCTATAATCGCCCCGATCTCAGCTACCGGTTGTCGTGTCGCCATACGAGCGACGAGCGCCTCAAAGCCATATCGAGGATGAGCTGAGCGAAGCGCTCTATCAGCGCCATCGCGAGCGACATCCCACAGGTCTTGCATGTCGGTCGCCTCAAGGGACGAGACGAGCCTGAGCAACTCAACGGTTGCGTCCTTACCTAAACCCAAGCCGAGAAGCGCGTTCTCACCGCCTAACTTGGCGACAAACGCCTCTCGCCAAAAGTGAACAAACTCTCGAAGAAGCGTTGAGGGATCAATCCCTGTCGCGAATATGTCAGAGGCTCTTCCCAGTACGGTCGCCGTATCCCGAGCGATGATCGCCTGTGCAAGCTCAAACAAGATCCGCTGATCAACGGTCCCAAGCGCTCGACTAGTCTCCGAGGCAGAGATGCCCCCCTCACAAAAACTCTGTACCCTATCAAGTAGGGTCTGTGCGTCACGCATCGATCCATCCGCCATGCGCGCGACTAATTTTAACGACTCCGAGTCAGCCTCAATCTTCTCGGCGTCACACACCTCACGCAATCGCGCTTCAATAGCCGCCATGCTGAGCGCTCTAAAATCGTGGCGCTGACACCGCGAGATAACGGTCTCTGGAATCTTATGAACATCTGTGGTGGCGAGGATGAACACAGTATGAGGAGGAGGCTCCTCTAAGCTCTTCAAAAGCGCGTTAAACGCCGAGATGCTCAACATGTGCACCTCGTCGATGATGTAGATCTTTCGCTTGTAGCCAGGAGGTGGAAGCGACTTGAACGAATCCATCAGATCGCGAACGTTCTCAACGCTATTATGCGAGGCTCCGTCGATCTCTCGAACCGCAAGGCTGGTTCCCGCCCCGATCTCAAGGCAAGTTGGACATTCCAGACACGGCTCAGCATCCTGAGGATTTTGGCAATTGATGGCTTTAGCGAGGATTCGAGACACGGAGGTCTTTCCAACCCCTCTCGGTCCAGTGAAGAGATACGCGTGAACTACCTTATCCCGTTTCAGCGCGTTTGCGAGCGTTCGGGTGACATGCTCTTGTCCACTGACGGAACTAAAAACCGATGGGCGATATTTTCTGGCAAGGACTAGGTAGGACACTCTCGTTTTCCAAAAACAAACAAGCTTCTACACGATACTCAGTCTTGTACGAATTCGCATCAAGAACTTTGCGCAACGAGCTATGAGGATGGGATTATTTTGGAACGCCTCGTACAAACGACGACCGGAAACACATCACAGATACATGTAGTGCGGTTGCTATCTTCCGATCCTGGCCGGGTTCGTACACTCTCTCGCGTGCTCCGATCGTCGCTCAGAAGTATACGCATGATGACGGCGTCTGTCATCGAAACTGGCCCCGAATTATCAATAAACGAGCAGCTCTATGACCGTACAGCGAACGGCAGGCTCTGTAGTATGTCACCCCAGGGGATGATGCAAACCGCCTCAGCAAGCGGCAACAATGCCCTTTATTTACATGCACTTAGAGATCCTTCTTGCTGGCACAGAGCCTGCTCATGGGGGGATATGAAACTCACCCAACCCATTCTTAAATCCATCTCTCACCAACTCTGTCATGGCAATCCATGGTGGGCCATCGTTGTACTGAACGAATACCTCGAGCCCGCCTCCCCGCTGCACGTCGCACTCATGAGACTCTTTTGGCGACGCGTAGACCACGATTTAAAACTCGCTCACCGGCTCAAAGCTGGCGCGCTCTACCGAGACCTCTCACCAGAGGAACGGACTCTGATCGGATCGCGAGTCGTTACGCGGAACATGTATGCTAGGGCCGTTACTAAAGAGCTCTCAACAACACGCAACCATACGGATAGACGCCCCCCTTTGCGACGCGCGATGCGTTCCCGACCGACCATGCGCGCGCAACGCCCTCGAAACCAATCGCTCCAACCAAGAGGCCACATCACTTCGACGATGTCGCCCGCCGCTCCCGCTCTGCGTGTAGTACAAGGAGTCGCTCGTACGTCCTGGTAAGATCAATAAACACCCGAGTGTCGTCCTCACTCGCCCGTGGATTAAGATCCGGATGAAGAGTTTTGACCACGTGCCGAAACGCGTTCTTAATCTCTTTCAATGACGCCCCGGGAGAAAGATTGAATTTTTTGAGCCCGGCCGCGTATTCGTCGATATCCAAAAACCCCTCAGCTCTGAGGGCGTCGTCAGCGAATTGAGCGTGATACCACTCGCGCTGAGCGATTTCAGCGGCTCTCCTTTCAGCCTCTTGAGCTATCCTTCTCGCGGTGTTCCTCCGCCTTATCAGATTGATAAGCATGAAAGCCCATCGCACAACAACGACATAACCAAGCGACACCATGATCAACACATACATGTCGCGCTTGAGCAGGAGCCGGAATCGATATACCCACGGCAACTCCGTTCGAATATCCCTCAACACCCTATTCGCGGCCTCATCGTCCCCGTTATCCACAAAATGCTCAGCGATAGCACCTCGCAGCGTGTCGTTCGCCGGGGAAGGATCGAGTCTTAATTCCGTTAGGTTCTGGAGCAAACTCAACGCCTGCCCAGGATTGTCCTCATCAAGGCAACGGTTAATCCAATTCTCAAGGGTAGCCATATATCGCTGCCGTATGTCGTCATCCCTCGTGGCGTACGACCATACTAACGCGCGAACACCAGGGTCACGCACGATCTCACGATCCTCGAAATGCAACTGATGAAGAGCCTGAGACACCAATTCGTGCTGGGCATCATTCCGGAGTGAGAAATCAAGGAGCGACAACGCCCGCAAAGCGGTCATCGGCTTACCATCCCGAAGGGCCCGCGCGCTAAAATCATCGAGTACCTCCGGGCGAATTTTCTCAAAGTACTCACGCAACAGGGCATCAAAACTTGCGACCTCAAGCGCTGAGGTTAGCTGCGCCGGATCCTGAGAATTCCTGGCTTTGTCGAGCATCTCGATTCTCTGCAGGGAAGTGCTCGCGGCCTCTCCGATCTCGCTGGAACGTGAAAACATGGCGGCGGCGCGTAACATATCGATACCCCACCCGGTTTTTCCCCCTACCATCAATTGACGAGCGAGCTCGACAAGCGACCGTGGGCAGGTCATCGTTATCCATTCCCGGTCGATAGATTGCGCATCTTTGAGCAAGAGCTGACTCTCTGAACTCAGAAAACCCAACGCTCCACAGACACCAACGTCGCCTCCACCCAACGAAGAAACCGCCGTGCTTAGCACACGCTCGCCATCCTTCGTTGAAACAACTTCCGCGTAAAAACCCAGTTTTCCGACCACATCAATCTGAGGAGAGCCAAGGACCCGCTCCACAGCGGTAACAGCTCCCGCCTCGTCTCCACGTGATGGGAGTGTCGCGACCCACGAACCGTATCCACTGAAAACGCCCTGCTTCTCCAACAGCTCAGGTTGTTGGGCGTAGAGCGCGAAGAGCGAGCGTCCAAGAGTTGACTTTGAGGTGAGTAGCTCTTGCCCGTTGACCTCAAGCGCGACACTGTCCCCATCAATATCCCTCAGGCTATCGACCTTGAATGCTCTCCCCGCGTACTCAAATGTTTCCGCGTGCCCATGTAAAATAGCCTGCGAAATAAAAAGGGAGAGAGTCGCTAGTACAGCGATACGGGCTACACACAAAACAGCTATCATCCGAGGACGGGATGTGACGGGGAGAGTCATGCTTTCCGTTAGACTCAATCCACCAGCTTCGGTCAAGCTATTTTGCGGGCAAGACGCCGAATACGTTTACTGCGAGCACTGGTTCAGTCGCATGATTCGTCCTAACCTCAACGGTGGCCTTGAGATCGCCCGACACCCGACGAGGATCAACTTTCACGATGAGTACACCAAGACGTCCCGGTTGCACCTCCACCATCGACGCGGAAACCGCTGGGTCAGAGGATGTGATCGATTGAATGGTTACCGCGTCACGCCCCTTATTCTCGAATTGAACACGACGCTCTAGGGAAGCCTGTCCATCCACAACTCCGAACGAGATAGTGCTTGGCGTTACACGAAGATCTCCTTTAACGGAGGCGTTCACAGGGACATTGACGGACGCTCGACGCCCTCCATCAAGCTCAAAAATTACCCGATCTCGGAACTCCCCTAACGGGGCGGTAGGCGCTATCTGAATCGTAACGGTCGCTCGATTTCCCTGCGCGACCACCGGCGTCGTCACGAGGTAGGGAGAGAGACTGGTAACCTTTGTGATCTTGAGGTCACTACCCTCGGCAACCGAGAAGCTTACCTCTCGCTGCCGGTCCGACAGAGGCGAAGATGGAAATATCTCTCCGAAGTCAACTCGCGCCGGATCTACTGTGAAGCTCGACAATACTTGCCCCTTCAAGGTCACGATAACTTCGGGAGTGTTGGTATCGTTACTTGCGATAAGAACGCTCTTTGTTTTATCCCCCATGAAGCCGCTCGTATCAAAGGTCACTCGAACCTTCTCAGAGCCTCCAGGCTTTATGATTGGTGACGCCACTTGGGTCGCGGTGCATCCACACGAGGGTGACAAACGCTGAATAACGAGATCGGCGTTCCCCTTGTTCTTCACCTCAAACTCATGAACAACCTTTGTACCTTGGGCGACGGTGCCAAAATCATACGAGGTGGCCGAGATCGATATGACTGGGCGTGACTCTGAAACGGCCGCACGCGAGAAAGCGAGCCCAAGCACAACAGATCCCACAACGACCAACAACCGACTACGTAAAGAAGGGCGGGGCGAGAGGGATCGCTGCATAGTTTTCACTAACTAGCCGAAGAGTTGAACTTGATCGAGGAACTTCGTGGAGAAGTTACCACTCTGGAAATCAGGGTGCGACAAGATTCTTCGGTGGAGCTCAATGTTCGTCGAAATACCGTCGATCAGGTACTCGTCGAGAGCTACTAAGAGCTTCTTGATGCATGACGCTCTGTCCTTATCTCGAACGATCAACTTAGAGATAAGAGAATCGTAGTACGGCTTGACGGAGTATCCAGCGTAAATCGCTGAATCAACGCGAACTCCATTTCCTCCAGGTGGATGGTAGCTCTTAATCAGTCCGGGAGATGGAATGAGGGTCCGAGGATCCTCAGCGTTAATACGAGCCTCAATCGCGTGACCGGTGATCTTGATATCTTTCTGCTGCCAAGAAAGCTCCATGCCAGCAGCTAGTCGTATCTGCTCCTTCACAAGGTCCACATCAGTAACCATCTCGGTCACCGGATGCTCTACCTGCAATCGGGTATTCATCTCAATGAAGTAGAACTTCTCGTTCTCAAGATCAGCGAGGAACTCAACAGTTCCGAGACTGGAGTAGTTCACAGACTTAATAAGCTCAAGCGCCGCGTCCTGAATCTGACTTTGAAGACTTTCAGGCAATCCTATCGAGGGAGACTCCTCGATCACCTTTTGATATCGGCGCTGAATAGAGCAATCTCGAATACCGAGGTGAATGGCGTTGTGAGAGAGATCTCCAGCGACCTGAACCTCGATGTGCCGCACCTTTGGAAGATACTTCTCCACCAGAAGGTGTCCATCACCGAAAGCGGCCTCAACTTCACGTTGCGCGGTCTGGAAGGTAGAAACGAACTCCTCCGGCCCCTTCACGATCTTCATTCCACGTCCACCGCCTCCGGCGCACGCCTTCAGAAGGATCGGATACCCAGCCTTGTCAGCGGCTTTCAAAGCCTCTGCCGCGTCAAGCATCCCCTTGCTGTCGCCCGGAATCGTCGGAACTCCGACCTTATCGGCCACTCGACGCGCGCGGGCCTTGTCGCCCATGATGCGCATGCTGCGAACTGTTGGTCCGATGAAGGTAATCCCACAACTCGCGCAGATCTCAGCGAACGCCGCGTTCTCACTCAGGAATCCATATCCAGGATGAATGGCGTCGGCACGTGTCGCTACGGCCGCTGACATAATAGAGGCGATGTTTAAGTAGCTTTCTTTCGCTAAAGCAGGCCCGATGCACACGCTCTCGGTGGCGAGCTTAACGTGAAGCGCGTCTTCATCCGCCTTCGAGTGAACTGCAACAGTTTTGATACCGAGCTCATGACAAGCGCGGATGATACGAAGCGCGATCTCGCCGCGGTTCGCTACGAGAACTTTTTGAAATGGCACAGAACTCATCTGAAGTACCGCCGTAGGTGTGATTACACAGCTGGGTCGATGAGGAAGAGAACCTCACCAAACTCGATAACCTGTCCCTCTACTCCGAGGACCTTTACGATCTTGCCGGACGTGGGTGCCTCAATCTCGTTCATGAGCTTCATGGCTTCAATGATACAAAGGGTATCACCTTTGCTTACCGTATCGCCCTCTTTCACGAACACATCAGCGTCCGGTGAAGGTTTACGGTAGAACGTACCGACGATCGGAGACTCAACCTTCACATAACGGCCGAGGTCCTCCTGCGGGGCGGCTTGAGCGGCAGCCGGAGCGGCCATAGAAACCTGCACCGCCGGAACCATCTCGTAACGAGCCTCTGAGGTCACATAGGTGCCACCAGTCGTTCTGGAGAGCTTGACGCGAGTTCCCTCTTGCTCAAGCTCGAACTCGGTTACCTCGTTCTGTTTCAGTATCTTGATGATGTTCTCAATGTCCTTGATATCCATGGGGGCGTATCCTAGCCACGAAGGCGAGATAAAGCCAATACCAAGTCTGAAATTTTCCAGCTCAAGCTGCGTAAGTACAACTACTTAGGTGGTGGATCTCGATATGGCGCACCCCAGGCTACCCAGCCGACCGTGGGGGAACACAGCCTCTATTCCCCCTCAACCACCGACTCGGTGTTGAAAGCGCTCTCCAGCTCCTCAAGCCCCTGCTCATCCTCATCACCGGCGTGCGGCGCGCTCAGTGTGGAGGAGGGCGCCTCGTCACCCCCCTCGGCGGTAGCGTCTGAATTCGAAGAGACGTCCCCGTTGGTGTTCACACCACCCGACGTTACGATAATTCCGAACGCTCCAGGATTGGTGTCATATCTGTCCCCACTCGACGACAATCCGGTCAAGGTAATCACGACCTCCATGTCAAAAGGCGTGGCTGGAAGTTGGTTCCGATTAAAGGCGAGCCATTCAAATATCGCTGGAGGAATAAGCGGCACCTGAGCAAAAGCCCTATTGCAGTTTGAGCGAAACGATGGAGGAAGGCTCGTCACGATGGGCCGTCGTATTCCGCCCGTCGAGTTCGCCCCCCCCTGATCCCTACCCTCAGCCGGACCGGCGAGCAAGTTAAGCGCAAAGGTGGTGGATGGCGGTTGCACAGATGAACCAGGGATAAAGTACTCAAGGAGCAGTCGATCCGCTCTAAAGAACTGGCCATGCAAATTGTTTTGTAGTCCTACGGAGGCCAGGAATGTCCCGTTTTGTATCATCGCCGCTTGATCCAGGTTCAGCATCGCGCCAGTCAGAATAGTCGTCGGCAAGGCTCCGCATCCGTTTGTGGTGCTACTCGGTGTTGGGGTGGGCACCGGAGTTCCATTTGATGTCCCTGACGAGCTACCATCGAAGACCCCAAGAAAGGTAACCGAGACCCCCTGGTCATTATTAGACGCTCCATTTCCGCCACACCCAATCATCGCACACATCGATATCAGGATAGTGAGGAGGCCTCTGTACTGTGTCATAGCAAATTCCTTCAACGGTAGAATCCTAGGAGTCAGACTTCATAATTGAATTGTCGAAGCTTCCCTCAACGATTCGCGGCGTAATGAAGAACAACAGCTCCTCATCAGTGTTGGTGGTCTGCAGACGTCGGAAGAACGTCCCAAGCACCGGGATATCCTTGATGAACGGAACTCCAGTCACATCATCTTTATCCATGAGCTTGTAGATTCCGCCGAGAGCAAACGTCTGACCGCTCGACACGAGAACTGACGAGCTTGCGCTCCGCTCCACCTCGTTCGGAATGCCCTCCACCGTCGAGGTTCCAAAGGTGCTGGACTTAGCCTTGATATCGAGCAAGATGTAGTAGTCAGGAGATGCTTGAGGAGTGACGTTCAGAACGATTCCCGCCTCGATAACCTCTGTAGCGGTGCCTCCCGTTCCATTTGCTGTCGATCCCTGACCAGTAGCGACCGAGGTTCCTCCGCTTGGTAGCCTAACGCGATACTTCTCAACGCTCTTAATCTCGGCTGGCTTATTGTTAGTCGTAGCGACCGCCGGACGGCTCACGATCCGAACACGTCCCTCTGCCTCTAACTGAGTGAGCCGAAGCTCCAGTGTCTTGCTACCATCTGCGCTATCAAACAACATACTCACAGCTGAACCGGCCGTAGCTGATACCGCGGCTGGGAACGCAGAGGCACCGAGACCGTTGTTCGCGAGCGTTCCGCCTACCGATACCGCGGACGGGAAATTCATGCCCGTGCCGTTACCAGTTGATGGAGACTGAATGTATTGAAACCCAAGTTCACTACCCAAATCTCGGGTAAGATTTCGACTAGCCTCAACGATCTGCGTCTCAAGAAGAACTTGGGGTGTCCGAAGATCGATCTTCGAAACGAGCTCGGTCACATTATCGAGGCCGGATTGGATATCCTTCACGATAAGCTGATTAGACCGCTCGTCGTAGGCTACAGTACCACGCTCCGACAAAACGGTCTCAACCAAGCTCTTAAGCTCAGAGGCTTTACCATAGCTGACCCGGATATATTTTACCAAGAGCTGGGCAAGCTCCATGTCGGCGATCTGAGCCTGCTTCAGCGACTCGCGCTCAACGCGAAGCTTATCGATCGGAGCGATACGCATCACATTTCCTTCGAGCACCTTATCAAGGCCGTGCGTCTTCAGGATCACGTCAAGCGCCTGGTCCCATGGTACATCTGTAAGTCGAAGAGTTACCTTTCCGAGCACATCCTCACTCGCGACTATATTGAGATTTGAAACCTCCGCAATAATCCGAAGGGCGTTATCGATGTCTGTATCTTGGAGGTCAAGCGAGATCAGTTTGCCGGTGTATTTAGCCGTATCGCCAAGCAACGACCGCACCTCGCTCTCAGACATCTCCTCATCCGTAGTCGTTTTGACCGCGGGTTCTGCTTTCGCGGCCACAGCGTTGTCCTTGACGACTGGAGCGATCTTCTCTTTATTCTCCGGTAGGGACTTCTCTTTTGCGTCGGCGGGTGAGGGAGCGTTCTTAGGCGCAAGCTGCGCGCGCATATCCTGAACAACCTGCTTGAGATCCTTTGTCTCCTCCACGACTACCTGCGCACCAGCAACTCGGGCCGTCAAATACGTATCAGGTTGCGCAAAGATTCGGATAAGCGCATCTCGTCCCCGCACGGTTGATCGCACAGACCGAATAGGAGCTGTTTGAGACTCCGAGAACAAAGTCGCGCTCAACGCGCTTTCGGGAAGGGTCGTATTCTTCAGGGTTAACACGTATTCGGACGGAGCTGTTCGCTCAATCGTAAATTCAGGCGTCGTCTCGACATCGACCGCTACCGAGGTTGTCGCGCCATGCGATGAGGAGAGACGAACGCTTTTCACCCGAGTGATGTCCGCAGTCGTGGTAGCGGAGATCGGAAGGATCGAAACCTCTTTGGTTAAGAGGTCAGAGCTCTGCGGCGCAACGGCTTGCTCGATCGCGGGCTTGAGATCCTTGAGCTTTGGGGCCTCGACCTTTGGAGTTTGCTCTTTCTTCTCCATATCTGTGGTTGAGACAGATGGAGCGGAGTTCTTCAAAGAGGCCGGCACCACGGCCTTCTCTATCTTCATAAGGCGCTCTGTATTCGCGTCGTCACGCTCTTCAACATCCGGCAATCGAGGCTCTGATTTTATCGGGAGAACTGAAGGCTTTTCGGCTTTTCGAGAATCCGGAGCTTGGGTCACCTCATGAACGACATTCGTGCCGCCTGATGAGAGGGTAACAACTATCTTTCCGCCCTCGGAGCGAACGTTATGGGTGATGTTCTGTCCTTCAGCCAGATCCATAACGATCCGCCCTGAAGTTGGTTGAGCGCCAATGCGAATAGATGAAACCCTATCCAAGTCAGCGATCGCGAGGGATTTACTGGAACTAATCCTTTGAGATGTAAGGTCGATGATGAGTCGGGATGGATTCTCAAGCCGCTTTACCTGGAAGACTGGTTGCTCCGAATCTGTGTCGATTGCGACCTGATCAACACCGTTACTGTGCGCGACCTGAACGCCAACGTTACCTTTTGAATGTGGAACGACCGAGCGGCCAGCAAAAGCAGAGGAACTCGGCGGCTCCGCCTCTACCGACGATACGACTGTGAGCGCAACCATGAGTGTCGCTCTCAGGATTCGTTGATTACCTATGAGAGACTTCATTCATTCCCCCTCAAAACCGCCACGTCAACCCAGCACCCGCCAGCACAGCTCTTGGAGCTCCTCATTCGCATTTTGTGTTTTGCGCTCAGCTGTCGGCACATGCCACGGGGCCCTTTCTGAAAAACCTCTCCGGAAAAACCCTCACCGGAAAAACAGGGCGAAGGTCACACAAGAGCTCGTCGTCCTTTACACTCCACTCATCTCTCTCAACCAAGGTAGTCTTCGCTTGGATGACGATTGATGATTCGAACTCTCCAAGATGAGATGGCACCGTCTTTTCAAAGGTCGCTGAATTTTTGGAAATCCCGAGTTGTAATCTTACACAGCAAGGAATCAACCACCGTCACACACAAAAACAAAACAACGTCACTCTCGCTGAAGAGAGCAGGAGCGCGGGCCGACAGACGCATGGGGCGATTTTTTGATGAGGATCTCAAGCCCGATTCGATCAATCGAGGATTCGACAACGTGCGCGTTGAACCTTCTCACTCGGAGCGTAGAGGGGTGGCTCTCAAGAATCGCTGCAAACACAACGGCGTTATTAAATGCTCCCTCAACGTTCACGAGATACTCCCCTTCCGTTTCCATCGCGACAAAACTCGTAAGTTTGAGGCTGGCATGATCCGCATACGCTCGAGCAATCGAGTGGACCTGGCCTCCGTCCACGCTCAGTTCACCGAAGGCTCGAAGCTTGGCCCTCACCTCCTCCAACCGTGACGCCAGTTCTCGGGTCGCGTCTCTCGCCTGCGATTGGTAATCAAAGACGGCGCGCTCCTCGAGACGTAACGCAATGCACTCTCGGAGCGCACTCACCTCGGGCACAACAAATGCGCGCGCACCAAGGACAACAACACTCAGTTGAAATCCCACGCCGAGAAGATACATGCGTCGGCGAGACACACACCGTAGTCGCATGCATACTCGGTTGAGTAGGACGGGTCTCCAAGCTGCCTTCATAGCGGGCGCCTCGGGATGTGTACCAACAACGATAAGACGAGCACACGGCTCAGAGGGGGCTCCACTAAGACACCGAGGGAGCTTTTTCCCGGCGCTCTGACGACGTGGCAGTCCGTGATGTGCAACCGCGAGGAGCTGCCTTCTGGTACCAGTTGCATTCTTTTCCCCCTCTTCATTGTCAACGCTCACCTCGTCGAGGCGCCATATCCGCGGATATTCGAAACTCTCGGCAATCCGTTGAGACATCGTGCGCTACCTGGGAGGACTCAAGACGGGGATGCCGAAAAACGCCACTATCCACCAAGCCGCCCTGAAAATTCGCCACCGACGATTCCGAGCGAGATAACCCGATAATGCGCACGCTCCCCTCGGAAACAACGATCTCTCTGAGCCACACATCAGAGGGCATTATCTTTTCCAGAGCGATCAGGATTTGCGCGGGCTGCGCACGCGATTCATTACTCTCGGAAAGCCATCGATACACACGCTCAGATTCTTCGAGCTCAGCCCGACATCGCTCTATCTGCTCCGCCGAGCCACCCATCTTTGATGATGCCTGAGCACTCGAACATCCACCCCAGTAATGCAGGATGAAGGTTCCGCCCCACAACGCCGCTAGCACACAGCATGCGCAGGTGAGCTGCCTGACACATAACGCGCGTAGTTCTACCACGGTCCATGACGGGCTTGTCATGAGGTTGACTCTATACATGGCGTGTCTCCCACAACGACAGAGCGGCGGGCACCACCTGATCTTGAGCCAGGGTAAGGCCGCGCGGTAAGGGCACTGTGGTGAGGTTCACGACCTGACAAAAAAAATCTCGGTGTTGGGGCCCTATCTCGGTTGGATGTTGGCCATGTAGGAAGAGAGAGATTCCGCGCCTCTTATTCTCGCTTCGCTCTGAATACGCAATTCGTTCGAGCGCTTTCAAGAAGTCCGGGCATCCACGAGCCGAGGCGAGATAGAAGGGGCGTTGAAAGAGATGAAACTGTGGAATCGTCGCGGTATTATCACAGTACGCTACCAGATCGGCCGTTACCTCCACACCAGATAGCGCAACGAGATGATGGAGCGCGAACACACGGGGTGTGAGACACGAAACCTCGAGACCGATTAAACGAAGAGCGCTCTCCAGCGCTTCCACCTCCGCGATTTTCACCGCGACAACGAGTACCCTGGAACCGTCTTCGCAAAGAGGATATATCGCTCCGCGAACGTCGTGGCGACGAAGATATGCCCCTTCAAGGGCCGCTTCATACCTCACGTCCTCCGCCTTTTGGGGAATATTTTTGGGGAGCGTAACGGAGGCCATGTAGGTAAGGCTCTCCGGCAACGCGACGGCGCACCGTTCTATGGGCAACGGCCCAGCGGCGATGAATTCCCGAATATTTGATATGAAGAGGTCTGGATCAACGAGAGGTCCACGACTGCCAGGTTCGCGGGAACCATCGGATATCTTGAGCCAACGATTCGAGCCGCTCAGATTGATATCCGAGACCACAATACTGTCATCACGCACATCTATCCCTAGAATCGGATCTCGTCCGTGCCACCATCTCTGAAGAAAAGCTCTCATACCTCGCGCCATACTCCTGAGACATACATCGAGAATGAAGGCTAAGTGTTGCGCGGGAGAAGGCACCTTTATCGATGTTGTGCAGGGTCAGGAGACAAGGAAATCAACCTCTTACCAAATAACAACGTCGGCGCGCAGCAACGATGGCACATCAGCCGCGTGGCCGGGATCCATTTCCAGTATTCGACGCTTCCAACTTACCTGTAACGGGGTACAATACCCTGACGATGGCGCAATTATCCCTCATAGACACACCAACGCCTCCAGTTCAGGAGATACCAGGTTCCCTGGTCACCGTGGTCGTGCCGCCCCTCGAGGGTGAATACCTGTACGCCTTCGACCCAACGGTATGCGCAGATATCTCCGTCGGCTGCCTGATTGAAGTGCAGCTTGGACGTCGCGCTGTGCCAGGATTCGTCATATCGGCTAATTCGGAGCGAGAACGAGAGGCAGCTCGAGAGGTGATTCAGCGCGGGGTTAAGATTAAACCAATCCCCTCCTCATCTCGGCCCCTAAAAGCTTTTACCGAAGAGCACCTCGCCTTCTTCGAGTGGATCGCAAAGTACTACGCGGAACCTCTCTCAAAGATCCTCGATGTGGCTGTTCCAACACCCGCCTTTGGCCGTAAAGATCCCTTCATCAACGTCACGTCCCCTCTCCCCTCAACCAAACTGGGTTCGGCGCAACAGCGGGTTATCGACTATCTTTCACGGAAGAATACATGGACCCAGACCTCCGTGGTGCGTCAGGCATGTGATGTCTCCTCTGCTATCATCCGAACGCTTGAGGAAAAAGGATTGATACAAAGCGCTCCCACCCCTCCCTCCGAGCAAACGGAGCGTCTGACAACCACTGCGACATCGCTGATCGATGCGATGTCTCAAGAGCAACGGGACGCCACCCACCCAATCCTCTCCCACGTGAAGGAGAGATCCTTTGCGTCATTTCTTCTTCATGGCGTCACAGGGAGTGGCAAAACTGAGGTATACCTTGAACTCATCATCGAGGCACTCAACCACGGACGATCAGCTCTTGTGGTGGTGCCCGAAATAGCACTCACACCACAGCTTCTCGATCGGTTCGAGAGCCGTCTCGGTCAACGGGTCGCGGTTCTTCACAGTAGTCTAAAACCACATCAACGGTGGCAACACTGGAGCGGTGTTCTCTCGGGAGAAACGAGGGTCGTTATCGGCGCTCGATCAGCGATCTTCGCGCCGATGAAAGACCTCGGTGTTATCGTGGTTGACGAGGAGCACGACGGTTCCTTTAAACAAGGTGAGGGGATTCGGTACAACGCCCGAGACCTGGCGGTTGTGCGCGCCAAACTCGTTGGATGTCCCATCGTTCTCGGATCGGCTACGCCTTCCCTTGAAAGTTTCCAGCACGCGAGGTCCGGCAAACACCACCTCCTTACCCTTAAGAGTCGATTTTTTACCTCACGCCCCCTCTCCTTCGACCTTGTCGACCTCAATCGCCTTAAGCCGTGGGAGATGCCCTCTCGAAATATATCACCAAAGCTCCTCACTGCCCTCAAAGAGGCGCTGCACAGCGGAGAGCAAGCGTTCGTCCTCTACAACCGACGCGGCTTCGCGAGCTACTTACAGTGCACTGGATGTGAGACCGTGGTCGGATGTCCGCACTGTAGCGTCACCCTCACCTATCACAGAAACTCGAACTCCCTCCTCTGTCACTTCTGTGGATTCACCACTCCTCCTCCGGTTGCCTGTTCGAGTTGCGGGGCGAAGGATCCCCACGCATCCGGAAACCTTGAGGCCGAGCCCCTCTTCAAACAACGCGGAGCGGGGACCGAGCGAGTATTCGAGGAGATCTCCGAGCTTCTCCCCTCAGCTCGCATCGCTAAACTCGATCGGGACGCGGTCAAAACGATAGATGACTACACCGCAGTACTGCACAAAATGCGCGCCAAAGAGATCGATATCTTGGTCGGCACCCAGATGATCGCGAAGGGGCATGATCTCCCTGATGTGACACTTGTCGGTATCGTCGATTGCGATGTGGGCCTTCATGTTCCCGACTTTCGAGCTGGGGAACGAGCCTTTCAACTTCTCACCCAGGTAGCGGGTCGCGCAGGTCGTCGAGAGAAACAGGGACACGTCATCCTCCAAACACGGGTACCTCAACACGCAAGTTTACAAATGACGATCGCGGCGAACTACCACGGCTTCGCGAAACAGGAGCTCGAGATGCGGGAGATGCTTGGATATCCGCCATTTCAGCGTCTTTTACGGATTATTGTCGGAGCGGAGGACAAAAATAGCGCCGCGACTATCGCTGCGAGAATAGCAGGTCGAGCCGCAGAGCCGTGCGATACGCTCGGCGTGACACTCTTAGGCCCCGCGCCCGCTCCGGTCGAGAAAGTTCGAAATTACTGGCGATACCACATCCTCTTCAAGGCGCAGTCAGCCGCGAAGTTGCAGAATCTCATGCTACGATTAAAGCGTGACTCAGCGGGGGAAAAGAACGCTCGGATTGTATTCGATCTTGATCCGCAGGATATGCTGTAGAGGCCCGGCGTTACTCGCACCGACACCTGAACGGATGTGGTGAACACGCCCCTTCACTGCAACGCGGCCGATAGCATTGCTTTTTATCTGGGTCATCGCGGAATCGAGTGGGTAGCACTCGGTATTATGCTGAAAGGCGCGAATTATACCTCAAAACAAGGACCTACGCCCTCTCCATGCTCGCCATCACCCACTCGAAAACGCGATGAGCTTGCTATCTATCCACCGTTTTCACCATACCGGTTGAATATCGCTCATACCCATTTCGTTCATAAAAGCCACTGGCGTTTCTGGTGTGGACAAACACACGGAAGCACCCCTCGTCTTTTGCGATGCGCTCAAGCTGTTCCACCACGCGGGTTCCATAGCCACATCCGAGCTCTTGCTTCCTCGTAGCCATATCGTGAACGAGCATTTCGTGCCCATGCAGAATATGCGGTGAGATGGTGAAGCTACCGACTGAGACGATCTCACCATCCCGCTTTACAGCAACGAGCCGCAAGCCTTTTGCGGAAAGCTCCACTCTTCTTGAGACAAAACTATCAACGTCCAAAGTCGGTCGCAAATGCACCAGGACCTCACCTGCGGCCCTCCAATCTTCCTGCTGGGTGATCTCATATGCGGATCCTTGCGTTACGTCTGCTCTCTCAATCATACCCATGGCGCGTCTCCGGTCACGTATGCAAGAGGTGACCGGTCCGTGGAACGAGCCTCTACAACTCCCCTTCCCGCCGGTAGAGTCACCTCGCCCCACTCTCGATGCCAAAAGCGTTCTATGGTTGTGGGTTGCTCAGTGCACTCCAACGTTATACCCCAAGAAGGGAGATCACCCCCTGCACATCTGAAAGGTCCGCCAGAACTGTGCACGGACCAGCCGCCGCCAATTCCTTCGCCGAATAGACCCCCGTTGTTACCGCGATAGAACGCACCCCTACCTCCATCGCCGCACCAACGTCCTGCGGAGCATCGCCAATGACGATAACATCCGTTTGCTGAGCGGAGGCGATCTGATAAGCGTCTATGGTACGAGCTATCGCGGTGCGAATAATCTCAGGCCGAGAGGAACTGTCCGTGCCGAAACCACCGCACGCAAAATAGCGAGTAAGTCCTCCGCGGTTGAGTTTTGCGGGCACAGCCTCCTCTAAGTTCCCAGTTTGAAGACCCAACGCTACACCTTCACGCTGCGAAAGAGTCTCCAAAAGATCTCCGACTCCGGGCATGACCTGGTACTCAGCTTCGCATTCTATCTCCCGATACAGCAGCTCCACATACCGAGCGTTGAAACGAGCGTATTCACTATCAGTCAGAGAACGACCAAAGGTCGACATGGCGGTGTCGTGACGTATTTGCGGGTCAGTTGCTCCATGAGTCCTAACGCCCGCAGTCACTGGAACAACCCCCAAGACCTCCTGGAAGGCTTGCGTAAAAGCGCGCCTGGGTGCCTTTCCAGCGGTGATCAACGTTCCGTCGATATCGAAAAGAATGATTCTCAAATCGCCCCCCCTTGCCGTGCCTTCCTAGCAGTTTAGGAGGTAACAATCACCGTGCGCAACTCGTTCTGAAGCCTCTGTCCCTGATGACGCTCCCTGTTGTCGCTACCATCGTGTCGCCACAGAGCAGGCAAGAGAGCAGAAAGGGGAAGCATGAGAGATTGTGAAGCGATCAGAGGGGGTCGAGGGTAAAGGGCAAAGAGTCTTTGACTTGATGACTCGGAACGGTACCCGCAAGTTCGGCCAACTGATCGGCCCAGTCGTCTAAGGTACGTCGGATGTGAGCATACATCTGATAATCCCGAACCGATATCGGAGCGGATTTATCTGCCTCTCGGTCTCTAAATTCGGCAAGCAGCTCACCTGTCTTTCCATCTCTCACGATGCCCTCTATGGCGATGCTGCCTGACCCAAACAACCGGATAATACTACTTCCCGGCAGTATAAACCCGGCGACTGTAGCAACGGCGGATACCTCCGGAAGATTCGGCGAAATCTCAGTGATGGCGATCTCCAATACAAGAGTTTGATCCGTTGGCTCATCACGTACGGCGAACCGTCTCACGCTAATCGGTTCGTCGTCTGCTGAAAGTCCATCTCCATCATATTCAGAGAACGCGCTCGTCAGACGCGCATGGAAATAGGCGCTGAGCTCCCTCACATCCGCTATCCTTGAATCCTCAACCCCTGAGGGTAGCTGCTTGGCCCTTATCTTGGCTTCCGCAGGCAGGGTGTTGATCGGCAAGACTGAAATAAATGGGTACTTGAGGCGCAGCTCCTCCATTCGTTTAGGATCGGGAACATATACGGCGTTAAAGGGCGCGCGCTCCGGCATTGGCTTTAATAGTTCAGGATATGGCAGAAACCCGCTATCCTCCGCGGGGCGAGCCTTGAATACGGTACACGCGGTGCAGAGGAGTACTGGGGCAAGTGCTACTAGGATAAGTCGAGCATTCATCGCGCTGCGCTTTGAATCGGTGGGGCAACCTCTTTGTCAATCACAGAGGTGATCCTATCGCTCAACGGATTAACAAACGACCCAAACCGGGCCACCACTACCCCCTTCTTATTCAGAAGGATCTTCTCAAAGTTCCAGGCAGGAGGGGCACTCAATTCATCCGGGGCCTGTGATAATAGTGTCCGATACAAGAGCTGCATGTGTGGCTCAGTAACAGAACCCTTCTTAAACAGTGGAAAGGTGACTCCGAACCTGGTCTTGCAAAACGTGGCGATCTCATCGTCTTGACCCGGCTCTTGATTCCGAAAGTCATTACTCGGAAAACCGAGCACTACGAAGCCTTTATCACGATATCGTTCATACAGGACCTCAAGGTCCTTGTACTGCGGCGTGAAACCGCACTTCGACGCGGTGTTAACGACGAGAATCACCTTGCCTTAAAAAGTGCTCATCGAAACTTTTGTGCCATCAATCCTGTCCAACGTAAGTTGAAACAGTGGAGGCACGGTTATTGGCGTCTCAGCGGCAGCTTCGAACGAGGAGAACACGCCAAACAGGAGATAAAAAACTACGGCTACCGTCCGCAAGGAGCGGTCACACCAGGAGTGTCTCGTGACGAGTTGAAGTAAAAAGACGACCCTATATCTAAGCATGATCCTGGCCCCAAGTTTCGCTCTAAGAATTGTAGGCATATTCGGGGGTGATTGGAAGTTACTATTGTTTACGGTCGCCCCCTCCTCAAGCTCCCCGTATTTCCGGTCTAAGTCCTCAACAAATCTGCCAGTGAGTTCCACCCGTTCGGCTTCTCGCACGAGAATCGATCGGCATGCTCTTTTCACACTTGAACGAATTAAATGTTACAATGTCATAGCTACCAAATGTTAAACGCGTCCTGCTTGCGAAATTCTTCGTTCTCCCAAACTATCTTCAAGCACGGTTACCATCCCCGTACGCCCCTAGAAAACTAATGGGACGAACCCAACAAGTATTCACAGCGTTGCTCGCTGACAGCGCCTTGGGAACATAGGTAGCTCTGTACGTTGGACACTAGAACGCCATTACTTACGATATGCTATTTGCTCGGCAAACCTACGGGGCGTCGCCTTCGTTTATAGCCTTACCCGGCATGCGACTATCAGTCATGAAGCACATAAGTTTGAAACGATTGAGTTTATCGATCTTGGTAAAGCTTACCGAACGTGTGGATGTGAATCTCCTCAATTTGGTCACGACAAATAACGTTGAGTTGCTGGATAAAGAGATCAAGGTCCTGAGTTGTCTTAACACTGAGAGAGAGTTCGATATCCCAATGACCTATATATCGACCAAGCCACCAGACGCCTCCATGTTCCGCGCAAAACCTCGCTATTGCGTCGAAGCAAGGGGATCCAAACCCCTTGGTCGCCACGGACACGAGAAATTCAGTATACTGCAAATTAACGGCGTCGTAGGCGTACCCGAAGCCAAGTATCGCTTGTATGTTGACGAGTCGGTTGAATCGATACGCTATAGTAGTGGCACTTGCCCCCAGTGCCCGACCGACTTCTGGCAAACTAGCAAGGGGCTTATCCCGCAGAAACTCCACGAGCCTACGATCGAGTTCGGTCAGCTCAACTCGGTCATCAACTGCAGAATATTCGAGCTGCTTACGCGATCCCACACCGGCGTGGGCAAGAGCTGGGGAGTAGCACGTAAGACTCACGACTGTTGAGACGCTCTTATGCCCGATCATATCACCAAATTTTTTGTCGATAACATCGAAGAGCTCTAACAGAGCGAGGTGTCCCTCCGCTCGAACGGTGACGCCATACTGATACCGTCCTATGAGGGACACAAACCAACTCACCTGCGGCAACGACTTGATGAAGGTCACGAACTCCCGCACTCTCTGTGGGGTTCCCCCCTTGAGTCGAAAGAAGACTCGGAACGGTATTTTTCCAAGTAGATAGGGATGGGTCCAACAAACGGGTTGAAAATCCAAGGCCTCATGCAAATTTCGCACCGTTCGCCTAACGGTATGGGCGCGCATTCGCAGTTTGCGCGCGACATCTTCAATAGAAGCTCGCGCGTTCCAAGTAACCTCAGCGAGTACTCGTTCGGCTTGTGGAGATATTTTGAAGGCCATCGAGACTCACCATATCGCTGACGACTGAGCAAAAATCGTATCAGGTCTTCCTTTCCTCGCAAGATACAATACGCCGGCGATTCTTGGGGTAAGGCATGACTTTTCTGATGCTCAGACGGGCGCCCACCGGAGCTTCACAAACACCGGGAGAAAGATGCCTGTGGGCAGGTATTTACCTATGTGGACAACGGGGGATGGCGGCACCAGCCGGCGCGCTTAATACCCGCCGTTACCTACGACACCGCGGGGGAACGTATACGTCCTCGCTCTTTCATGGAGCCTTTATCAGAGCCTTTAAAAACGTCAGCTTTCTTTGAATCGACGCATCCGCAGGGTCAAAATCGTTCTTAGCCCCACCCGGGAGATAATGAATCCAGAATAACCACCCATACCGCAGGAATTAGTTTTTGGTATCGGCAAGGATGTGTGACGTGCCCAGACTACCCGAACGTCGACAACAACAATGCCCTACTTCTGCTTCTGCTCCATGTACTGCTGGTAGAGCTGCGCGTACTCAACATCGAGCGCGTCGTAACGACGCTTAGCTATAAAGTACTGCTCGTTCCCTTTTTGAATCTCGTTCATAAGGGTTTCGACCTGCTCCTCGCTCTTGAGGAGATCCGCCCTCATGACCTTGACCTGCTCCTGCATCTGAACAGACATCTCGATCTCAGACATTAAGGCCTCAAGCTTCGTGGTCGAATTGGCTATCTGAACTCGCAACTCCTCATTCTTCGTTTTGAGATCGCCCTCTCGCTTTTGAAGGATCTTGAGCTCCTCTTTAGTCTCGAGTGTGCTTGCCTCAAGCTCTCGATTGACCTCGTCCAGCTCGCGCAAGCGAACTTCGACACTCTCGAGTTCCGCCTGGGTAATGATGACGCGACCTCGCTCCGCCTTGAGGGACTCCCGAGCGACGTTGACCTCCGATGAAGCTTTCTCGTAATCGTCAGGATTCGCCATCTCCTGGCGAAGGCTCTCAAGTCTGTTCCACAGATCACGCTTCGTGGCGAGCTCCTCTTTGACGAGCTCGTTCCCAGCGTTCGCCTCCCTCCCCTCAGCCAGGGCTCGCCTAAACAGGAATAACCCCACCAACAGAGACTGAACAACCGCCACAATCAAGATGATTAATGACATGAGAGCTACCTCTCCTCGGAGGGCGGAGGATCCGCGGATTGGAGCGTCGCGTCTTCCGGGGCGTTTTCTACTTGGGGGGAATTTTCGGATTTCGTGGCCGCTTCAGCTCGTTCGGCCTCGACCTCCGACTCCAACTTCACATCGCCGACCTTCACGTCGGAAGCCGCAAGTTTTTGCTCGAGGCTCGCGATCGCATCGAGCATCTGTTTCGGAGGATTGTACGGCGTAACGTTCGACCCCGGTCCCTTCTTTTTCTTGGTCAGAACTACCCCAACGATCATCGCTAAAACGCTTGAGGCACTGATTATTACGATTGGGAGTATCGGAAACTTTTTACCTTCGCTCGGCCCCTCAGGATGAACCTCTTTCGCAACCGGGGTGGGAGTAGGATCAGGCTTTTTCACAAAACCCGTTAGCTCAAACTTCAGAGGCTCACTCTCCGCCTCCATCTCCTGCCCCTTCTTTGAGATGCCTTTGAGCATGGCCGTTAGTGTATAGGTTCCAGCCTCTGGTAGGGTGTCGATGCTCCCCTCATACACCCCTCCTTCCTCTCCATGAGCACGCTTGAGACGAACAACGGTCTTTCTGCGCTCCTGAGAAAGCGCTTCTACCGAGACCTCTACATCACGGAACGTCATAGCCTCTTTGCTCAGCTCAACTCGAAAAACACCACTTTGATCGCCCTTGATCACACTGCTCTCTCCGTGCGAGGCCTGATGCCCAGACGTTTCCCCGCCTTCGTGCGAGTGTTTATCGTGAGCATCCCCGTGATCGCCACCGGCGGCTACGCTAAAGCTGAGAAGTGGAGGGCGCACCCGAAAAGGAACCTGCTGAGACCGTTCAAAGGTTGGCCCCCGAGCGACGATCGAAAGTTTGTACTCTCCAGCCTCTGGAATAACGCAATATCGCGAGAAGATACCATCACGAGCGACCCTATCCCCGTCCCTTCCCTCGTCGTTTAAGAAATCTTTGGCAACTGCCGCGGCGATTCGGTCTGTTGGCATGACTTGAAACGCGTATTGGACAACTCCTGACATCTCGGGCAAGGCCACCGGTTTCTCACCGTCATAGAGTCGGGCTTGTACCACGTTTTTATCACCCACCCGAATGATTACCGGCCAATCCGTGACGAGCCGTAGATTAGTAAGGACTGTGGCGAAGCCCTCCGTATTTCCCCCTCCTTGCACCTGCCATTCTCCAATGTCAGGCTCCCTCATCGTGATTACGTCAAAGTTTTTACCGGCGAACCACGTAACCCAATCAGGAATTTGATCGACCGTCATCTCCTGGTTCTTTGGGCTAATAAGCTTGAGTTTCGAGCCCTCATCTCGAGTGATATAAAACGTCGCCTCATCAACACTCTCGTCTAGGGCGAAGGACCTACTGCGCATCTGCAAAACCTGCGGACGCTTGACCACAAGGAAAAGGCTCGCAAACGATTTATGAACATCATCAGATGTGGCGGTAAACCAATTCAAACCGTCCGTAGCCGCCGATATCTCCGACAGAAGCATCTTGTCGGCTTGATCCGAAAAAGCGAGTGAGTGCACCTTAATCTCTTTCGCTTTCAGTTCAGGAAGTACTTGGTTGACCAGTTCAAGCGTTCGGGTTGACGCCGTGCCGCTTTGCGGACTCGGTTCCATCTTACCATCCGAGAGTAGGACGATAATTTGCTCAGCGTCATTACGGGGACTCGCCTCTAATATCCTTGCTGCTGCCCGAACGCCCTCAAGGATATCTGTGTACTGCCCCTCCGTTTTGATCGATTGGATCTGTTGGACAACCTCGTTTATCGGCTCCTTACTAAAGTCCCTCAAGTCGCTGACGACGCGGGCTTGGTCACCGAAGCTAACAATCGCGAGCCGATCATCCTTGCCGAGAAATTGCAAAAAGAGCTTTGCCCCCTCATACCGAAGCATCTGAGCGTCTGTCTTCAGCATGCTTCCAGAGGCGTCTACGAGCAGGACGGCGTCTACGGCCCCCCGTGGTTGCGGGAGCTCACGTTGGTCAGCAGCTACGTAACAAGCAAAAGTATACGCGGATACTATCTGGAGGGTGACGTGGGTAATAAAACGAGAAAGGGAGGATGATCTCATGCGCGTACGTTGTTAAACCTGCAAAACTGACCACGTTGTCCCAACCAACGAAGAGGTCGATCAACCCGCTGCGAATGAACACCGTGGAATTCACACGAGGAGGTTTCTACTGAGCCAGCCGCTTCTTGGAGGGACATCCGATAGCCTCGAGGGACCGACCAAAAGAGCGCTTACCTCCGAAATCTTCAACCGATTTACAGTGATAAACGCACCATCTCCCTGGATGGCGTTTCTTCATAGGAAAAAAGCCGCTGAGGAGATAACATTCGCTGCCTACATTAGTATACTATAGTCAGGTAGTCCCGGTGTCGCCAGTCAACAAAAAGGCCCACGAGACCGGAGTCATGATAGGCTTAGCAGGGTCTTAAGAATGGTCTGGGAACGGGTTAATTACCACCCTGGTACGGTAGCTCCGCGTCACATGAAAAAGCTATTCATACTCGCCCTTTATATCGGAACATTTCTCTCGCCCACGCTTTCCTTCGCTAAAGATCCCCCGTTTAACATGCCGCCGAAGGGGGAGGTACTGAAAATTCGTAGCGCTATCGTGGAGACCTCCAAGGGCAAGCTTTTTCTCGAGCTCTTTCCCGAGGAAGCCCCGTGGCACGTGGCGAACTTTAAGTACCTGGCCGATAAACACTTCTATAAGAACCTCACCTTTCACTTCTCGCAGCGGGACTACCTGATTCAGGGAGGAGATCCGCTCGGGAATGGACGAGGGGGGCCAGGGTACGACCTCCCCGCAGAGTTTAGCGATCGCGACCACACCCTGGGCACCGTTGGCATGGCCCGCAAGCCGGATGTGGATACAAAAACCGGTCGACGGGCTAATCCCGAGCGGCGATCAAATGGGAGCCAGTTTCACATCCTGCTCACAGACGCTCCGCATATGGACGGGCACTATACGGTTTTTGGCAAGGTGGTCGGTGGATTTGATACTCTCAAAGAACTTCGAGCGGGCGACAGGATTATTAAGGTAACCGTATTCATACGGGAGGGGGGCCGATGATGCCATCTCAGCTACGGTGCAATTATACTCTGTGGCTGCCAGGGTCGTCCAACAACACCTCGCGCTAGAGATCCGGAGACTCAAGGTAGGAGCTCGTGCTGGCCTCGCGCTCGTCGCCATCACCCTCCCCCTCTGAACCGCCGCCTAGATTAGGATACTCCTCGGGGGCGGTACCTTTGATGTAGTACTCAAGAAAGGCTCCCGAGCTTCCCTGCGCCAAACGAGCGCCGGTCGATTTGTTTATCCAGAACGGTTCAACCCCATCGGGGACGCTAAAATCCAACTGTTCGGTGATCTTCGGCGCTACGTATTCAATGCCCAGCTTTTCAGCCTCGCTCCGCGCCTCCCGCTCAAGGCCATCAACCGTCGCCGCGCTCGATCGCTCCAGGAAATCCCTCATAAAGTAGAGCCAGATCGGAGCCGCAACAACGCCACCGGTCTCCTTTGCTCCGATCTGCTTCTTCTGATCAAAACCAACCCATACACCACACACCCATGTAGGGGTGTATCCGATAAACCATGTGTCCATCTGATCATTTGATGTTCCGGTCTTGCCGGCGACCGGTCGGCCAAGCTCTTTAATTCGATAGCCCGTTCCATGCTCCACAACACCCTTCATCATGTTCGCCATGATGAATGCGCTATTCTCACTAATAACTTGGCGAGCGTTACCCGCGCCCTCGGTGGCGCTGTCATAGAGCACCTCCCCGTACCGATCCTTGATCTTCTCGACGAACACCGACTCAAAAAGAACCCCCTTCGCAGGGAACACCGAATAGGCGCGAGTAAGCTCAAGTGGGGTGACCTCACTACTTCCAAGCGAGAGTGAGAGATTGCGTCCAAGAGGGCTCTTGATACCAAGAAGTCGCGCGTATGAGATAGCGGCGTCAACGCCGATACGCGACACGATATCAGCCGACACAAGATTACGAGATTTCTCAAGGGCGGTTCGGAGTGTAATCGGACCTAGGAACTTTTCATCAAAGTTCGCGGGGGTCCAAAAGGTGTCTCCAACTCTAAACGTTCTCGCCTGATCGATCATAATCGTTGATGGCGTGTAGTTAAATTTATCGATCGCGGCTAAGTAGAGAACTGGCTTGAAGGTGGAGCCCGGCTGACGAAGCGATTGGGTTACTCGATTAAACTGGCTTTGATTATAGTCGTATCCTCCAGCCATGGCTCGAACCTCGCCATTGCGAGGATCGATCAACACGACCGCCCCCTCGATCTCTGGAGTCTGATCTAACATGACCTTGAGCGGAGTCTTCTCCTGAGGTTTTCCAGATGACATCGGACGGCGGAGCGCGACCTCGATAAGATCTCCCACGCGAACGATATCCGCAGGCGACGCGAATCGAGTGGTGTCATCCTTCTCAAGGAACTTTTTCGCCCATCCGGCTTCGTTAAGATCTACCTGATATTCTGCATTCCCGACTCGAACCTTAGCGATACCGTTGACGTTCGCTTTCACGAGCGCCGCCGTTGGATTGTTCTCTACCAGAGTCACTCCCCCGTATCGCTGTGCGTACTCAGCGTCGGTCATCTTACCTCTGGGTCCGCGCCACCCGCGACGCTTATCGACCTCCCGCAGGCCCTGCCGAAGCGCCGCGTGAGCGGACTGATCAGCTTGAGGATCAACCGCTGTGGTTATCTCAAGACCGTCACTGTCGAGATCGAGGTTCTTCCACGTCTCGTTAAACACGCGGCGTATTTCACCGACGTAATAGGGGGATGCGAATACGTTTTGCTGAGAGGCTGGATACACCTTCAGTTCTGCGTTCATCGCGTCTTGACGTTGCTGATCGGTGATAAACCCAGCTTCAACCATTTGATTCAAGATCTGAGCCTGACGTTGTCGAGCCTTCTTGAGGTTTTTAACTGGAGAATATTCACTTGGAGCTTTCGGCAAACCCGCGAGCATCGCCGCCTCAGCTAGAGTAATTTCGGGCAGCTCTTTATGAAAGTAGATACGTGCGGCGGCTTTGATCCCGTAGGCTGTGTTACCGAAGAAGATTTGATTGAGGTAAATCTCAAAGATCTCATCCTTCGAGAATCGTCGCTCCAGACGATACGAGAGTATGGCCTCCTTACCCTTTCGAACGAAGCTCTGCTCAGAGGTCAAGAGAAGGTTCTTCACGACCTGCTGAGTAATCGTTGAAGCTCCCTGCTTCACAGCGCCACTCTGCATGTTTTTAATCACAGCTCGTAGGATACTTACCGGATCGATGCCGTGATGGCTGTAGAAAGAGGCGTCTTCCGCCGCGAGAAATGCCTTGCGCACAACCTCCGGGACGTCCACGAACTTAACCGGATACCGGCGCTCTGAGTAAAACTCAGCCATCAGGGAGCCATCACGAGCGAGCACCCGGGTGACTGCGGGCGGCTTGTAATCCTCAATACGAGAGAGCTTAGGAAGATCACGAACGAGATAGTAGTATCCCCACGCGGCAAAGAGCCCCCCGACACACGCGAGGCCTAGTCCGGTCACCAAAATGGTTAGAAGGATCTTTTTAATCATTCAGGGTCAGGTTAGTCCGACCACCATTTTAAATAAAGCCTCTCCCGATCACTGAACATTGCGAGGGGTAGGGGTCGAACGCTGAACAAGAACCTCTTCATGAGGAATACTACGTTTAGCCTCGACATCCCGAATAAGGGCCACCTCCCCCGAATCTCCGACCCGTGCGTAACGAGCAGCACCTTGCGGCGTAGAGGTTTCCTTACCCACGGAGAGTACCATCGTTTCACCGCCGAGCCCCTTCTTCTTCGTAATCGTAAGGACCAGGAACGGCTCACGGAACGCGTCCTCAGGCACGACCTTTGGGAAATCAACCGCCGTAAGTTTCGAGATGTTGGTAAGGAGCTCCTCAACAAATACTGGGTCACTCATTTTGCCGTTTACAGTCCAGTCCATCGCGGTGGCCTGAATCTCAACGGGCGTCCCAGCCGTGCCGCCCGACACGACCTTCTCCATATCCTTAGCCTCAATCTTCAGGAGCTGTCGCTCACGAAGATCGATTACGCCCTTCCGAAGTGGAATAACCTTCTCAGGGGAAACTTTAAAAACGGAGGGCGCTCCCTCATAGGTAAAGAAATGTCCCTTTCCGTTCGGCGCCTCTGCCACAAACGCTCGAATCACACTCTCCTTCAGCCCATCCCTCAGTTTAATCGCCACGGTCACAGTCGGTTTATCGAGACCGAATTCTGGAAGCCGATCTTGCCCCCCATCAACAAACTCCTCGACGCTCAGGGACCGAACGTTACTTAAGAGCAGTTCGATATCCTGCTTCGACCCGTTGCGAGGATCGCCGTCTATCACCTTCCATTCGCCAACGGCGGGCTGGGTAACGACGATCGTACCGAGAGACGACTCTAGAGCGATCTCCCGCACATCAGCGGTGTTGAACCGGATCGGATTCTTCAGTCGGATATCGAATCGCCCCTTATTCAAAGATTGGAAACCAGTCTCATCTACGAGAAAGAGCTCTTGAGCGCCAGAGAGTTGCGCGAACCGCTTGTTGAGATACTCGCTCTTCTTACCGAACATCACCTCCTTCTGGACGCCATCCCCCAGAGTGAGCGTCATAATCAGAGCCGGCTTGTCCAACCCGAATGTCGCGAGGTCTCCTCCACTCTCCTTTTGTGATATCGGGCCCTCAAACGCGAGCCCTTTAAGCGCCGAGATAAGGGCGGCGATGGTCCCGCTATCTATCTTTGCCGCTGGTAGTTCGGCCAGCTCCCATCCAGCTCCTCCCGGGGCCCCGACGGCGGGCACAACCGCAAACGAGGTGCCATCTTTGAGCGTCTCAGAGAGACGAGAGACTTGCCCACTCTCAAGGGAGTTAAAGAGCTTATCTTTACTCGCCTCAGCTTGTCGGCGTGGCTCAGCCACCTTTGTCAGATACAGAACAGCCGCGACGAGGACCCCCGCCAGCAGTAAGGTTTTCCTAAAGTTCATCACCTCACTCCCTTAGTCGAATCACGTTTACGCAAGCGATTGCTGTCGTCGCCACCAAATAAAGAGACCCAACAACAACATCACCTCTGGACCTAAGAAACTTAAAGCCAAGATGGTTTTGATAGTGGATTGCGAAAAGACGGCCATGGACTGGCGCATCTGCTTAGGTCCGATCGCTATCGCACCCTCTTCACCGGCCGCCCAGTTAACCATGTTCAAGATAAGATCTCGATTCCCCATAGCCCCGAAGGAGTCGTTTCGTAACCATGTCACGTCGCCAACGACCACGACCCGTGAAACAACCGGCTCCTTATCCGAGCCTTGAACAACGGCCTTCTCCATGGCGACAGCGATAGGTACCGGACCCTTCAAATCCTCAGCTCCAAATGACGCCTTGCCATCGTCTTTATCAAAGAGCCTCGCGATATCACGCTCCGCCCAGGAGTTGGGTCCGGTCTTGAGCAGCTCGGTATACGTAACTCCACTGACTTCACCCTTTGGGGCGACGACACTGGAGGCGAACGAGAACACCGGTGGCTGGCGGCCGGAGAGCTTCGCCGTGATAGCATGTGGACTGAAACCCATCGCAACGAAGATCTGGGGGCCTCCAAAAAACATCTGAGACTCCGCGTCGAGGATGACATCATTCCCAACCTCTATGTCGAAACGCTTCGCGAGGCTCTGCACCTCCCAATTTCCACCATCCTCGGGGTTAGCCAACATGATCAACCGCCCGCCTTTGTTGACGTACGCAACAAGTGCCTCCTGTTCCGCAGACGAAAGCTTGAGCTTGGGAGCCGCGAGCATAACAACTGCGGCGTCCTCTGGAATTTTTCCAATGCGCGGAAGCATGAGCCCCTCAACCGTCAGGTGCTCATCCTCAAGGGCGTTGACGAACGAGCGCATACCACTCTCGGTATCAGTTCCGACATCCGGCTCCCCATGCCCCTCAATGTAGTAGATCTTTTTCGAGATCCCCTTTGTGAGTTTCACGATCGCATTGGTGACCGACTGTTCGTCAACTGTGTTAATTCTGCTGATAACTGATTGGGGTCCCTCTCCGTATTCAAGGTACAGGAGATTGCCCTGCTTCATTCCGAGCCGCTCTACCTCAACCGGTTTAGTGCGAGGGTCGATAACTTCAAAGGAGACCTCCTTCGGATTGCTATACGTATACAGTTCTAACAGCTCTCGCGTACGCTCGGGGTTAGCGCCTCCCGCCAGACTCATCATGTTGGAGGTATCGATAGCGACAAGTCGCAACGGCTTGCTGAGCCCCTTCACGACATTGACGCTCTTCTCTGAGAGGCTATAGACCCCCTCCTCCGTGAGGTCCCAGCGCTTGTTGTTCTGAATGACGAATATATTGGCGACAACCACCAGGCCTACAAAGACCCCGGTATAGAGCACTGCGTTATACCCAAATCGAGCGCTTCGCCCGGCTATTACCTGGGTCGCCTTTGAGAGGCTGGAAACTCCTGAGGTTATAACCCATATGATAAGAAACAATGCGCCGAGAATGAGTTGCACAACAACGAGCGGCTGGGATGTGAACGAACCTACGATGAGCGACCCCATGACGCCGAAGGCCAAGAGGACCGATCCTATGTATCCGGAAAAACGAAGCATGGTTTCCATCTCTTAATCTCCTTACTCGTATCTCAGCCGCCTATCGCCACCTGTACGCCTCAAGCGCGCGCTGTGAAAGGAAGAGTCCAACGACAATCAAACTCACAAAATAGGTGATCGATTTTAAGGTGATGATTCCTCGCAAGAGATCTTGCAACTGCTCAACCGGGGAGAGGTAACGAAACACTTCAGCCGCTGTCCCGCCGAGTGACTCCGCGGGAGCTTGAATAACGTAGAGGAGCAAAAGGGTAACCATGCTGACAACGCCGGCAACAACCTGATTTTCGGTAAATGAGGACACAGCCATGCCAATACTCGCGAATCCTAAACTACACAGCACCAAGCCAAGGAAACCGGACACAATGGGGAGGATCTCCGGATTACCATACTTCACCAGAAGCGCCGGGAAGATAAGGTTCACGGAGAGCATGATTGTAAGCACGATAGCGATACTCAAAAACTTGCCCAGTACGATCTGAGAGACGGACACAGGGGACGTAATGAGAAGCTCGAAGGTCCCCTTCTTTTTCTCCTCAGCGATGGTTCGCATCGTAAGGAGCGGTATTAAGAAAACCAAAATAACCACCATAGTGTGAAATACGCCCTCGATGACGGTCTGATTGAGATTCGGAAGCTCCCTACCGCGTAACGAGATCATCGAGGACATTTCAACCATCTGCGCGAAATAGGAGAGATGATTGAAAAAGAAAAATCCAACCAGCAGTGTGAACCCGGTTATTACGAAGTACGCAATCGGCGACACAAAGAAAGCGAGCAACTCTCTCTTACAGATGGCCCAAATAGTACGCATATACCCTCTCTACAATTCTCTTAAGCAATACCGATCTACGCCGCGGTTACGATAGGGCCGTCTTGGCTCACACTCTCGAGGAAGACCTGCTCCAAAGACTTATCTCTAGAAACCTGGCTTAATGGCCCCTCAACGACCACATGTCCTCGATTGACGATGACTACTTTGTCACACACCATCGCCACCTCTGGCAGAATATGCGTGCTCAAAAGCACGGTGTGCCGCTCTCCGAGCGACTTAATAAGTTTACGAATCTCGATAATTTGCTTCGGATCAAGCCCACTTGTGGGCTCATCAAGAATGATTACCTCTGGGTCATTCATGATCGCCTGAGCCAGGCCAACACGTTGGCGATACCCACGCGAGAGATGGTTGCACAACTTATTGCGCACATCAGCGACGAAGCACTGCTCCATCACCTCCTCGACACGAGCGGCGATCCTGGAGCGAACAACACCCTTAATCTCAGCGATGAATGTGAGGTACTCAACGACCTTCATCTCTCCGTAGAGCGGAGGGTTTTCCGGCAAGTAGCCTATTCGCTTTCGAACCTCATCGGCTTGGGTGACGACGTTGAACCCAGCGACGGTTGCCGATCCCGCGGTGGGTGGAAGGTAGGTGGCCAACATTCGAATCGTTGTGGTCTTACCAGCACCGTTAGGTCCCAAAAACCCAACGATCTCTCCCTTGCCCGCGGTGAAGCTAATATCCTCGACCGCTTGGTAGTCTCCATAGCTCTTGGAAAGCCCACGTACCTCTATCATGACCTTAGCATCTCCATTTTGTTGCGCCCCAAGCCCCACGGTTAGCGGGCTGGTGAAAAAAGATCTCCTGCTGCGCATTGCGATCGTTTGACTGCAACTTCGTTGGAACCAACGAACAAATCCTCAACATATCTCGGTGGATACGTCTCCGGTTCTTTCGTCGTCTCCGCCTCGTTTCGTCTAAACTCTCACAATGCTCACGACGGACCCTTTTTTCATCACCCTGCCAGGAAAGTCGTACAGGTTCGGACGGGCCACAGGGGAGATGTATTCAACACCCCCTGCGTACCGAATAGTGAGCATTCTTCGACGAAGTTTCAAGAGCATTTCATGAGGAGCGACAACCGGATAGCTCTGCCCACGTGCCCCTTTCAGAAATCGTTGCGCGTTATGCCACGCGCCCCCGCTCAAAAAGCGCATTAACCACCACGTCGAGCTCCTCCTCAGAAAACGAGGAGACGCTCGGCAGTAAATCCTTAAAGGCGGTCAAGACGTGAGGCCGGTCACGATACACTCCGGCGCGGATTCGACTGGCCATAATGGCTGCGGCGACACCAAACGCAAAGCTACCCAACGTCGACGTCGGATCGGCGGCGGAGGAGAGGTACACCCGTCGTTGAACCCTCGCGACTGGAAACACTCGCCCAAGATCTACAATAAGCAGAGAAAAGCCCTCTGGAAGTTCGTGCGTGCACCACGTCGCGGTGGCGTTGCGCGCGATCACGTCGCCAACCAAGAGTCCAAGCCCTACCACGAAGCGTTCGACCTCATCCCCGAGAACCGGCTTGGCCACCTCTTGAACCACCCCACCAGGCTCAAAAGCAGCCTCTATCGTCCGATCAATCTCCTCAAGGTCCCGCAAAGAACCGGTAAGCTCGGCACCAAGAGCGGCGACCTTTTCGCGAGCCCAGTCAGCCTGCCGCTGAAATTCCTCAACCTCTTTGATCCCGGCCTCGTGCCACAAGGGAGAGCGATACTCCGCGAGCGATGACACGATCCCCTCCGCCAGGTGCGCTTCCGCCACCAGCGATTCTAACGATGAAAAATTGTCTCCACTCGCGCCAAGGAGGATTCGCTCGTGGACAAAGGTCTCAAGAGGAAGCCTCGTCCCTTTCCTTGAGATTACAGATACCCTGGCAGACGCGTGTTCAGTGTCCCAGGATGCTCCGCACTCTGACACCAAGAGGCCACCGAGATGTAACGCGATAGATCTGCCTACGGCCGCAACACCTACATCACACAGAAGCTCCTTCGCCCCCGCAGCCATGAACTCACCCGCTGGCGCGTACCTGTTAATGAAATCATCCAGGATCGCGAAATCAAGGAGCTCTCCCCGAATCGGTACGGTCCACGCGTGGAGCGCCTCTCGAGCGCTCTTCAGCGCCGCGGCGACCTCGTCGGACCAGAGGGCAGACGCTCCATCCCCTTTTTCAACCTCAGAGGTCGTAAGATGGGTTTGTACCTCCTTACGCAACTCCTCTGTGACAGAGGGAGCGAGTGCGCATAAAAGGTCCAACTCCTCTCGGGCTGCGGCGAATTTTTTCGCAGCGCACAGCACTCGCACGAGAGCGTCACGACTCGCGTATCGATCACGCTGAAAGAGCGATTGGCGAAGCGCGATCTCTGCCTGCTCAAGTGCTCCAAGTCGACCGAAGATAGTTCCCGCGTGAAAGAGAGCCTCTGGTGCGTTGAAACCACCGGCCTGGGCCACTTTCTCAAAATCTTTTAAAGCCTCTCCTAACCCTTCCTCATCACCAACCGGGTACGAGAGCCCTCGCTGAGCTATTCCTCGCACAAGGTATGATTCAAGGTAGGTAGGATCCTTTTGGATCGCCGTTGTCGCGAGATCTATGGCTCGGTCAAACTCACCGCTTGCGACATACGATCGCGCCAACTCGCACGAGGCAATCGCTCCGAGATCCGCGTTAAACGTAAGCGTATGAAGGATCGTACGCGCCTCATTGTACTGTTTCAGTAGCAGTCGAAATCGCGCCGCCACAAGCTGCGACTCTGGCTCAGACGTGCCACGTACAATGTACTGCTCATACAGGGAGAGCGCCTCATCCGGCAGCCCCATAAAGCTTACTGCCATCAACTCCACAAACCACGGCCGGTGATTATCCGCGACATCCTGCTGCTTCGCTCTCCGAGCGAGGCACACTGCCTCAAAAAGGGAGTTCTTGCGAAAAGCTCGCTCGCCTCGCTCAACAATATCAACGACTTTTCGCTTGGGTAGCGCGAAAGCACCCAAGATCTCCGGGATCTCGGCCCGCAAGAGGGTCTGCTCTGGAGAGAAATGTTCAGGAACGACGCTCTCGATCCCCGCCTGCTGAACAGCAAGGCCATCTATCTCTCGTCGAGGGTTAATGATGAGCCGAGAAACCCCTTGGATATGGAAGAAGACCCTCTCAAGCGCAATCTGCGTTGGAATCTCGACCGCTTTGACATCAGGTGAGTGCGGCGGGATCTCCGTGAAAGCGACAACGGTCTTCGAACTCTCCCCATCTGCGACGGTCACGTCATCTATAACTCGCACCGCGAGCGTGTCGAAGATTCCCCACCGCCGACCGACCTTATAAGCTCCTCCTTGACGCACAAGAAAGAAGAGAACCGGCACCTTCTTTACAAAAGCTTCAGCTGTAGAAGGTGCCTCACCCGATCGCTTTGCCATGCTTCCTTTAGTTTACTCTGGTCGCATGAGTGGAAAGAGCACAACATCGCGGAGATTGTCCTGCCCCGTTAGGAGCGCCATAAACCGATCGACACCCATGCCCCATCCACTGATAGGTGGCATGCCGTGCTCCATCGACACCAGATACTCAGTATCGATGTCCATAGCCTCCTCATCTCCCTCGCTTCGGGCTGACGATTGCTCCATGAAGCGCTCACGCTGATCGATAGGATCAACGAGCTCCGAGTACGCCTTGATAATCTCCCAACCGTTCACAACGAGCTGGAATTGATCAACAAGATTCGTATCGCCATCGTTCACACGAGCGAGAGGCTGCAAGATCTTTGGATAGTTGAAGAGGATAGTTGGTTGCACGATCTTGGGGCGACTGACCTTCTTGTAGAGATTGTCGATAAGGGTTGTAAGGCCCATGGAGCTCATCCCCTCGAACTCAATCCCCTTCTTTCGAATATCGGAGCGAAGCTCATCAGCCGAGGTGTACTTCATAACATCGAGGCCAGAGTCCTTACGGATGAGCTCGATGTAATCCACCCGAGGCCACGGAGTACTCCAATCAACCTGGTGCTCATTTCCCTCTCGATCTTTGAGAGGCATAACCCTCGGAAGGTTGAGGGAGCTAAAGAGATAATCGAACATTCGCTCCGTAAAGAGGATATTCTCCTCATAACTCCAAAAAGCAGCGTAGTGCTCGAGGTGCGTATGCTCTGGAAGATGAGATGGATCGTGCCCCTCATTGCGAAAAGCCTTCCCAAGCTCGAAGACCTTCTCAAATCCTCCGACGACAAGCTCTTTGAGCGGAAGCTCGTGCGAGATGCGCAACACAAGGTCGATATCGAGCGCGTTGTTGTGGGTGTGGTATGGGCGAGCCGCGGCGCCGGTAGCGTTGTGCATAAGGGTTGAGGTCTCGACCTCAAGGAACCCCTCCTTCCAGTAGAACTCACGAATAGCTCGAATCAGGGAGCTGCGCAGCGCGAACCGCTTGCGACTATCCTCGTTCGATATGAGATCGAGGTAGCGCCGCCGATACAACACCTCCCGATCTTTGAGCCCGTGGTACTTCCCCGGTGGGGGAAGAAGGGCCTTACCGAGGAACGTCCACGCGTTTACCTGGATCGACTTTTCGCCAGTCTTCGTCACGAACGTGACCCCCTCGACGCCGATATAATCACCGAGGTCGTGATTCTTCGTGATGAGCTTATAGAGATCCTCTCCGAGGAGATCCTTCTTAAACACAACCTGCATACGACCAGAGAAATCCTGAAGGTGGGCGAAGGTGATACTCCCCATCTGGCGGAAGAGCACGATGCGTCCTGCGGTCTTGACCGGCGCGTCCAGGGGAAGCTCTTTAGCGTCGGCGAGGTCGATCTGTTTATCAAACTTGGCTGGGTACGGATGAACGCCCGCCTTCTTAAAGTTCTCTAACTTAACGAGGCGGTTTGCCCGCTCAGCTACCTGATCAACGACCGGCTCTACAACGCTTTCTTCAACTGACATGAGTATGTGTGTCCAAAAACAACAATGAATACCACCACGACCTTCCGCAGCTTCCTGCCAAGCACCCTAGCACAGCTCGAAAACAAGCTCCAATTACCGTTTTGTCGCGGATTTTTTGACCGACTTCTGAGTTGCAAGAACCTCCCGTCGAACGTCAAAAGCCTGAAACATCTCGGCCACCGCCCAATTGAGCGGTGTATGAGGGGATGGAAACACAAGATCTCGACCATCCTGCGTCCTCTCGGAGATGTAACACTCCGTCATCTTAAGGGGCTTGATAGTGATTATTCGTGGTTTGCCCTTAGTGTCCTGGTCGACACTCGCTTCGCCAGCACCCGTGAAGAGCGACATGCCTCTGAGAAAGTAGCGATCGTGAAGTCGTCGATACAGTATCGACCCTGTGTCGAGATATCGTTCCCCACTCCACGCCGCGAGCTGCCACACGAAGTGCGTCCAGGCCGCCTCACGGCCGTGTGGAACGACCCTGTTTCTGGCCTGAAAATGACTGCTGGCGTCACCTGATGGAGAACCGTAGATAGCCGCGAGCTTCGCGATCGTTACATTACGGAAATACCCCGTCCGCTGGTAGCAGTCACCACGATATCTCCGGATAGCGCCGGTCGCGGGATCGCTCAATGACTCAACCTTCTTAAGAATCTTGGCCTCTAGGGCATGGGCCCACCGAGCATCCTCTCCCAAACGAGCGGCGAGAAAGTAAGGATAATCCATCAAGAGAAGGTATATGAGCGCCCCATCCGCGGCTCGATGGCGGGCATCACTTTTTTTGTACGCCGGAGACTCATTCGGGAGATCGCGAAGCATCGCTCGAATAGCTTTTCGCTCCATGAGGAGCACTGCGGCGTCGAGCGTCGAGCGTCTCAGACTGGCTGGCAAGTATTTCTTGTGGGATTCAAAAGCCTTTCGAATGAACCCAAATTCCTTGAGCGCGGACACCTTCACCAGCTTGACAAGCAAGCGATGTTCCCACGCCCGCACAGAGGATCGCACCGCGGGAATCTCCTCCCACGAGCCACTATTCTCACACCGCCAAAACTCAACTTTCGCCAAGAAAGGAATAGCTAATCCGATGCACCTCTTGTGCTTCGCAGAGAGGTCACTCACTGAGAGAAGTCCCCTCTCAATCGCCTCGATCAGATAAAAGATGGCGATCTGCCATGCGTCTTGCTTATGTGCCCATCCCTCTTCACTCGCGGCGTTAAGATTGTCGCCTACAGCGGCGAAGATGTAGGGCCAATTCGCGGGGTCGCGATGAAATTTCGGTGAGGACGACCTCAGAATCCCCTCGAATCGAGCCAGTTGCGCCTTTGAAGACATGAAGGTGAGCGCCGAAAGGAGAAGCTCTTTACCTTCTTTCCTCCGCGTCGCGTCACGAGCAAGGAGGTACCGAGCCCCAATTATCGCGTTATCGCGGACCCAGTAGTGGGTACCCATCGGCCACATATCAGTTGAGGCCGCTCGGGCGAGGGTGAAGGTCCGACGCTCTCCATCCACATCCCTCCAGCGAGCCCGCTCAAGTCGGATATCAAAAGCACCCGCGCTCTCCAATCGCCGCCGGACTTTCGTGAGCCCCACCTCACTGGCGCAGAGCGATCGGTTTCGAAACAGGGCGAGGTTTCGCCACTCCCCCACCCGCTGACGCCGTTTAAGACGGCGCTCGAGATTGGTGATGAGTACGTTATCCTGAAGCTGAAGAGATGTGTAAACTGAGGTTGAAGTCATGAGATGAAACGATGCCACGATATGGATACGAGTTCTAATCCATATATCCCCCTAAGACCACTAGGAAAAAGAGAGGAGTGGCGCATCGAGAACCCCCAAAGCATCATCGTACTAGCATGGTGGTGAAAAATGATTTCCTGTTGCGTCTTTCGACGGAACCATTTTTCACCACCATGCTAAGCAGCACCCAACCCTAGAAAGGTTTTCAAAAGATGGATTCAAAAGACTTTCTCCACTCGCTCCTTCTCACCCCCTCGCCTACCGGACACGAGCAGCCGGTCCAACGGCTGGTTCGACAACGCATGAAAGCGTATGCCGACTCTATCGAAACCGATCTCCACGGAAATGTGATCTGTGCCCTCAATCCCAAGGCTCCACGCAAGGTGATGCTAGCCGGGCACTGCGATCAGATCGCTCTCATGGTTCGGCACATCTCAAGCGACGGGTACCTCTACGTTTCGGCGCTCGGAGGAATAGACGTTGGAGTACTCCATGCAGCTCGAGTGACCGTTCACACCGAGAGGGGGCCGATCGAAGGTGTTATCGGACGCAAACCAATTCACGCGCAGAGCGGCGATGAACGGGACAAAACCAAGAACGATATCGAGCGAATCTGGATCGACATTGGAGCCAAAGACAAAAAAGACGCCGAAAAACGGGTTAAAATAGGCGATGTCGCCACATTTCATCTCTCCGTGCTCGATCTCGGAAATGGCCTCATCTCAGCACCAGGACTTGACGATAAAGTGGGACTCTTCGTCGCCATGGAGGTCTTACGCCTCTGCTCGAAGAAAAAACTCAACGTCGGGTTATATGCCGTAAGCACCGTGCAGGAGGAGGTCGGACTTCGTGGAGCGCAAACCTCAGCCTACGGCATCAATCCGGAGGTCGGTATCGCTATCGATGTTACACACGCCACCGATAATCCCGGGAATGAAAACGCGAAGGCTACCCCGTGCAAACTTGGAGCCGGACCCACAATAGCCGCAGGGCCAAATATCAATCCTGTCGTTGAGCGAATGCTTCGAGACTCCGCTAAAAAGACGAAGAGCGCCTTCCAGATAGCGCCAACTACCCGCCCCCTTGGTAACGATGCCAACACCATTCAGGTGGCGAGAGGCGGTGTTGCCGCAGCAGCGATCGGCATCCCGAATCGGTATATGCATACCCAAGCAGAGGTGTGCGCCTACCGAGACGTAGAGCTCGCGATCGCGATCTTGGTACACTTCGTGACCAGTATCACACCAAAGACCGATTTTAGGCCGATGTAGTCTGGCGGGCCGCCCTAACCACCTATTCTCAATAAGGAAATAACCTTTCTCGGGGCTGGGCGCGCCCTCGACGAGGGGCAGAGCGGAAGTTACCGGAGCGTCACGCATGCCCCTTAAAATATCGTAACTACTCACCGAATTTAAAGATCGTCGCCGCAATTTCATCGCTACCTGAGCTGACTTTGGCGGACCTTCTTTCTTGCCCCCCTAGTCGGGGGTGCCTGTTTTAGGTGAGTAGTTAGTATCTCCACCCCGCTTTGCTCCGCAAAGCCGCCCCTCTAGCAGGGTGGTGAAAAATGATTTCCTGTTGCGCCTTTCGATGGTTTGACTGCAACTTCGTTGCAGCCAACGAAAAAATCCTCAACGTATCGCAGTGGATACGTCTCCGGTTTTTTCGTCGTCTCCGCCTCGTTTCGCCGAAACCCTCAAAATGCTCACGACGGAACCATTTTCCACCACCCTGCTAGGGGCTCACGTTATTGCGGCGGCAGTTGCTGAGTAGTTACATAATATCTAACCATCACAGGGTCCTAGAAGTGTTCGCCCACACAAAGCACCTTTCCCTACCCTACCTGCTTACTCTATAACTGAGGGTCACGGACATTTATGTAAATTATTTGAATGCTTGTGCGTCTCACTCTAACATACTTGCCCGATAACGTTCCGTTCTCATGACCTTCGAGCCCACAAAGCTTAGGGGTCACGTGGACATACCCGGCGAGTGCCGCATTCACCGCGAGCATTGGCCCGAAGTACCAAAGGAAACATAAAGCATGAAGAAGCTATCTCCTCTCCTGATCGTTGTGCTTATAATCGTCGCTTCCGTAGCCGCGTATACATTCTTTGGATCTCGAACCACGCCCACCGAGACCACAACCGCCTCCTCTACCAACTCACAGCAACCGCCCCAAAAGACAGAGCCAGTGTCGCGTACAGCAATGAACACTCAGGCTACTACTGAGACCGCCCCCGTCACCGGCAACGACGAGGAGCCAGAGGAGCAGATCAAGCCTGCGCCAGACGCGTATTCCTCCGCTGACGAAGCCCTCGCAGCAGTTCTCAAAGGAGCCAAGGATTACGACGACTCAATATTAGAGCAATTTACCCTTCCGGACCCGAATTGCTCGTGGTGCGCTGAGTTCTACACCTCCGTACGAGACCTCGCGACAAATCAGAATACCCCGCAAGAGCAACGCGCTTACCTAGCTGAACTGCTCGCCATCAGCGGAAGACCCGAAAACGTTCAGGCTCTGATCGACGCCGTTAAAAATGCCCCCTCCAATGACGCCGCTGACCTCTACGCCGAGGCGCTTGAGTTAAGTCTTGGTCGTGAGGATATCGTCACCCTTCTCGGCGAACAGATTAATTCAACCAACGACACCCTCCGGGAGGCTTCCGTGGCGGCCGTCACCAATCAAGGAACAAAGCAGGCCGCCGAGCTCCTCATCCGGGACGCGAAAGAGAAAGGAGATCCCGATCTCTACTACGCGCAAGGCATCGGCATCGGAGAGGTAATCCCCGACGAAGACGCGATTCCCGCGTATCAAGAGTTTGTGCGCGAACGACTTCCAGGCTCCCACCTTGGCGTAAAGGCTCTATTGAACGCTGGCCTTCCAGGAGTTCAAGCCGTGTTTGACGAGCTCGAGAACTCACCAAATCCTGAAGCGGACAGAGGTCTTCTCAGGGACGCCGGCGATCACGTTAACATCGACGATGAGATCCTAGCACTGGCGGACCGCAAACAGGCGGAGAACAACAATCCTAATTCGGTTGAACTTGCTCGAATAATTCGCGAGCAAGGCCAGAACGCTGAGCAGGGAACTGAGGGAGAGGGTGAGGTTGATGACCTCGCGACGGCACCGCAGTAAATCCACGACACTCCGCGCTTCTTAGCTTGGTCCGCTTGGACCATACGTTGAGATCCACGCGCGCACAGATCGCATGCGGAGCGACGTCATATTTTTGCGAACTAGGAACGCATGTCTAGCACCTCCAAAGCGGAATGGCTCCAAACCGATGGCTCGAAGGAGGTGTCTCCACCCCCCTGCGCCAAGGCGCTCCGTCTTGGATGCATACTGGTCGCGCTCCTCATCCCCCTCAAACTCTCCCTCACCTATATCGTCCTTATTCCCCTCATTATCGGATGGCTGCTATCCAGTTCATGGCGGTACGGCTTCTTACGAGGCTGTCAGCTTGAACGCTCCATAACGGTCCCTGTCGCGTTCCTCCTTCTCTCCACTACCCTTTCCGCGGTAACCGGTATCGACCTCATACGCAGCGTGTCGCCCCTCCTCTCTCTTCTCTTCTTTACCCTCACGATGTTTGCCTTCAGAGACTACGGCAACTCCTACTTCGTTCCCCTCGCGCTGGTGACCGGCCAAGCCATAGCCGCCGCGCATACCGTCATAAGCTCCTCGTTTCCCGGCGTTCCCAGCCTCTTTCTCGGAAGCGTTACGGAGTCGGGGCAACTCGCGCTCTCAGTTCTCATCTGCCTTGGTCTGACGTGGCAGAAGTTCTTACGGGCACGTGGCACCATGCCTGCAGCGACTCCACGAGCTGCCGCTACCTGTGGCGCGCTCGCACTTATGATGCTCTGCTCAATCGGTTTTCGCCGTGATATCAACATCGACTCAGCAACCCTTTTTGGCTTGTGGGTGGGCGGAGGGATGCTAGGACTGCTCATTCTTAAAGCCGCCGCCCCAAAAACACCCGAGGCTCGAGGGCTCATCACCTTCTCCACCCTCTACCTACCGCTTCTGCTATCTGCCCTTTTGTTGAACCTTAAACGAGGTCCGTGGCTCGGTGTTGTCCTGGGAATCGGAGTTCTCTGCTTTCTCTTCGCGCGCAAATTTCTCGCCTTCATAGTAGCCGCCGCCTGCGTCACAGCCATTGCCGTCCCACCCATTCGAGAGAGGCTTGCGGTTTCGTACGACCACTTCACCATCTCTGGGGGACGGAGCACTATTTGGCGAATCGGTGGGGAGCTCATCGCGCAGTACCCACTTGGAATCGGGTACCACAACAGCGGCATCATGCGGCAGTTCTCTCTTGAGATTCCGCCCGAACTTAAACATTTTCACAACAACTTAATCAACATCACTGCTGAGAGCGGCATCGTAACAGCGACGATATTTGTGTGGTTCATCCTCGCGGTACTTCGAGTGTCGTTCCGCCGTCCCCTTTCCGGACTTCACGTCGCGATAGGATGCGCGGTCATCTCGTGGCAAACGGCCGGCCTTGTTGAGTACAACTTCGGTGATAGCGAGGTGATGATTATTGTCTGGATACTCCTTGGAATCCTTCTCGGAGACCTCCGGAGGGAGGCCCAAGCGCAAAAGACGAGCGGCGCGGCCTAGCAAGATATCGATACTACCTTCGGACAGCTAACCGCTATCGCAGGTAAACCCGCAGCTTACACACGTCGCCCAAAATCACATCCCGATCAGAGATGAGGTCGAGCTCGAGAACTTTCTATGCAAGGCCACATAACAACGAGAAATGGTCTCGTTTGCAGGCTATACCGCCCGCATGAGGATGGAGCCCCAACTCAATCCAGCTCCTACCACCGCGACAACGATATGCTGTCCCGGTTGAATCTGCTCCCAGTGCCCACTCAACACCGCCGGAGCGCCGGCGCCCGCCTGATTACCTAAATAGGTTACGTTGTGCCAATGATTACTAGGGGGAATCTCCCTATTATTCGTGATCTGCTCAAGCATCGTTCGGTTAGCTTGATGACCGATGAACACATCTCGATTCCAATCGATCGGATAGGTGGTCTCAACCGCCTTTATCAAACGAACGGTCTGACGCACTGAGAAATCTCGAACCGCGCGTCCGTCCTGTCGAAAGTGTCGGAAGGTATCGACAACCACTGCCTCACAACGACTTGGATCCGCTGTGTACTTTGAGTCGACCATCTCGAGACGACCCTTATGAACCGGCGAGACAACCCACGCCGCGGCGCCGTCTCCCCAAATCGCACCATCGGAGCGATCGTTGTAGTTTACGTGCTGAGTCATCGCCGCGGTCGAAATGCAGAGAATAAACTCAGGCAACTTCTCTTCTCGGTAGTTACCGAGGAAATCGATATGAAGGGCGAACGCGGGACACGCTGTGTAGACATCAAACGCTTGACCTGAACACCCAAGTCGCTCGGCGATTCGCACGGCCTCACTCGGAACGGTCTTCCGAGGGGTGCAACAGTTAACGATCACCATGCCAACCTGCTGCGCGGTGATTCCCGTTTTCTTAAGAGCCTCCTCAGCCGCCTTAACACCCATATCTTCAGGGGTCATCGACGCGACCTCATACGCCATTCGAGGATCCTGATTGCGCGTGGTCTTGATGTAGTCGAGGGTGAGCGTTGTAACTCGGGTCAGAACACCGATCTTCTCCTCGATCCACTGAGCGTTCGTGCCAATATCCAAATCCTCAAGGAACTTGTTATCCACTACTGTGTCTGGGTGGCATGCCCCCATGCCCAAAATATGCAGCATATCTCCCTCGCCTACTCCGAAGCTACCACCACACTTCCGCCCCAGGCGCCGTCACCGGCGTGAAGCACCGCGATAGCGTCGCCCGCTCGCACGGAATCCCACAGAGAGGACAACGCCACACCAGAGCTCGCGCCAAGCGCGTATCCAACATCTCGAGTCCCCGAAACCATCGCGCCACCCGAGAGACCAAGCTCCTTCTCATACTCACCGAATTCACCCGCGTAGAGCTGCGGACCCACCACGTACCGAAGAGACTTCGCCCCCAGAGACGACGAGGGAACGAGCCGACCGAGCGTGCGAGTGAGCACATCAAGAACTTCACTCCTCGAAAGAATCCCCTCTGTTGGGCATGAGACGTGACGCTCAACGAGCGAGCTCGCCGAACGATTCGAAGCTCCCTCAAGGAAGGACTGAGTGATTTCGAGCCTTCCGACATGTCGGGGCGATATCACAACCGCCGACGCGGCGTCTCCATAAAGATGGGCAGCCAAAGCGGATTCGCCTCGATACGCCACGTGCTGCGAAAAGGTGTTGGTGGAAATACACAAAACGTAATCAGGCACTCGCTCCGGCTTCCAGGAACACAACATATTAAAAAAGAGTGCTAACGAAGAGCTTCCCGCTACAACATCGTACGCGGGGATCTTAATACCAAGAGCGCCTCCCACCCGTTGCGCCTCTGAGGGGCACGTTTGATACGGCGTAGCAGTGTCGGCGATGATAAGCCCAAGCTGCTCAGGTGTGATTCCCGCACGCTCAAGTGCCTGTCGAGCGGCTGTCACCGCGAGGGTCGTCGGGGTCGCTACCGCGACGGGCCTACCATCAAGCACCTCTGAGTTCTTGGTATTTTTGATGTATTCAAGAGGAAGAGAAGCACGCCGCGAGCGAACCCCGAAGCGAGCGAGAGCATCGGCATCGTGCTCGGTCGGATGGATACCCAGCGACGAGAGAACCTCATCTGTGATATCGACATCAGGATGTGCGGCACCTATCCCGAGAATAAACATCGTCAACTTCCTCCTCAGCACCTCGACTGGCGCGAAACTATGGGGCCTAACAATAGCACTCTCGGCGCATCAGGTCACAGAGGAAATGGGTAGTTTTTTCAACTTGTTGCAAACTTTTTCTCCTTCCACGGCAGTGCGGCGGTGACTCGGGCGCTCCTAGCAGGGTGGTGAAAAATGGCTCCGTCGTGAGCATTTTGAGGGTTTCGGCGAAACGAGGCGGAGACGACGGAAAAGCCGGAGGCGTATCCACTGAGATACGTTGAGGATTTTTTCGTTGGCTCCAACGAGGTTGGAGGCAACCTATCGAAATGCGCAACAGGAAATCATTTTTCACCACCCTGCTAACACCACCCTTACCCCCCTCAACCACCACCTCGCCTGACGATAGTTCTTGGAGGACGTAGGCTGTTCACCCACCAGTATGAACGGTAGAATACTAGGATGAAGTTTCGTTTTTCACTCAAAGTGACCGTGGTGACCGGCGCGCTCGCCATAGGAATGGTATGCGCCTCTGTGTGGCAATGGGGGCGACACCTTCAAAAACAAGATCTCATAGATCATCTCCACGAAACGCTCACCCTTGAACCAATCGCCTTAGCCGACCTCCTCACAACCTCTCCTCAGTGGGATCGGCTCACCTTTCGAAGGATTAAGGTCTCCGGAACCTACGATTTTGAGCATGAGATGCTCCTCAGAAACCGAAATCTTGAAGGGCGAGCTGGTGTACATGCGATCACACCGCTCAAGGTCGACAACTCAAACTCTTATCTCTTAGTGGATCGGGGCTTCATTCCACTCGGAAGGGAGTCGAAAGAGAAGAGATCTCAGTACCAAGAGCCTCAACGGGTGGAGCTCTACGGTTTGGTTAAAAACTCCATGTCGCCCAAGTTTATGGCCCCAAACGATCCCCCCACCGGAGAGGGCAAGCCGTGGGTTGACCAATGGCTACGGGTCAACATTCCTCAGATTAGGAAGCAGCTTCCGTATGAGGTGCTCCCTATCTACATCGAAGTCATGCAGGATCCCAACGATCCACTCCTCGCCTCAAAGATCGTTCGAGAGGGCAGTGCAGGTCGTAACGACGTCCTTATGCTCACTGGACAGAAGTCAGTTGAAAACTTCGGGATGGACTCTCCCAATTTGCGATACCCGATCCCTACCTATGACATCACGCCACCGCCGGACATTCATTTAGGGTACGTCTATGAATGGGCGTTCATGGCACTGATGACGGTGGCTATCGGTGTTATCATGCAGCTCAAACGTCCGGGGCCGAGCGATTCCCCCCGCTAGTCATAAAAGAATCCTAGAGCAAGCAAACGCCGAAGAGCCGCTTCGTTCTGAGGATCGCCCGCCACAAGATCTTGAAACTGTCGGGTTCCATCAGAGGCGAGCACGATAGATCGCTCGACAGGTTGCAACTCGCACGACCGGTGCTGCAATGCGGTGACAGATCGCTCGCCATGGGATGCCTGATATCGCGCGAGACGAGAGACTCGGGCCTTATCACCCACCTCAGAGCGAATGGGAGCACGCTCGAGAGCTACATCAAGTAGCCCCCATCGCCACAAACGAACAAGACCGTGCATAATCGCCCGCTCATCGTATCGTCCCGAAACCACCTCCGTAAATCTAGCTCTGAGATCCGTGAATGAGATCCCCGCGTATCCCACTTCACCAATGATGCTTAACAAAACCGAGTGCTCATCCTTCGGCGTCCGCACCACTCGGTCCGTAACAACCTCTGTGAACATCGCATCGTTCCCTTCCTCACCGCTCCTGCGCAGATCCGAGACGAAGTGAAGCGAGGTGAAGACGCTCGCTTTCAGATCGCGCTTGAGTTCATGCGAGCTCTTGCACAACATGCTCTCTCGAAACATTCGATTGCGAAAAACATCAATACACTGCTCGCGGGTGACGATGTCATTGCCGAGGGTATCGAGGTACGAAACGATCTTCTCGCCCAAATCATCTACCGACATCATGGCGGGGTTAGCCTCCGCAAGGAACTGCAACCCATGTAATTCAGCGCCGTGCATGAAGGTGGTGAACAGAAAGGGCTCGTTGTACTCCTCAAGATACTCGTGAAAGAGGTACGAGGGATGAGAGCTCTGAAATCGCTCCAATCCCTGACGAATATACCCTCCGTACAGATCGCCATCCCCGCTTCGTTTCTCGGCTACAAGTCGCAACAACTCCATGGCTCCGTCGAGACGATTCTCTGGAGAATCATCTCTGGTTGTGACCGCTCGATGCGCGGCACCGGTTTGCATGATATCTCGGAGAACCCCCCGTTGCCTCCATCCTGGAAGGACATTGTAGCTCAGGAACGCGACCCCGTTATCACTCAACGAGGAGGAGATAGCGCTCAAGAGCTCATGTCTGACACTCGGCGCTACCCATGAAAACACCCCGTGGCAGATGATGTAATCGAACTCTCCGTGTCCGAGAGCGGCGTTCCTAATGTCGCCACACCGTAACTCTACATTCGTACATCCGCTTCCGGCCGCTATCTTGTGACCTTCAGAGATATGCCTCTCTGAGATGTCGATACCTACGCACCGGCTCTTTGGATACAGCTCTGCGAGATGAATGAGATTGGTTCCCGTACCACACCCTATCTCGAGCACCGAGGCTTCTGCTGGAGAGGCAACCGAGACGCCATGCAACCGGGCGATAGCCGCTAGTCTATTCGGATCCGCGGCACGGAGCGCGAAGGTAGCATACGGCATATCTTCATACGATGATTGAGACATACGTTACCTCGTTGCGGGCGGATAGAATCCCTCTCGGTAGGTGGGATAGAGCAAGCTGATGCCCAGAACCTGCTTCATGAGATCGTTTCGCACCCGTTGATTCGAGAGCATGGTGAATGCACCCGCTTTGAGCACGTCATCGGCTGAGACAGAACCTGGCATGGGAAGACCCTCCCGCTCGCATATGTACCTCACAATATCGATAGATTGCGCCGGTTCATCATCCGACACACACAGGACCGGCGGTAGGACCCGAGCGCTGAGTGCTGCGACGATCACGCGCGCCAAGTCCTCGACATGAATTCGGTTAGACCAGGATCCGCCATCTCCGACCATTCGATAGGTTCCGTGGCGAATCGAGAAGAGAAGTCCACGATCGAACCCATAGATAGCGGGTAAACGCAACGCGCATAACGGGATACCGCTCTCTCGATATACCTCTTCTGAGGTAAGCCTTGCCTGTCCTTGGACGTTCCATGGCGCGGGCGGCGTATCCTCACGCACAACAGAACCATCACGAACTCCAAATACCCCAGTAGTACTCAGGTATATAATTCTTTCGACCTGCGTATCTTTGAGCACCGAGATACAATTCCTCACTCCGCCGGCTGGGTCGCCAGCACCACGAAGCGGAGGGACACTGTCGACGACCTGCCGAAGTTGCGGATAGGTCTTCAACAAGCTGACGAGACTCTCGAGATTCTCAAGGTCAACCTGATGCGCGTTCCATCCCCGTGCTCTCCATGTGGCACAGGTTTGGGCGCTGCGCGAGGTCATCACGAAGCTCTCGGACGGAAGCAACTCCGCGACACGATGGAGGGTGTACCCCCCTCCCAACAAAAGGATATGCGGTTGGTCTGCTATGGCCATAATCGAGCGATCTCCCAGGCGCCGTCACGTTGCACATACCGGAGACGATCGTGAAGGCGACTCTCCCTGCCCTGCCAAAACTCGAACAGATGTGGAACAATCCTATACCCGCCCCAGTGATCCGGCCGAGCAACGCCTCCTTCTCCGACATTTCGCTCAAGCTCGACGTACGCGTCATCGATGACGTGACGAGATTCGGCGACCTCGCTCTGCTTTGATACAGCAGCTCCAAGTTGGGAGCCTTTAGGTCGCGAGGCAAAATAGAGGTCTGCCTCGCTTGGGGGCACTCGCTCGCTGCGCCCCTCAACGCGGACCTGTCGTTCCAACGACGGCCAATAGAAGAGGAGGGAGACAAGGGGATTTTCCTCTATCTGACGTCCCTTTGTGCTGCGGTAGTTCGTATACACGACGAAGCCACGTTCATCGAAGGACTTGAGCAAAACCATGCGAACGGATGGTTGTAGATCCCTCCCAACGGTCGCGAGCGCGCATGCGTTTGGCTCCCCTCTTTCCGCGGCCACGGCGGCGTCAAACCAAGCTCGAAACTGGTGGGTCGGGTCAGCGGACACGGACTCCTCGAGCAGTGCTCCCTGCTCATATTCCTTGCGCAGCGACTTGAAAAAATCCCCTAGACTCACCCAATCCTCACATGACTACCCGCACCCATGGGCTGTTATCCCGTTCCTAACTTTTCTCTACGATTAAACCTTGATTGAGGCCTCTTTGGAAACTACTCTCTCAGTGCCACCCTACTCAAGGATGTTCTATGAAAAAGCTCTCCTTACTCGCAATCTTCACATTGTTTACCTCGGCGACCATGGTGCCGGAAACCATGGTGCAGGCTGACACACCCCCTCAGCAGAAGGCGCCGTCATCCCCAATCGCCGGCTCAACAGTGCTTGCGGTCGTCGGGCAGCACTCCATCACTGAGGACGAGCTCAATCGACAGCTTATCCGCCCTGACCTTCGAGCAGCCGTGGATGCGCTCAAGGGGCAACCAGCCGAGCTCGCGGAGCTTCGCGAGTCCGTTCTGACCAGCTTGATCGACAAAGAGCTCCTCCTCAAAGCTGCGCAAGGGTCACCAAGCTATAAATCGGCAGAGATTAAGAAGGAGGTCGATACGATCATCCAAGAGCAGGGGGGCCGAGCGGTCTTGGAGCCGATCTTAAAGAGTTACGGCACCCCATGGGATGATTTTATAGCTGATATGAACGAGCGCCTCGCTATCGAGAAGTTCATCGAGAAGGACCTTCTAGCAAACGTTACCGTGTCGGACGAAGAGCTGAAATCAGCATTCGCTGCCAACCCAAATCTGTACGCTGAACCGGAGACGGTATCCGCGCGTCATATCCTAGTGCTCGTGAAATCCGATGCCCCGCCGGCGGAGCAACAGAAAGCGCTCGACAAGATTAAGGGAATAAAGCAACAAGTATCAGCGCCTAACGCCGATTTTGGCAAGATTGCCGCGGAAACCTCAGATGACACCGCATCAAAGGTAGATGGCGGAAATCTCGGCACCTTCCAGCATGGCATGATGGTGCCTGAGTTCGAGAAGGCCGCGTTCGACCTCAAAGTTGGAGAGGTGAGTGAGCCGGTTAAAACTCAATATGGATATCACCTGATCAAAGTTGAGCAGCACCAACAGAGCCAACCTCCAACCTTTGAGAAGGCCAAGGATAAAGTTCGTTATCAGGTCATGGCTGGGGCGCACGACAAGGCGCTCCAAGAGAAACTCTCTCAACTAAGGAGCGCTACGAAGGTAGAGCTCAAAACGGCCACAACAAACAAATCGTAGGATGCCGCCGCAAGGGCCCTTTCGAGCGATGTCCTCACCACCCTGCTAGGACGCTCCCTTTCGATGCCCCGGCATTCGAATATGGCGACCAAAACACCGCGTCAGAGTGTGCGAACGGTCGAGGGCGAATATCCATCCTCCGTAGAGGTGGTAGCGCTCGCCTTTTACTCCGAATCGCTCGACTGAGCTCTTTATCTTATGCAACTCAATCGGCTGTGATAGCTGATACCACTGCGAGAACTTTTCAAAACACTCTGCGGCCGTAAAGAATCCTTGAAACCGTTCCCGCGCATCCCGGGTCCGCCGCACCCCCTCCTCGAACTCAGCGAATGCACGGGCATGCACCGACTTACGCTTACCAAAAACTTCATAGAACCCCATCAGATCGCGGTGCTGCGGTGTTAGTTTAAAAGAACCCAATTGCTCGCGAGGCGCGCCACGAAGCTCCGCTCGTAAGAACCCACTCAAATTACGTCCACTCATTTCAATCGATCGCTGTATAGCACCCCGCTCCTCGATGAACATGAAGGTGCCAGCCATACGAATGCCCTTTGTCTTGGAGCTTTTAACATCATTGGGCACAACAATCGGAAAGGTTCGGGGTATGCGTCGAGATCGCCGGACGAGAGCGGTCAGCAACTGCAACGCGCCCGCGAGGGTTCGCCGCGCCTCAGGATACCGTCGCTCCACAAATCGCGACTCCTTGATGAGAAGAGAGAAGTCCCGAATGACCTTCTCCTGAAGGACCAGAACGCCTCCACGAGTTGAAATATGGAACTCTAATCCCGCTCTTCCCTGACGCGTCTCTACTTTTGCTATCTTCGAGAGGCTTGGGTCCGAAGGGTGAAGATACGTTTCAGCCGAGAGAAGGGAGCCCAGGTAAAATGGCAGACCATATTGCTGAGGATTGACGATCTGGACCGGCACCACAAATCCGACCATCACGTTCTTCCCCTCAACGAGATAGTGCTTGATCGGCTCTCGCCCCTCGAACAGCCACTGGAAGCTTTTCTCGGGGGACTTGTGCACGTCGCCGTGACTCTCTTTCTCAAGCCACGCTTGGTAGTGCGCCACAAGAGTAGAGATAGCGCGCTCATCTACAAAGATACCTCGCGAGAGGACACGTAGCGACGGAAGAAGCTCTTGCGCGCTTTTATTTCCCTTGAGAAACACCAAAAATGATGTGAGCTGCGCACGCTCGTCAGCTCGCGCTTGCACCGTCATGTCCACTCCTTCTCCGCGTTAACGTTTGCGAGAGGATATACCTCCATCTCTACTGCGGGGTAGCGCGAAGAATATATCATAAAAAAGCCGCCGCGGTTCTCCGCGACGGCTTCACCGACCCCTGAAGGCCCGTATCGTCTTACCAGTTAAGAGCGCCAGCGGTCTGGTACTCAGTAACTCGGGTCTCGAAGAAGTTCTTCTCCTTACCCAAATCAATCGTCTCGCTCATCCATGGGAATGGGTTCTTCGAGCCGTACTGAGGCTTCAGTCCAATTCGCTCGAGACGACGGTCAGCGATGTACTGGACGTAGTCGCGGAACATCGGAGCTGTAAGACCAAGAATTCCTCGTGGGAGACAATCCACAGCGTAGTTGTACTCAAGCTCTACAGCCTGACGGATCTTATCTACGATATGCGCCTGGAACTCCTCAGTCCAAAGTCCTGGGTTCTCAGCCTTGATCGTGTTGATGAGATCGATACCGAAGTTGAGGTGAATCGACTCATCACGCAAGATGTACTGGAACTGCTCTCCGATGCCGGTCATCTTGTTCTGACGGTGGAACGAGAGGATCATCACGAATCCGCTGTAAAAGAAGATTCCCTCCATGATCACGTAGTAGCCAATAAGGTTCTCAAGGAATTTTTGAGCACCTTCTGGGCTTTCCGTCGTGAAGTTCGGCTTGAGGATCTCCTCGGTCAACTTCATCTCGAAGCTATCTTTTGCGTGGATTGAGTTCACCTCGTTGTACATGTTGAACACTTCGCCCTGATCAAGCGAGAGCGACTCAACGATGTAGTGGAAGGTGTGGTTGTGAACAGCTTCTTCAAACGCTTGGCGTAGGAGAAACTGGCGGCACTCTGGGTTCGTCACATGCTTAAAGATGGCGAGCGAGATGTTATTTCCAACCAAGCTCTCAGCAGTGCTGAAGAAGCCAAGGTTCCGCATGATAACGCGACGCTCATCGTTACTGAGGCGATCCGACTTCCAGAGCTCGATGTCCTTACCCATCGGCACCTCCGTTGGGAGCCAGTTATTCGCACATCCGTTGAGGTAATGCTCCCACGCCCACTTGTACTTGAGCGGCATGAGCTGATTAACGTCAACCGTACTGCAGTTGATGAGGCGCTTGTCGGCTACCTTTACGCGCTTCGAGGTTTCGTTGCCGTCATCGTTAGCCGAACTCGAGCTTCCTGTTGTATCTGAATCATCAAATGTAAGCATATCCCTTCTCCTTACAGTATTAACCTAAAAATTCTACTGACAGCTCTCACAATCACCATCAAGTCCGCACACCTTTGGAACCTCCGCTTTAGCGGCGGTCTCGGCAACAGGTTTGCGCTCAACAACAACCTCACTTGATGCCGACTTGTTCTTCATCCAACGAGGCTGCAAACCTCGACGGTTGATGTCTGTCGTCGACTTCTCAATCTGTGTAGCCCCAAGCGAGCGGAGGTAGTAGGTGGTCTTAAGTCCCTTCGTCCACGCTTGCATGTACATGTCATTCAACTTCTTACCGCTCGGTTGAGCCATGTAAAGGTTGAGCGACTGTCCCATGTCGATCCACTTCTGTCGGCGGCTACCACACTCGATCAACCACTCAGGCTCGATCTCGAACGCTGTGAGGTAGATCTTCCGAAGATCTTCAGGAATCCTCTCAATCTCTTGAATGGACCCATCGAAATACTTCAAGTCATCGATCATGTCCTCATCCCAGAGGTCAAGAGCCTTGAGCTCATCAACCAGGAATGTGTTGTGAACGATAAACTCTCCGGACAAGTTCGACTTGGCGTAGAGGTGTTTGTAGTTCGGCTCAATCGACTGACTCACTCCAGTTATGTTGGAGATAGTCGCTGTCGGCGCAATCGCCATGGTGTTGCTGTTGCGCATACCGTTCTTCTTCACCGCGTCACGTACGACCTTCCAGTCGAGTGTGGACGAGCGGTCAACCTCCAGGTTACCTCCTCGCTCCTCCTCAAGGACCTTTAGCGTATCGATCGGAAGCAGTCCGCGATCCCACTTAGATCCCTTGTAGCTGGAGTAGGCGCCCTTCTCCTGCGCGAGCTCGGTTGAAGCGAGAATCGCGTAGTACGAGATAGCCTCCATACTCTCATCTGCAAACTTCACAGCCTCTGGACTCGCGTAGCTGATCCGTTGAGCGTACAACGCATCCTGGAAGCCCATGAGTCCGAGACCAATTGGTCTGTGTCGGAGGTTAGCAGTTTTGGCTTCTGCTGTCGGGTAAAAGTTGATGTCGATGACGTTATCCAACATGCGGACAGCCGTTCTTACGGTCTTCGCGATTCCAGCTCGATCAAGGCCGTCTTTGCTGACGAATTTGACGAGATTAATAGAACCGAGGTTGCACACAGCGGTCTCCTCTGGAGATGTGTTGAGCAAGATCTCTGTGCAAAGATTTGAGCTGTGCACTACGCCTACATGATCCTGTGGCGAGCGAAGGTTCGATGGATCCTTGAACGTGATCCAAGGATGGCCTGTCTCGAACAACATGCTGAGCATCTTTCTCCACAGACCCACGGCCTCAATCTTCTTGTGAAGCTTGAGCTCTCCACGCTCTGCCTTCTTCTCGTACTCAACGTAACGCTCCTCGAACTTCTTACCGTAGAGGTCGTGAAGGTCTGGAACATCGCTTGGGCTGAAAAGTGTCCAGGATCCGTTGGCGGCAACACGCTTCATGAAGAGGTCTGGAATCCAGTTAGCCGTATTCATGTCGTGTGTACGACGCCGCTCGTCGCCGGTGTTCTTACGGAGCTCAAGGAAGTCCTCGATATCCAAGTGCCACGACTCAAGGTACGCGCACATAGCGCCCTTACGCTTGCCGCCCTGGTTAACCGCAACAGCGGTGTCATTTGCGACCTTAAGGAATGGAATAACTCCCTGGCTACGTCCGTTAGTTCCCTTAATGCGAGAACCGGTGGCACGTACATTTGTCCAGTCGTTTCCAAGTCCGCCGGCCCACTTCGAAAGCTGCGCGTCGTCAGCAACACACTTAAAGATGTGTTGAAGATCGTCGGCGATCGTCGTGAGGTAGCAGGAGCTCAGTTGCGGGTGCAACGTTCCGGCGTTGAAGAGCGTTGGAGTACTTGAGGTGAACACGCACCGCGAGAGTACATCGTAGAACTCGATGGCTCGCTCGTTCTTGTCTGCGCCCTCGTTGACGCTCAATCCCATCGCGACTCGCATCCAGAAGATCTGTGGAGTCTCAAGGCGAACATCCTCGTGGTGGATAAGGTAACGATCGTAGAGGGTCTGAAGTCCAAGGTATTGGAACTCAAAATCTCGATCGAGCTTGAGAGCCTGTCCAAGCTTGTTGAGATCGAACTCAAGGAGCTTAGGATCCATACGCTCTACCGAAACCGCCTTCTTGAGGCAGTCCCTGAAGTATTGCTGATGAGCCTTCTCAATCTTCGAGCTGTGTGCATCAACGCCCATCGTCTCACGATAGATGATGTCGAGGAGCAATCGAGCTGCTACATAGGAGTAGGCTGGATCCTTCTCGATCTTGGCGCGAGCGGCCATGATGATAGCTTGGTCAACTTCCTCAAGCTTGATACCTTCGTAGAAGTTGCGAACAGACTCTTGAAGAACCTCTTCGCTCGAGGCGATAGACTCCAAGCCCTTACAGGCGTGAACGATACGCTTACGAAGTTCTCCCTCTGAGAGGTCGACCTGCGTCCCTTCCTTTGTTACCGCCTTAAAGATGGTTCCAGGAACCACCTCAACGGCTGCCTCTGTTGTCTCCTCGGTCTCACCCTCTACTTCACGTTGAGCGGCGCGAGTCGATCGATAGAGGATAAAGTCTTTGGCTATCTGGTAGAAGCCCGACGCCATCATCTGACGCTCAACCTCATCCTGAATGAGCTCAATATCAACCTGAGTACCAGCCGCGGAGAGCTCAACAACTCGAGCGACAACCTTGTCGGTGAGCACATTAACGTTCGCGATGGTCTCGTCTGGGGTCTGTCCCTCGATCTTGAGCGAAGCGCGGAAAGCGCTCTCAATCGCGGAGGCTATCTTCATTGGATTAAATCGAACGAGGGTCTTGCCGTCACGACGAAGGACCTTGATGTTACGAGGCGAGTCATCGCGGGTAGCCTTCTGCTCGTTTCGGTAGATGATGTAGTTGCGGCCAACATCGAAGTAGCCACCCTTAACGAGCTTCACCTCAACCAGGTCCTGAATCCCCTCAACGGTTACACACGCCCCTTTTGCGGCCTCGAGAGCCACAGCCTGAGCAACCTGCTCGGTAAGGCCCTGAACTACCGTGAGAAGCTCCTGTGGAAGGGGGGTCCCCTCAGCGATACCTTTCGTAGCTCGAAACGCTAGTTCAATAGCGCGGGCGATGCGCTCCTTACGGAACGGCACGAGGGATCCACTCCGCTTTACGACCGTAATGGAATTGAGATCCACCGTGCGCACGCTTGCGTCTTGAACAGCGCCTGTCCCCGCCAAGATGCCGTTAACACTCTTCTTTCCGCCTACTTCTGAGCCACTCGATGCTACCGTCATACGCCTCTCTATCCCTCGCTACCTACGCAATCCTTAGCCAATTCCAGACAACACGAATCCTGTTCGCCTAAACAGGCGTTCTCAAAAATCGCTATGCCATACTACCTAATGTGAAGATTAGTATTTGGGGGTCTTACTACTATATATAGTAGCCACCCCGGGAACTAACTACAATATATATGTATGAGCAACACCCACCTGCTGTCTACCTGAAATATGCTGGGTGCGACAAAAAAATGCTTGGCCACACCTAACACCTTATAACAACAAGACTCGCGACTTTGAGACTGCGTTTTTATAGCAGCATCACCCACCACCTTCAACGAGAATCAACCAAGGACAAGCGCCTAACAATCTATTTTTATTGATTTTATTTTCATCCGCCACGAAAAACCTCTTGCTTTTCAAATGCCGTTAGAGCAGCCAAGATCAAGGGGGCTCTCATTCCCACAACACCCGAAGATCTTCGTCATCGCGCAGCGCATACCCACAAAAACGGTGAGAACGAGGAGATGTCCGAAAAGGCCCCAGAAATAGACTTATTGTGGCGCTCATACTCAGACGCATCGCAGGCTCACTCTCGACGCCCGTGCACTATGATCGCGCGCATATGCATATCGCCCTTATGTATCGGGCTCAGGTATGAGCATACGCAGTGCGCTTCACATCGAAACATCTGGTGATGAAACAACATCGCGCAACCACCGAACAGTCGCGTAGGCACTGCCCTTCGAAGAGATAGCGCGCCCCTCACGTTAGCCATGTCAGAGAGAAGCTCGTTGTGCGGTTTGATCGCTGAAAGGTGCGATATCCCTGAGTCCGCTTACCCCAAGAGACACCCAGGATCACCACGCGCGATATGACAATCTTTCCACGTAATGACACGCTTCATCGCGTCTTATCTCGGCTCGATCTGCACAAGACTATGTAGTGAGGAACAACATCAGTTTGCGCCGTTAAAGAGCTATTTTTAGCAGGGCGGTGAAAAATGGTTCTGTCGTGAGCATTTTGAGAGTTTTGACGAAACGAGGCGGAGACGATGAAAAAACCGGAGGCGTATCCACTGAGATACGCTGAGGATTTTTTCGGCGTCTCCAACGAAGTTACAGTCCAACTATCGAAATGCGCAGCAGGAAATCATTTTTCACCACCCTGTTAGTGCATCCTCACTTGAAAAGCCCCTCAAGTAATCGCATCGTACTACCATGATTTCACATGACACGAAGAGATCTCTTCGCATCCCTATCATTTCAGCTCTCATCGGAGCGGCACTTGTAGTCGGTGTGTTCCTCGGTATGAAGAGATGGTACCCATCGCCACTGCGACAAGGTCAACGCGCGGTGACTCCTCGCGGGGAATTAAGCGCAGAGGAGAAAGGCACGATAGATCTCTTTAAAGTCGCGGTATCCTCGGTCGTCTACATCACAAGTGTAGCGGTAGAGCGCGACGCGTTCTCCATGAACGTATTTGAGATTCCACAAGGCGCGGGGTCCGGTTTTATTTGGGATGACCGTGGTTACATCGTAACGAATTTTCACGTCATTCAGAATGCCTCCGCGGCGCGTATTACCCTCTCAGACCACTCCTCATGGGAAGCAAAACTTGTTGGCGTTGAGCCGGATAAAGATATCGCGGTGCTTAAGATCGAGCCGGCCGGGACATCCCTCACACCAATCGCTATCGGCTCATCAAAAGACCTGCGCGTTGGGCAACGTGTCTACGCCATCGGAAATCCTTTCGGATTTGACCATACCCTCACCACAGGTGTGATCAGCGGGCTCGGTCGAGAGATTAAATCGGTCACTGATAGACCTATTCAAGGAGTCATTCAAACAGACGCCGCTATTAATCCAGGAAACTCGGGCGGTCCGCTCCTTGATAGCGCGGGAAGATTAATCGGCATGAATACTGCCATCGTTAGTCCATCTGGCTCCTACGCCGGAATCGGCTTCGCCGTACCAGTCGATACAATTAACCGGATCGTTCCGCAGTTAATTAGGAATGGCGTGGTGAAAAAGCCCGGTCTCGGCATACAAGTGCTTGAGAGCGATCTCCTTCGCGGCAATGGCATCATCGGCGCGATCGTCGCCAACGTCCTGCGAAATTCCCCTGCGGAAAAGGCGGGACTTACTCCCTTGGGAAGGGACAGTCGTGGAAGAATTCAGTTAGGGGACGTCATTCTAGCTGTTGACGACAAGCCGATCACCGATGGAGATGACCTTTTAAACATCCTTGATGAGAAACAGCCGGGCGACAAACTCAAGATGGCGGTTCTCAATAATGGCCGCGAGCGAACGGTCACCGTGACGCTCGGGCTTCTTCAGGAATAGCTTTGAGGAACTCGCTCACGACTCGAAGGCTTTCGTCCCGCTCTGTAAAAAGGGGATGATGAGCGCTTCGCTCAAGGATCCGCGCCGTGGCACCCGGAACACGTGACGCAAAGTAGGTGTGAGCTTCCGGCGTCGCCTCATCCAGGCGACCACACATGAACATCGTGGGAGCTCGCAACTCAGGCAACCGTGGCGAAAGGCTGTACTCTCGCACTATTCCGTTCACGACTAACTCGTTACTCCCCCACACCGTCTGATAGGTTTGCGCATCAGCCTCCGCCTCCGCCCGCCGAATACTCTCAGGGATATCGTCACACCCATATACATGCTTTTTGTAGTAGGCGCTCAGAGCCGAGAGGTAGTGCGGAGAGTTTGTTGCTCCAGTCCTCGCCCCCTCCCGCAACACCATCCTCTGCATGAGGGGAAGTTGCCCAACAAGCCGCTCGCCATCGGCCACCCACCGCGGAATGTCGATCGAAACACACGCAAAGATCAGGCTCTTGACCCGCTCCGGGTGACGAAGCGCGTACTCGCCAATAATCAAACCGCCGAATGAGTGCCCCAGGAGACTCATCTTCTCTATCGCGAGCCCTCGACGGAGATCTTCAAGCTCGGAGATAAATCCGTCTATCGAGAACACCTTGCGAGCGCCCCCGCGCCGGGAGCGTCCGCACCCGGCCTGATCGTAGAGAATCACCGGAACGTCATGCGAGAGATCCGTCAGCGGCTCCAAGTAATAACTGGTAAAACCTGGGCCTCCGTGCACGCACACCAGCGGAACTCCCGTCTCGGCCCCGTGCCATTCGAAAAACACCTCTCCCGCGCTCGTCTGTAGGTACCCGTTATGTGACATACTCACGTGACCTATCACGCCCGTCTATTCGACCAGGTCGTATCAATACGTTATAGAGAGGTTTCTCCGTGTCACCATACATGAAAAGATACTTTTTAGCTCCCGAGAGTAATGCTTTTTCGTAGAACCGCCGTCCGTAAGTGACGAAGAGGGGCTAGTACCGACCGATATGGCACCACTACATAAAGATCTCCACCTAACCGCCGAATTCCTCGCCTTTATGCGAGGGGGATTTTACTCGCAGGTGATGCTCGAGAGCGCCGCCTCTCGATTAAACGCCGCGTTCCTCCAAGAGGATTACGTGGAGGGGGCTCATAAAGCTTTCGATAAGATCGACGCATGGCTCACCGAGCTCGAAGAGGGGATGCCCATTTTGTCGACATCCTGGGCAACGCCCGATACCTTCGACGCGATCAACGCTATGGGCTTGATGAGAGATCTCAAACGAGATCTCATGTGGTTCGCTGAACTCGTAGACACTGCGCTCACAGCCCCCGACCTTGCCGCCGATCGTGAATCATCAAAAATACTCGCAGCCGGTATCATTAGATCCGCCTCCGCGCGACTCTCCTACATCGAAACGCTCAACGACGTTTTTCTGAAGCTGAACGCGCCAGACCGCGCGCAACAATTCGCCGCCGAGCTTCCTGAAGCTCGGGGGTTTCTCCAGACGGCAAATACGATCGTCGATATCTTCTCTCAGGATACTCCCTACTCCTCTGAGCTATGTGAGAGGCTCCGAGTAGAAGCGAGTCTCGTTCCATCAAGTATGCGCGCGTACGCCCACGATGCTCGGGTCCTGTTGAATGTGTACTCAAGGGAATTTACTTATGACCTTGCAGAGATCCCCCCTCACGCCGCGAAACCTTGGCTAGACATGAATGTGCCGGCGGTCGCCGCTGGGTACTGGTACGCGTATAACTTCACCCCACAGGACTACGCACGATGGGCCTCGGTCGGAATTCGTGGCGCGCCCCTGGCAGCCTACTGGCGACGAGCACGGTTCGATCCTGAGAATGCTGTTGAATGGATCCAACAAGGCATCCCACCCATGATCGCCATTGAGTGGGCCCGAGCCGGCTTCGACGCCGGCCGAACCGTAGCGATGCTCCGACGGGGAATCACCGATCCAAGTAAGGCCCCGCGCAATCGGGATGGAGATGACCTGCCCTAGCCGGGTGGTGAATAATGATTTCCTGCTGCGCATTTCGATAGTTTGACTTCCCCCTCCGTCAAGGCTTCGGAGAACAAGGCAACTTCGTTGGAGCCGCTGAGAGAACTGTCACAAAAATGGAGTCGTGGGTCGTGTGTTATACTACTCAAACATGTCCTTGCCCTTAAAAACATACATTTCATACAGCGACCAATTGACATAAACTACAAACGCGGAGTATACGAGTAAATGGGCGATCTGGAATATCGCTCGGCGGATTGGAATAGATACCCACCATAACCCATGGAAAATAAAGTGGAAAATCCAGCTACTGGCGTCATCAAGGAAGAGAAGGCACTCAGCTCCGTAAGGGTTGGGCAAAAAGCCATGATCTCAGCCATTAAGAGCTGCCCAGCTGAACTTCTCCACAAGCTCGTTTCAATGGGTATCGTCGCGGGTTCGGAAGTAACCGTCACTCAACGTGGGTTCTTCGGATCCCCGATTAACATTCATCTCCTCGGCTCGGTGCTTTCACTTCGCAGTGCCGAGGCCGCTCACATCCAGGTACAACCCCTCTAACCCTGGTTAACCAACGTCGCGGCCCACAGGAAGGCTGTTCACCAGTTGTGACAGATATACACACTACCGCCGACGACGATTGCCCTAAATCGATAGCTCTTGTCGGAAATCCTAACTGCGGAAAAACCACGCTCTTCAATGGCCTTACTGGCTCACGCTACAAGGTAGCTAACTATCCAGGCGTTACCGTAGAGCACAAAGAGGGATCGCTCCCTCTTCCGCACGGCTCCTGCGCACGCATTGTGGACCTCCCTGGCACCTATGCATTAGTTGGAACGTCCATCGATGAAAGGATAGTCACCCAATTCCTTAAGGGGGAGATAGCCGAAAACTCGAAACCGGACCTTGTCGTCGCCGTCGTCGACGCGACAAATCTCGAGAGAAACCTCTTCCTCATCTCCGAGCTTATAGACACCGGGTACCCGATTGTCCTCGCTCTTAACATGATGGACGCGGCGGAGAGAGCGGGTATTAAAGTATACGGAGAGCTTCTTTCCCGCTCGCTCGATATTCCCGTTGTTCCGATAACAGCTCGCACAAAATCAGGCTTTCCAACACTGCTCAGCGCGGTAACAAAAGCGCTCGAACTTCCCACGACCTCATCGAAGAGACTCGCCTGGATACCATCAGACCATCCCCTTCGTGATACGATAGAGGGGCTTAGCCCTCTCGGCCCCGCAAGCCTCGACGCACATGTCATCACGACGATAGGATCCCTTCGTTACGCCTGGATTCGAGCGATAGTTCGGAAAACCACTTCGCAAAGCTCAAACGACGACATCCCAGTGATCACGCCGCTCGATAGAATTTTAACGAGCAGGATTTGGGGACTTCCGATCATGCTCGGAATATTTGGGATCATCTTTCAAGCGATCTTCCTGTGGGCCCAAATCCCCATGGAGATTATCTCCGGGGCTGTTGATGGATTAAGCGCATGGGCCTCATCAGTTCTACCCCCTGGGATACTCACCAGTCTCATCGCGGAGGGAATCATTCCCGGCGTCGGAAACGTGATCGTGTTTGTTCCGCAGATCGCCATCCTATTCTTCTGCATCGGTTTCCTTGAGGACTCAGGCTATCTCTCCCGCGCCGCCTTCCTCCTCGATAACTTCATGCGCAAAGTTGGCCTTCAGGGCCGAGCGTTCATTCCGCTCTTAAGCTCGTTCGCCTGCGCGGTTCCTGGCATACTCTCAACTCGCTCGATTCCAACTCGCTCAGACCGATTAGCGACTATTATGATAGCCCCCCTCATGAGCTGTAGCGCTCGACTTCCGGTCTATGCGGTACTCATCGCCGCGTTCATTCCACCGACCCTCGTTGGTGGGCTCATATCATTACAAGGCCTCGTCCTGCTCGGCATGTACGTTCTTGGTGTTGTGGGAGCGTGCGGTGTCGCGTGGGCACTCAAAAGATGTCTCTTATGGAAAGAATCGTGCTTCTACGTGATGGAGATGCCACCACTTCGAAAGCCAATCCTCAGGATAATTCTTCGAAGTGTATATGACAGCGTGACATCGTTCCTGAAGAACGCCACAACTATCATTCTCGCCTGCTCCGTGATCGTGTGGTTCCTTGCCTCCTATCCAAAGCCGGAGCCTGGCTATCAGGGCAATCCGGTTCAAGCAAGCTATGCGGGGCGGCTCGGAACGGCTATAGAGCCAGCCATCAGACCGCTCGGATTCAACTGGGAGATAGGAATAGCTATCCTCTCATCATTTCCAGCTCGAGAGGTGTTCGTCACAACCTTGAGCACCATCTACAACATTAGCGATGATGACGATGAGAACACCGGTCTCGTCAAAACACTGCAAGAGCGCAATCAATCGGGCTTTTTCTCTACCCTCACCGCGCTCTCCCTGATGGTATTCTATGTCTTCGCCTGCATGTGCATGTCCACCCTCGCCGTGTGCAAACGAGAGACCGGCTCATGGGGCTGGACCCTTGGAATGTTTGGCTACATGACAGCGCTCGCCTACGTCGCGTCGTTCACCGTGTTTCAACTTGGAAGCCTATTTTTAAAGTAGGGAGAGCGAGCAGCATGACTCAAACCGTTATCGCAGTCCTTATCCTCGCCGTCGCAGTCTTGTACGTGGTACGGAAAACAACGCTCGCCATCGCCCCAAAAAAGAGGCCGTGTGGATGCGGTGGATGTGGGTGTGGCAGCAAGAAGAAAATAGCGACCGATACATAGGTTGCGTTTGCATCACCATTTCCGTAACGCCATTCCGGAGGGCAAGAGTCCTCACAGGCCGGAATCCGCGATGAAAATGGCGTGCCACTTCCAGCCCGTGTGGACACGAGCCCTCCGGGATATAAATCCGAAGACTGAAATGTTTGCGTTTGGATGAAAAGAAAAAACGCAACTACTCACCGAATTTACAGATCGTCGCCGCAATTTCATCGCTACATGAGCTGACTTTGGCGGATCTTCTTTCTTGCCGCCCCTTACTAGGGGATCACGTTATTGCGGCGGCATTTGCTGAGTAGTTACAGAAAATCTAAGAAGAGTCTCACAAGACCGAAATACACTAACCTTTGCAAAGAAAGGGTTCGTGTACTACGACTTGTGAGACATGAGCGACTAGATTCGAGCGCTTCTCAACTTCTCTTCATCAAGAAAGCTCAGTAGGAGCGGATTCTTTTCGAGGAAAGCTGTGAGGGGCCCAACGTTGCGATTCAAAAGCAGTCCTTTTGATCTCGCAGGACTGAGCCGAACAGACGCTTCTGGAACTCGAGGAGTTCTGAAGTGAATGCGCCCATCGTCGTCACGACGAATTCTTACTACCCCATCGGAGAAGGAATCACGGTATTCCACCGCTCGACCTTCCCGAAAGCAGGGCTTGTCCAATACTTCAAGCACGAGTTCTGCGAAAAACTGTGCTGACTTTTCCGTGACGACGGTTCTTGCCGTCGTTGATTGCGTTACAATATGTCTCATTTTATTTACGTAGTTTGCGAACAGGAGAAAACCCAACCGTGAGTAATCCCCATTCAGAGGCGCGAGCGCCACTCAAGGGGGAACTACTACACTACAACCTTTTGATTTCGGTCATTGTGAGTCCTCGTCGCAACTCGGGATAACGATCTGTTTCAACAAAACAGACCTTCTCCGAGATCCGATGAGGACTCAGCTTGTGCTGCCCATATAGCGATGGAAAAGAGCGAGCCGAGAAGAGCAACCCGCTAAGGTAGGCGTCAACTGTGTGGCGTTGGAACAACGTAACAAAGAGAGGGTGCAGATCCAATAAAAATCTAACACAATCCTAACTTTTATCCCGCCGAGAGGCCCGCTCAACTCGCGGCTGACCGTAGCGGGAAGAGGTCCGCCATTCGCGGTTAATACTTCTTGAACGAAGGGTCGACGTCATCCGACCACCGAAGCATGCCACCCGCTAAATTGGATACCGAGGTGTAGCCATGCCGCACAACGAGCTCCCGCGCGATCCAGTCGCTGCGTCCACCACTTCTGCAGTACACCACGACCTCTTTATCTTTTGGAATCCGATCAAGATGTTGAGCCACCGTATCCTTCGGGATGAACTCGCCACCGATGTTGCAGATATCCCGCTCATGGGGCTCTCGCACATCAAGAAGGAAGAGATCCTCACCAGCGTCCATGCGGGCCTTTAATTCCTTGGGGCTAATCTGTGGGATGAGGGGTGTCGACATCTGTTCTTCTCAGTTTGAAAATGATTGCAGCTTACCATGAGCTCTTTTTTCGCTCATGGTTGGGTCCGGTAGAGCCCCCGACTTCGACAAAACGCTATCACGGAGGCGGGTAAAAGTCCCGCACAGGAGAGCCCCCGGGCGAGCATATCGCGAATGGTGGTGCTCGATATGAGAATTCCAGCCTCATACGGCACCGTCAACCACGAGGCGGATATCCCTTTCGGCAGCTCATCTACCACAGTTCCAGGGCGAGGTATCACTATGAAATGCGCGACAGAACGGAGCCGAGCCTCCTCTTTCCACAACGGAAGGTCTACCAGTAACTCTTGACCAACCACAACGTATGGGGCGATGCCCGGTTGTTTCAAGAAGTGATCCACGAGATCTATCGTTCCGTATCCAACCTTTCTGGAAGCATGCAGATCTGAAACAGAGACCCGCGGGTCACTCGGAAAGGCCTCCTCAACCGCGAGCCGCGTCATCCACAAACGATCTGTCGCCGTTACCGTGATCTGTTTATCGGGCCTATCTCCACTCGGAACTACAACCACCGCGTCAACCTGACCACTCGCCAACAGTTGTGCGATAGTCACGAGGTGCCCATTATGAATCGGATCGAACGCCCCACCGTATATCGCTAGTCGGGTGGTCTGAGCTCGAACGGAACTCATCTTCGCCTCTTTGGTGACGAGGAGAGCTTGCGCAGCTCCTCGGCATATCCGCCCGAGAGTATTGGGAAGCGGCACCAACTCTTAGGATCGAGACTCTCGTCGTCGAGATGAAACGAAGGGGCGTATCGTTCACGCTTCCACTGATTGGCGCTCCACAGTTTAAAGAATCGCAACACCCATGAGGTGAGCTCGCCCTCCGTAAAACGGTTTTGGTAGCGCTCTTTGATCAGGGCAAGCACATCCTCAGGCAGGAGCTTATCTCGAATCGCGTATCGCTCAATCGTGTCGAGAACCTCGTACGGCATGAGGTCTTTTTCATCAGTTTGTTTATCTTTGGGTGGACGGAGCTCAGCAGTTGGCGCTTGCACATTCACCAATTTCAAAGATGGATATCGCTTAAGCCCTTCAGGCCCCACTTTTTCAAGCCACTCAAGCCACGTACGTAGGTATGCCTTATCAATACCGCCAAGGGGGCTCAGTCCTCCGCTACTATCACCATCCATCGTAGTGTATCCCACCGCAGCCTCGCTGCGATTGCTTGTACTCAACAGAAGAGCTTTTCTGAGATTCGTGAGCAGCCACACCGAAGGAGAACGAACGCGTGCCTGAATATTTTGAAGGGCGATATCGTGCTCCTTCCAGGATAACGTGATGCCCATCGCCTCTGAAATCAGCTTTTCATATCCCTCAACGAGCGATGAGATATCGATATCAAAGAAATCGGCACCGAGCTCCTTCGCGAGTCCAGCGGCAGCGTCATGCGTGATCGTTGAGCTATTGGTCGCGCGCTGGTACGCGCAGCCCAGTATCTTTCTCATTACCTGAGCTTCATTTTTGACCCCCTTCATCCATGATATGTAGGAGAGCTTCTTCCCAAAGCCGGCGAACCCCAGCTCTTTGCAAGCCCGCTCTACCATTAACGCGACAAGACAACTCGCCGCGCTGGAGTCGACACCACCACTGAGAGAGACCACAAACCCCTCGCTTCGACTCTTACGCAGGTAGTCAAAGAGTCCGAGTGTCACAGCTTGGGTAAATTCTTCATGTTTCGAAAGTGGCGGTAGCTCGTTCGCCTCCGAGCCTCGTACGGTGCGCTTCATCGCGATACCTGGAAGCTCGATACGCAGATCCTCGTTCTTGAGGGATTGGTGACTACGCGGCTGCTGTCGTCGCCCAGCTCGAGTGCGAGCGATATCAATCACACCCGTGGTTACCACCACATCTTTGAATGAAAACCGAAACCCCTCCGCGACCACCTCACCGTGTGAACACATGACCGTATCACCATCGTAGATGATACGTCCCGCCTCACATCCCAGAAGATTAGCGTAGACATATCCAACGCCAAACGCGCGCGAGCCCTCAAGAGCGATTCGCTTTCGTATCTCATTCTTACCAAATGAGAAGTGACTCGCGCTTAGGTTGAGAATAATGTCGACACCGCGCTGAGCAAGACGTATCCCCGGACGATCGGCAACCCATGCGTCCTCGCATATCTCGAACCCGATTGTGAGGTCGTCAATCAGGAACACAAGGTCTCCTACTGGCACCTCTCGTCCATCAACGACCACCGACGAGCGAACGCCTCGCGGCCACGGGGTAAACCAACGAGGCTCATAGTGAACGCCATCTCCCGCGAGATGCTGCTTACCAACGAATCCAACTATTTTTCCATGTGCGGCTAGGGCGGCCACATTGTACACGGTTCCCGCGACAGAAAGTGGTAACCCGAACGCGACAATTATCCCCTTGGCGTCTTGAGCGACCTTCGTGGCATACCGCAACGCGCCTTCAACGACACCTCGAGAATGAAAGGCGTCTTCACACCCGTAGCCGGTGACGCAGAGTTCGGGGAGACAAAGAAGTTGCGCACCTGTGGATCGCGCCTGACGGATCGCCTCGCGAATATTCGCGAGGTTCTCTTCCCATGCGAGAGGGGTCTGATGTAACGCTGCGGCGGCAACTAGGATCCGTTCCATATCGTGAGGGGCTATACTATCACGCTACCTCTACTATCGGCATAAGCGTTTGATAATTTTAATGGTTTAGCTGCGATGAGTCGAATCTTGTTACCTTACGACAGACCCTAGTGCCTGATATTTTTCCGTGAGATCAATTTGTTACGACCTCATAACGGAACAACCACGACTAAACACCGTTACTTTTCAGCTAAATTCGTTCCACACCTCCCCATTCTGAAGTATTTTGAGCCGGATGAACGTCCGTATCCCCAACCTCCTCGCTCGCATCAAGCTCGTAACGCTCAGTCCCCGCCTCTGCTGGGGCACGATCTCACGAGACACCCCAACAGCCCGAGTTACCGCGCTCTCCCTCGTTGGTCCCCTCGCAGTCATCGCCGTCATCGGACCCGTGCTCGGACACATGATTTTTGGTGTCGATGTTGAGTTCTTTGGATTGTGGAGAGCTCCCCTCTTTTATTCCTTGGCGCACCAGTCGCTTGAGATCTCCATGATGATTACCTCTCTCTTCATCGATGGCTGGATGCTACACAAGCTCGCCCCTCATTTTCAACGCACGGTCTCTTTTGATCGGGCGTTCGCACTCGTCGCGAACGCCTCGATTCCAGGTTTTTTATCATGGGCCCTTGGAATCTTTCCGACCTTGCTTTACTTCAAGGTAGTGGCGTTCGCCTACTGTTTTTACATTCTCTTTATCGGGGTCGATGCAATGATCGATCGCAATCCCAACGCCCCACAGAACGACACGAAGTCGGCATTCGTTTCTGCCGCGTTCGTATCTATCTTAATTATCCACATTGTCATGCATGCCCTTGTGGAGCCGATGACCCCGTCACCGTTTTTTGATATTGCTCAATAGTCGCGAAGACGTCGCTTGTGCCATACTAAGGGGGTTCACGAGAACCTCAAACGACAATGCAACGCTACACGCGATTGATCCTCCACTATGGGCAAGAACGCACGACGTAAGAGAGAGCGCCGCCTTGAACGAGAGCACCAGACAGCGCTTGCCTCTGATGCGCTTACCTCTGACGTGACCACCCCTCTGGCACACCCCCAGCTAACCTCCTCGCCCTCGACAGCGGCGCACCTCATACTGCTCGCCACCCTAACTTTTGTTCTCTCAGTATTCCCGATCGAGTCTGAGGACATCTTCTCTAATATCGTGACGGGAAAGCTCTTATGGACCACTAAAACTATCCCTGACCTTGATCCCTTCTCCTTTACCGGGCCGCACCCGTGGCTACTCAATCGCCCCCTCCCCTCCATCATCTTCTATTTTGTGCACGAGCTCGGAGGGCTCCCCGCCATTCAAATCTTCTGCGGAGCACTCCTCGGTGTCACATACTCCCTCCTCTATCTCGGATGGATACGTCGAGCACACCACCCCGTTCTCACCTTTGGTATCGTTACGCTCACCATACTAGCTTCGTGCTACTGGTTTCAAACACGGATCTACGTCTTCGCGTATCTCTATACAGCGCTCTCCCTCTTCCTGGTTACCTCACCTCAAAAGAGATCGGTTGCCTGGGCGATTCCTCTGCAAATACTTTGGATTAACAGCCATCCGAGCGCGATTCTCGGCGTGATCTTCGTTGGAGTATGGTGGCTTGTAACCTCATGGAGAGAGAAACGGCTCGATCGATTCGCGTCTGTGGTGCTCATGCTCGTCATCGCTGCAAACGCGGTGTCGCCGATTGGCCTTCGAAACTACTCCAAATTCTTCGAAGAGGTCTTCGCCGCGCATCCCTCACGAACAAATATCTGGGAGTGGTTCTCGCCATTCTCCGAGGTCGTCTCGCAACAGCACCTCGCGTGGTGGTTCTACGGAGCGTGCGCCATCATGATCGTTATCGCCGGACGGCTTTTCGTATATGGTGCGGAGACACGATCAGCCGGCGTGCTCACTCCCATTACATGGGGATTGTTCTTCATGTGCCTGGGATGCGCCCGCCATATCCCTTTGTTCTATCTGAGCCTCTCTGGACTCCTTTTATGTCTCTCTGACGGGTGGGCAAAAAACTGGGCTCACGGGCACAGGCGGGGGAGATGGAACGCCGCGCTCTCCCTCCTGGTTGTCGCGCTCATCGTCAAAACGGTCGTAATTGGATACCAGAACGGAAACGCTCATCGCCCCTTTCGACTCGGCATAGATGAACGTAAATTTCCTGAGCGTCCTATCCAGATCCTCAAGCGCGCTAAGGTTAGCGGCAACATCTTCTCCGACTACGATTCCGGCTCCTATTTCCTCTACAGGATGTATCCCGACTACAAGGTGTACATCGATGGCGCTCGCCTCGATGAGGTATATGGCGAAGACGGCTTCCTTCACTACATGAAGCTCGGCAACGATCTTGCGACGCTGCTCGATGACATTAAGAAATACGACATTCGATCATTTATTGTCCCACTCCCTCCAACTCCAAGTGAGATCGTAGTGGTGCATCGACATCTCTCAAACGATCCAGAGTGGCGGCTTGCCTACTTTGACGACACTCACATGCTCTTTGTGAAACGGAGTGAGGCGGAGGCATCCGGTATCGCAACGTACCGATACTTGAGCCCCTTCGCCTCCCTGGATCAAGTTATTAAGGCGCATCCGGACGCGCTCCAGGAACTCACAAAGGATATCGTGCACGGAGACGCGACTAATCCTCACTCCGTTGCCTACCTGATTATGAAGAGAAAGTTTTTGAACAATGTGGGGAGAGATAAAGAATCGCGGCAGGTATCCCACGCCATCCAGGAACTATGTCGGCAGGATGCCCCTTCTCCGCTCTGTCGTCAGCAAGCTATGTGACCCAATCAAGGCGACGGAGCGCCCGCAAGATATGAACGTTCTTGAAAAGATGTTGATGGCTCTAGAGCTGGAATCAGCGGCTTTTCATTTATTTTTCGACATCTAGAGCCTGAATGAACATACAACGGCCCGTGTCTTTGCCCCCTGAAGCTTCAGCGAAATGGCATGGCCGCCCTCCCACGTGCAAACCCGTGATCCGGAGGGCCTGTCTCCTGACAGGCCGGAATGGCGGTCGCCGTTTCCGATCGCGATAGAGGTCGCGGCACAATTTGATAAATCGATGCATACCCGGCCCGTAAGGATACGCGCCCTCCGGATCGCATTCCACGCAAGGTCATCCGGAGGGCCTGTCTCCTGACAGGCCGGAATG
>JAIXQT010000134.1 GCA_027485595.1 Pseudomonadota bacterium | reverse complement strand
TGGGTCGATCAAGCCACCGGTGTGCCTGTCGATTCAGGTACGGTCATGTTTGTCGACCAACTCCCCGACACCCTGTCAGCTTCGGCCCCGAGAGATTTGATAAACTTCTTACCACCGACCTACTGCCGCAAGAGAGAGGACGCTGAGCGTCTTGCGAGACTGTTCGAGCAGGTGGCCCTCAGCGAACGAACTCAAACTCACACGTGACCACGCTGCGCAGCCGCAACCGAGCCGCTCGGGGTGCCGAACCGGTGGTGCCCAACCGGTTCGGCGCGAGGATGAAGGTTAAGAGCCGCAGGCGATATCAGACCAACGCTGCTTTGACACGCTTAATGCCAGCGCCGACGTTTTCCTGCTTTTGCACCTTAAAGCGCTTCGTTCCTTCACCGACTTCAGCGGTAGAGTCAACGTGGGGACCACCACAGAACTCAGCCGAGACCCAGTTTTTCTGATCTCCAACGAAGTACACGCTCACGATATCAGGGTACTTCGCACCGAACTCCATCTGGGCGCCAAGAGCCTCCGCTTCCTCACGGGGCATCTCCACGCGAACGACCGGCAGGCCTTCACTGATGTGCTGATTGACCAACTCCTCAACTTTCGAGACCTCCTCAGGGGTCATCTTGCGGTCGAGGTTAAAATCCATGCGGAGGCGCTCGGCGGTAATATTACTCCCCTTTTGGCGAATGTTCGGATCTACAACCTTCTGCATCGCCGCAAGGAGAAGATGATGGGCCGTATGAAGCTTAGTTGTCTCTCGAGACTGGTCAGCGAGCCCGCCCTTAAACTTCTGCTCTGCGCCGGCGCGAGAGAGCTCTCGATGACGCTTTTCAGCGGCCGCGAACTCCTTAGTAATCTCCTTCGCTTGATCATCGGTTACCTTCAGCTCATCCAACGTGAGCTCAAGTGGGAAGCCGTATGACTCGTAGATGAAGAAAGCTTGATCTCCTGAGATGAGCTTGCCCGGCTCAAGTTGAGATTGAATCTTGGAGAGCTCCTTGAGCCCCTTAGCGAGGGTCTGGTTAAACGCGACCTCCTCGTCGTGAATCTTTTGAACCACAACGTGGCGAGTCTCCTCCAAATGCGGATATGCGTGCGCGAGGGTGCTGATAACCGCGTCTGCGACCTCAGCCGTAAACTCCTTTTCCAAGCCAAGTTTCTTCCCGAATCGCACGAGGCGTCGAATGAAGCGACGGAGGATGTATCCCTGGTCCTTATTCGACGGAGATACGCCATCCGCGAGAATAAAGGTGGCAGCGCGTCCGTGATCAGCGATCACGCGGAAAGCGGCCGTATCCTCATTATCTTTTCCATCGGTCTTGTATGAACGACCCGAGAGCGCTGCAACCCGGTCGATGATAGGTCGGTAAATATCACTCTCAAAGATCTCGTTCTTACCCTGAACGATCATGCATACACGCTCGAATCCACCACCGAAGTCGATATTCTTCTGCGCGAGCGGCTCCCATCTCATGTCGCCGCTCAGCTTGTACTCCATGAATACATTATTACCGATCTCAACGAATCGCCCTGAATCATCGTTAATGTGGTACTTGTCTTGAACGTGCTCGGGAACGCCAAGATCGTAGAACATCTCGCTGGTAGGGCCTCCGAGCTCTCCCGGCGCCTCAGCCCGTTGCCACCAATTCTTCTTCTTGTTGTATGGGAAGATGTGGTGTTTCCAACCCTTTGAATCCGCCAGGGTTGGTGGAAGATTGTAAATGTCCTCGCAAAACTCCGCCTCAACGCCATAGCTGCGGAACACCTTCTTCCATGTCTCAATCGCCACATCATCTCGAGGCGCAGTCTCATCGCCAGCAAAGACCGATACGTAAAGACGTTCTGGATCCATGCCACAGACCTTTACCCAGAGCTCCATAATCCACGGGATCTGCTCCTCCTTGGTGAAATCGCCGAGCGACCAATCGCCGATCATCTCAAACATGAGGGTGTGCCGGTTGTCTCCCACCTCAAGCATGTCCTCGTAGTTCGTTCGCAGACACCGCTGGATATTACAGAGGCGCTTCCCGAGTGGGTGAGGTTGTCCACCGAGATACGGAACGAGTGGAAACATCCCCGAATTAACGAAGAGAAGGGTTGAGTCCACGTTGGGAACGAGGGACATATTAGGAACAACGCCGCAGCTTCGGGGGGGCTGAGTCCAAAACTCGATAAATTTCTCTCGTACTTCTCTCGATGTAAGCATACATGTCCTCGATGGGCGGAGAGCCAGTGCGGCCGGATGGGTTCCCCTCTCTCAACGCCATTTTACAGTGCGGGAGATAGTCTAATAGGCGGCAGCCACGCTGGCAAGCCAGACGAAGTACGCACCCAAGCCGTGAAAATTGAGGAATACTCAGGGATTCGAGGTTATATCGAGGCCGGAAACCTCTTCTACATCCGTAGCCAGAACGTATCCACCCCGCCCCTTCTTGGAGCGTAGCCTGAGCCATCGCCCCAGCTTTCCTTCAACCAGAACACGGTCACCACGATCGAGTTGCCCGACAACCCGCCCACCGAAGCTCGGCGCGGATAGCACTGAGGTGCGGGTAAGGACGCGGTATGTCTGTTCGCTCTCAAATCCTCGAGGAGAGGAACGAGGCAGAACCGCTTGTGGCGCTCCGCCCTGAAGCTCCTCACGGCGACCTTCGAAGGACTGCGGCCTCACACGTTCGACACGCTCACGGAACTCCGCACCCTCAAGGGGACCTCGTGTATTCACCTCCTCCTTTGCCCGTGGTGGAGGAGGTTCCTTCGGGGTTTCATCGCGCGGAGGTTCTCCTTGAGGCGTCACCGGCGACGGGGCAGGTGATTTCGGTTCATGAGGGTTTGCAGGGCTTCCTTCACCGATCGAATAGAAAAGAGCGCCCAACCGTCCGGCAGGATCCCGCCGTGATGGGAGCTCGGTCACTTGCTCGATACCCGAGATCTGATTCTCGAACCCCTCTGAAGCAATATCCAACTCCGGCGTTCGCATGTGGGGAAACATTCGATCAAGCGCGAACAAAATAAGAACGACCAGCAGAGAGAGGAGCATCCACACCAGTCGATTTCGAACGGGCCGAGCGCTCGCACCTCCGACCTCCTCTAGCTTCGTCGACTCCGTGGTTGGGGCCACACCGCTTTCAAGGGACCGAAAGGAGCTCGTTCCAACTCGGTGCCGCCCACGCCCCGCTTCCTTCACCCCGAGGAGTTCAAGCGACTCCCGCACCTCGTTGAAACGGGTCACGTCACCAACCTCTCGAAGGCGCTGAAGCACGAGAAGCCCCGTTTCCTCGAGAAGAACCTTGAGATGATCGGTTACGCTTGCGGGCGACAGCTTTCGACATACGGCGTCAAATGGAGCTGACAGGAAAGACACCGGCATCGAGAACGCCCCCAGATGCCCCCGAATCCACCACAATTTAACCTCGCTATCATCACCATCCGCCAGACGCGTGTCAGCGAGCAAAACGAGCTCAGTCCACTTGCGCTCATCGGCGAGCACCTCATACTCATTTTTGGGTGATTGGGGTTGCTGCACCGTAGCTCCCAGGGTCCACTTCGACCCCTCGCGGGACGTCTGAGAGAGTTCAAGATCGATCGCCACCTCCGCAGATCGTTGCGGGTCATCACCAGAAAGTATCGCCTCCAATCCAAGGTCGAGACGCTCGCTTTTTTTTATCCCTTTGGTGTCCATACCGTCATCGTGGCATCCGCGCCGAAGAAGAGAACCACCAACGTGACTATCCGTTCTCTTCGCCTTCCTATACTATCGTACCGATTGGTTCCTCCCTACTGAAGGGTCATAACAGGGTTTTCACATGTCACGACGATCTCAAGGTGCTCGGTGGCTCATCACTGTCACCGCACTAACACTCCTAAGCGGCTGTTTTTCCTCAGAACTACCTCCAATCACCCCCCCTGCGGCCCTTGATAAACTCCTCTCAGTATCTGATTCCACTATCCCGGTACAGATTCAAACAGATGGATTACACGATCGGTCACTCGGTCATCAGTACCTCTTTTTCATCATCCCGCTTACCCGAGTGTACACTCCTAGCCTTGAAGCCGATCTCCGCACCCAACTCTCTGTAGCGTGCGGCATGCGCGGCTTTCGATGCAGCAAAGAGCCATCGCCAACGTCAACTCGGGTGCTTGAGATCACGATTCAGGATCTCCACGTTAACGGATATGACCTTCTCGTTGTAAGAAAACCAACGGCATCGGTAACAATCTCTGGAAAGCTTTTTGACAAAGGACAGCTCGTACGATCCTGCGAAGAGAGCTACGTCGCCACAAACACAGCTCACTACGCGTTCGCGGCGGAATTACAGAACGCCCTCGGCGAATCGCTCCTTCATGGAAGCTACAAACTCCTGGATTGTCTGGGCATGAAGTAGTGCGGATTGGGAGAGAACCCGCGAGGCATGAGACAAGGATCGATCGTAGGAGTGGCGACAGTATCGGAGGCTATCCTTGTCCTGGTAGCGTATCTGGTTGCGTACGTTTTCTCTGTCGACCTCGCGTGGAATCCGTCGTTGCGATCAATCTTCGTCGGAGCCCTAGCGTCGCTTCCTCTTGTCGTGGGCAATCACCTCTTGTGGGTGTGGACCCGAACAAACCCAGACTCAGTCTACGCCACGTTCAGCCGTGAGGTGGTAGTTCCTCTCTGTCGCAGGGTAACGCCCTTTCAAGCGCTCTTGATCGGAGTTCTTTCAGGCGTCGGGGAGGAGGCGCTCTTTCGGGGGAGCATGAACCTTGTACTGACACGGTGGGGCGGACCAGTGACAGCTCTACTCATATCAAGCCTAGCATTCGCCTTAATTCATTTTATCGGGTCGTTCAAACGATACGGTGGGATGATCCCACTCTACACCGCAGTCGGAGGGGTGCTCTGGCTGGTATGGCTCCTGACCGACTCCCTCGCCGCAGCGGCAGCGACGCACGCGACGTACAATTTTATCGCAATCGTTTCAATCCGCCGGCTGTCTGAACGCTCAGCGTGAGCACAGCGGGCAATTTGTCCCTACGAGAACATTTTTCTCGACTCTCGAACGGCGCTCACCACCGCTTGGAAGTCGGCCTCACAGGAATACACACCGAAGCTCATCCGAACAGTCGCGGGAACACCAAGCTTTCGCAGTGTGGGCATCGCGCAGTGAGTGCCTGCTCGAATCTGAACGTTATGTGTGTCAGCGATTGTGGCGAAGTCGTGGGGATGAACGCAATCTAGAGTAAAGGAGCACACCGACGTTTGAGCCCCACCCCGCACGCCAGGGCCGTGAAGCGTAACCCCCTGCTCCCCTTTAAGGAGATCGATCGCGCTCCGGACAAGCTCAATCTCATGAGAATTAATCTCAGCACGGGAGAATTGTGAAAGGAAATCAACAGCAGCCCCGAGCGCGATAGCCTCCGGAAACGCGGGAGTGCCCGCCTCGAAGCGTTGCGGCACATCTGCCCATCCCGACCCCTCAACGCTCACGTACGAGATCATATCACCACCACCCTGAAACGGTTGGAGCAACTCGAGGCACTCTGGCCTTCCATACAGAACACCGATGCCAGTAGGGCCGTACATTTTATGGCCGGAACATACGTAGAAATCACACCCGAGTTCCTCGACATTCACGCCGAGATGCGTAACTCCCTGTGCTCCATCCACGAGGGTCATCGCCCCAGCCCCCTTTGCGAGTCGGACAACTTCCTCAATCGGAGTGATAGTGCCGAGAGAGTTAGCGAGCTGGGTACAGGCAACCATCTTTGGCTTCATCGACGAGAGCTTCGCCTTGAAGTCGCTCATATCAAGTTCCCCATCCGGGGTAATATCCGCGAAAACGACCTTCAATCCCCGACGCTTCGCGAGCATTTGCCACGGCACGATATTGCTGTGGTGCTCCAACAAGGTGACAAGGATCACATCGCCGGACTGAAACAGGAGCTCCGAACCGTAGGCAACGAGATTAATCGCCTCGGTGGCCCCCCTGGTGAAGATAACACACCGCTCAGAGGGAGCGCCGAGATAACGAGCTATCTTCCGACGAGCCTCGTCATACAGCTCCGTCGCCACCGCGCTTAACCGATACGCGCCTCGATGCACATTGGCGTTGTGATTCACCAGGACATCTCGGAGCGTATCGAGCACAAGCGCTGGTTTCTGCGTGGTCGCAGCCGAGTCGAGGTAGCAGCCACCAGGCCCCTCGGTGAAAAATGGAAAGAGCCTTCTCACTCCTGCACCAGGATGAAGAACCTCGCTCCCTGTTTCGACTGTTTCTTTCGCCACGCTCAGCATCCTTTACACGATCGCCCCGTTAAGACATTGAAAAGTATATACAATCAGATCCATGCACGCAATCAAGCGGGCGGCGAAGAATGGAGCCCCCCTAACACGCCGCAGCATACCTAGGTACGCACCACAAAAAAGCAACGCTATCCACCACGAGCGTAAAGAAACGAACAGATCTCGACACGCAAGAGCCGCTACAAAGATTATAGCTCGGCATGAAAATAATCCTTGACCAACGAGATCCCCAAGGATTATTCTCCGGGTCCGGTTTTGCTCAGGGTTAAACCTTTTTGGTTGTCAGTCCGTTTGAGCGGGAACCTCACTCGATAGTAGCTCAGCAGTTTAGAAGTCACTCAGTGCCCTTCTTTCGCGGCCCTTCTTTCGCGGCCCTTCGTTTTGCGAAAGATTGGTTGAAGGGGTTCTGTTTCGTTGAGTCAGGGTCGAGATAGGTTCAGAAGCGGTGCGAACACTTGATAATCGCACCGTGGAAGCGCGTAGTACGCCTCGCCACGATCGAACGTCAGCCTAGAAGGTCGAACGTCAACTCGAAAGAGTAACCTCTTTCGGGGGACCCTCTCTTCGACGTCTGTGCAGCTCTCCAAGAGTGTAGCTCACGAGACTGAAAAGCAGCGTGACGAAGGTCATGGAGGAAGAACGGCGCGGTTGGTTTTATCTGGTGCCTGGATGTTCTGGCAACGGATGGTGTTCTGACTGAAGAGCTCGACGGAAATGCTTTCGGCGCGAGACATGGTCAGAAATAAATAACTTTTTGATGGGACAACAATCATGAAATTTTGGTCAAATTCTGATGTTCCGACCCCTGGTGCAGCGGTTCCCGAACTGCGATTACTTGCAGCGGTTCTCCAAAGGGCAATCCACGACTTCATCGGTGGCGAGGGCGACGTTCGCGAGGGTGCTCGCTCGTGGCTCATGGACGAAGAACCGACAGACGCTCCACTTTCTTTCAAGTTCATCTGCGAGGCACTTGACCTCGACAGCGACAGCCTTCGAAAGGCTATCGGGCGACAAGCCGAAGCGCAGCTTCGTGAGTTCGCCGCTAACAACGCTTTGGCATAAGCGACGCAGAGGAGGTGCATTCACCTCTGCGGTATTTTCCTAGATACCAGCGAGCCAATTCAGCAAGGGCGCGACGTGAGAGGAATAAGTTCCTTGTCATATCGCGCCCTTAAGTTTTTGTTACTTTCGGGTCCTCAGCATCCCAGGATATACTGACACGAGAGGCTTAACGGAGAGCTTGGGCGGACGTCTTACCCTAGCTCTTGAAACTCTTACACAATGCAACGTCTTCACAGGCGGATGTGCTTTTCATCCGACCAACGGGGAAGTCTTACAAAAGGATAGTGGTGACGCATGGGCGACGGAGTGGCAAAGGGCAATAACCCAGTACTGTGGGAGAAGTTCTTAGCAGACCTCGACGAAAAGCTGCAGCTCGGACTCCTTGACCGAATGCGCCGTGTTCAAGCCTACCACTTTGAGTCTGACACCCTTTTTTTGGAGCCCGGTTCCAAAGAGGATGAGGCGTACCTCCAGAAAAGTGCCCAATTTACACAGCTCTGCCTCCTCGCGCAGGACTCAACGGGCGTTACTGAGGTAAAGTTCCGATCTGTCATCCCATCAGAGGAATAAACTACTGAGCACTTTATTTTGCCCCCATCTGCAACCCTTACGCCATGAGTACGCCGGGAAACATCGGTAAGAAAAAAGACAAAGAGATGACGCACTGCAAGATCTGTGGAGTTCCTCTCCCTTCACCGCATGACCCTGCGCGCTCCCCTTTTTGCTCAGAGCGATGTCGGATGAACGACCTGTCGAAATGGTTTGGCGAGAACTATCGAATCGCTTCTAACCCGGTCCCTCCCTCTCAGGGAGATGACGACACTGAGCTATAGCTTTGGATTATCGCCTGGTGGTTCATCGCTCTGACGCACCGGAGTCGGGGCGGCCCGCCATCAGATACCAGACCAGACCAAACAGAAGGAAATATCCAGCCTAAGCACCCACGCCCCTAACCGAGACTTTCTAGACCGCCCTGCGCCTCCGCATCTGCCAAGCTCGTAAACATAGAGCACGCGCTGACAAGCGCTGACCGTGTCAGATGATCCGCGACGATATCGTATGCGAAACGGGCATGCTGGGAGCGGATCTTGTCCCAATCAGCGACTGGAGTATCGCCGACGACTCTCATATCGATCAGCCTATTCGCTATCGAGGAGAGAACCGTGTATGGCTTTTGCTGAAATAGCTCAGCGAGGGCATCCATTTGGCTATCTGTCCACGCGCCGGGCGCGACGGTTGAAAGCACGGTCGCTATAGCATCCTTGGCGCGCTCCCGCAGTTTCGGCTGCGTAGAGTAGCGCATGAGGTTGAATGGCATATACAGAAGCTGTCGCATGACGAGCGCCTCTACGAGAAAACCCCGCTCCATCCCAGCGCGCTCCGCTGCTTCCAATACCTCACTGATAGCAACTAGATCGCTACTATCGGCGTGAGGACAAAGGCTGTTCGGAGCGTCGTATATATTTTGGAGGTGCGTCGAAAGACTAACGAAACCGCATTGGAGCTGCTGGCGTAGCACTCGTCCGACCATACGCATCTTCTCCGGGTCCTCCAAAGTGCGCATCCAAAAGTCGCCCTTTGTCGCGGTTATGTCGTCACGAGAGCGTAGCCTCACACACGACGGGACACGTAACGCCGCCAGTCCGTACTTGAAATCTAAGCGCCCCTGCGGTGCCGTAATTTTTTTCTCGAACCGGAGCCTCGCTAGACCTTCACAGATATCCGCCGAAACCGCCGGAGAGAGAATGGCCCCTTCCGGAACCGTCAGACCCCGGGCCTCCGCAGACTGGAGAGTTGAGATCCCCTCTTTTCTCATGATCACATCAAGAAAAACGGCAGCGTTCACTACCTCGCGTATCGCATACGGCAAGGGAAGCGCCCCCCTTACTCGGGGAGCAACTTGGCTCAGGCCTGGGCCAGGAGTCTCAGCACCGAAACAAAACTTACTCGAGGAGACGTGTCCAAACTGAGGGAATCGCCGCGGATCACCCACCCGATGAGACCCAAGAGCCTCACTATTGCCCGCACCCTTGACGTAGCGATACCTGCCCAACCCGCCAGGAAGCTCCTCGTACGTACCCCGCCCCTCGACTTTAGGATAGCTTGGATTGGCTAGGATCCCGGCCGACTCCACCTTGGGTAGCGAGAGTCCTTTAAGAGCGATAGGAATCACTTTGGCTGCAGGATCAGCCTTAAAGATGTTTACGAGGGCGGGGGGTTTGCTCATTTTACCTTACACCACAAAAGGGCAGCATGGAGTTGTCACAGATGGCATACCTGCTGGGTTGACCACTCAATTCACTGTGCGTCTCTAATACCTCTTCCGTGTTGTGCCATCCGATCCTCGTGATGTTGCACAACACTATCGTGCGCCTCGCCTCTAAAGCCTTAATGAGCATGGATAACAGGGACATACCTTATGGAAACGTTGTGAGTTCTTCGACGGATCCGGCTCCAACCACCCATCATTGGCTCATTCGAGGTCACTAACAGGAGCAGGTAGCGATTACATCGAGAATGTCGGCGTCTCTTGATACGTTGCAGAGAAACAATCGAGACTCGCACCAGGAGGACCTTATGTTACCACGTCGCTCGCGACAACTTCAGCCGCTCGTTGAGCTCCCACTAGCAAGAGCCCGGTATCTACTTCGCACGAGAGTACACGAGGTCGATCTCGTTGCGTCGTAGGATCTCCTCGCCGCTCTCCTTGTCGATCCAGGTTATAGTTCCCCTCCAATCGACCAAACCGACCCGGTCCGCGATCACGCAGAGGATATCCTGAACGTTGACCGGCGACCCAGCATGGTCACCGACAATAATGAGAGCAGATCCGAGCCCCCCCTTCTCTGACACAACCTCACTGAGATACACCCGCTCGATGTGTGGGTGTTTAGAGCAGAACATCTCTAGCTCTGTTCGTAACTCTTTCGGAATCGGCCCACTATAGGGCGACGGAGCGTACTGCACATGCTCAATCGGCGCGCTTCCAAAATCAAGGATTGAAGCTCCTATGTGCATTAATTCCGAGTTCAAGAAGAATCCGTTTGAACCATCAACCAAATACAAGCCAAGGACCGGATCGCGTTTAATCAGAGTTGAGATGAGATCTTCGCCCTGGCAGAGCATAAGGCTGTAGGGACTCGAGCACTCCCGAAAATACTCACGTGCCTCCGCCTCTCTTAAAAACGCGATGCCAAAAAGCGCCCCATCTTGCTCGTTACAGAACACACACGATTCCTCCAGGGGGGCGCGATCATTCCCATCTACAGGCACATAAAACAACGTCCCTCGAAGCTCGTGAATGAGTGGCTCAAGGGTAGAAGGATTATCTCCAACAAGAGTAAGAAGGGCGCTTAATCTGGTGTATGGATGCACAACCTCCTCGGCCGGGGCTGACGTGGTAGTAACGGGCGTGTTGGATGAGTGTAACGACATGCAGTGATTGTAGAGAAATCACGGGGCTGATCAACATCCAGTTGCCGGTTACCTAAGATGCGGCCCGCTGGTCACCCCTTGACTCGACGTTCACCCAGGTAGACGACCGATTAACTTTATCCAATACCAACAGCAGCAGACCGATTCCACCAACGACATCCGAGTCTCGTGTTGATTCAGTTGATTATCAAATAACTAAATGTATCTACACGTCCGCAATTAAGGGCCTCATAGAAGCGCGGCACCCGATCCGGCTCAGGTCTCCTGAATCGAATCGTGGTGCCGAACTAAGAAACAAAAACGGGTGACTAAGCGTCTCTAACCTATCGAAGGGTCAAACCTTAAAAATTTCGGCGGGCTTTTCCCACCTCAAAGAGAAGAGAGGTTGAGGCGTTGGCGAGACCGAGGCGTAAATACTCGGCTGAGATCCCCAACCCCTCGCACGCCCCATTAAATGAGAACGGCTCCTCAGCTGAGGTATCCATCACCCAATTAAACGCCTCAACATACCGGGCCTTCTCACTCGGCGTGACTGCCAGCGCGTACGAGATGTACGCCTGCACACCATCAAACAAGAGAGCTCCCAAAAGCGACCGTTCCGGCCCGCGGGCATAGCCGCGAGTGCTTTCAACTATCTCGTCGACCACCGTGGTGGATAGATCCGACGCCGAACCGACTCGATTAAGATACTCAGGAACTGACATACAGGCCTCCGCGAAAAGAATACACCCTACAATTCGGATGCCGCTCAGCCCCGTTCGATGCTCACAAAGCGAAGTTAGTTGGGCGATATCGCAAGGTAATGGACGTATCCTATCCGCACCTGATGTCTTAGCAGGGTGGTGAAAAATGGTTCCGTCGTGAGTATTGTGAGGGTTTCGGCGAAACGAGGCGGAGACGACGAAAAAACCGGAGACGTATCCACTGCGATACGTTGAGGATTTTTTCGTTGGCTCCAACGAAGTTGCAGTCAAACCATCGAAGGGCGCAACAGGAAATCATTT
>JAIXQT010000168.1 GCA_027485595.1 Pseudomonadota bacterium | reverse complement strand
TTTTTCACCACCCTGCTAAACGGTATCAGAGTCACTTGTTCGGCTAGATCCGGTCACTTATCTGTGAGGCTTTCCAAAGGGAACGCAGGTGGGGCACTCAGCGGTAAACTCCATCGGATCTTTTGCTAGCACCACTATGGGAAAGGTGAGGCTATAATCCCCGATCTCACCGGGAGCAAGTTGAGCTTTTCCTGTCAATTGAAGGCGCACCCCTCGAAACTTACCCATCACTACCACGCCGTCGGCGGGGAACTCACTTCGGTTTTTAATCTTGAGCTGTACCCCTTTGAGTCGTGCAGCAGACCCATCCTCCCACGTCTTGATGGGACCCATAACGACATCGAGGTCCGCCGCTGCAAAGACCTCCTGATTCGGCGGGGGTGATGGGGTAAAAGTAGCGCGAATACCCAGAATAAGGAGGACGAGGAGCCCCAGAGCTCCTATCACGAGGATCTGCAAATTGTCCTCCACCCATACCGGCAAGCTAGACCTCTTTTTTTCTGGAAGGTAGGAATTCACCGACGTACGTCCCTCAAGTCACCCACAACGCCGCTATTGTACCGCCATAGTAAAGACCGCCGAAAGCCTGAAATGCGCCGTGGAAAGAAACTTTGTTCGACAGGCTCGGCGAGATCGCCCTGTTTTTCAAGAAAAATCACTAATTTGAAAAAAGATTCTCAATCTGAGATAGTTCGCCGGCACACGACGCCACACCCATGAACACCAAAAGCCTCATCAAGCTCGCCCTTAGCATCATCATGGTGGCGATCGTTTTCCGGTCAGTCGATGTAGACAACCTCAAAGCGACGTTTCTGGCGATGTCCCCGTGGGCGGTGCTCCTTGTTGTGGTTGGATACACCTCCGGTCAGCTGCTCAGCTCCGTAAAGTGGTGGACGATCGCTCGCTCGGGAGGTATCACAACCCCTTATCCCGCCGCCCTGAAAGCCTACTTTATCGGCATGTTCCTGAATTGCTTTAGCCTTGGCATGCTCGGTGGAGATGCGGCGCGTGGTATCCTCGTCGCGCAAGGACAACCGAAAAAAACGGAGGGGCTCGCGTCGGTTGTTGCCGATCGCATTCACGGCTTGATCGTTTTGAGTTGTATCGCTCTCGCTACCAGCGCCATCATGGGGCGAGACCGTGTCTCACCAGACCTCATTCAACTCCTCCTTGTGCTTGTTGTCGGATGCACGGCTGGATGGTTCATCGGACCGTGGCTTCTGCCCCACCTTCCGTTCATGAAAACGACTAGGATCGGCTTCAAACTTCAGCAGGTGATGGCGATCTTCCCAAGAGATCCAAAAACGCTCATCATCATCACCTCACTATCGATCGTGTTTCACCTGGTGCAGATATCCCTTCACGCCGTGATGGCGGCGGGAATGGGAATAGAGATTTCATTCACAACCCTCCTCCTCGTCATCCCTTTCGTGAATATTGTGTGCAGCTTGCCGATAAGCTGGAATGGGCTCGGTGTTCGAGAGAAGGCATACACCTACTTTTTAGCGACTGCTCCAGCGATTGTGAGCTATGAGCAAGCCGTAGCCTTCGGCGCTATCTGGCTTCTCGCTGTGACCGTATCGAGCGCTATCGGCGGTATCGTGGCCATGATGTCAGAAGACCTCCGCAGCCTCAAAGCCGGTAGAGCGACACCGCAGGTGCCCCCCTCGACCTAAGGCACCCGTCTACGAGAGCCAGACCCCCTCGAAAACATCACTGTGGTCGAGGCATTTTCCGGCCCCCTCCGCGACAACGCCGAGTGGATCCGCTGGAACAGTTACCTCCAACTCAAGCTCCTCTGAGAGCCGTTTTCCAAGTCCGCGAACCAACGCCCCTCCTCCAGCGAGGGCGAGTCCACGATGAATAATATCTCCGGCTAGTTCTGGCGGGGTGTTTTCGAGGGTCTGTCGAATGGCGAGCACGATCGAGCCGATGACCTCACTCATCGCCTCGCGCACCTCTCGCCCACTGATCATAAGCGCGGTGGGTGTGCCGTGAATGAGCGAACGACCACGAACCTCCATGACCTCGTCATCATAATCAGGATGAGCAGTGCCTATCGATTTCTTGATCTGCTCAGCGGTCGCCTCCCCTATCAATACGTGATGCCGTCGACGCATGTAATTCACAATTGCCTCATCCAAAGCGTCTCCTCCTTGGCGAAGAGACGCTGAGCACACCATGTCCTTCATGCTGATGATCGCGATATCGGTGGTGCCTCCGCCGATATCAACAACGAGACTACCAACAGGCTCAGTGACCGGGAGGTCGCACCCGATCGCGGCCGCCATAGCCTCGTCTATCAAGCGAACCTCCCGCGCCTGTCCCTCAACAGCCTCGCGAATGGCACGCTTTTCGACCTCCGTAATACCGCAGGGAACCCCCACCATGATTCGTGGCTTTGAGATGGACCACCAGGTAGCTCGTACGCGGGATATGAAGTGGCGAAGCATCAGGCTCGCGACCTCGAAGTCAGCGATAACGCCCGTTCGAACGGGGCGAATAACCACGACCCCCTCCGGGGTCTTACCGAGCATCGTCTTCGCCTCGGAACCATAGGCCACGGGAACGCGCTTTCCGTTTACCTCTTTCAACGCGACCATCGAGGGCTCGTTGAGAAGAATGCCTACGCCCTTCTCGTAGATGAGGGTGTTAGCTGTCCCTAAATCAATCGCGAGGTCTCGACCAAAGACGCGCTTCATATCCCACTCTATCTACTACGATGATTACTCTCTTGTCTTTACCCCTTCCCAGGGCCGAATATTCGATATGGTGGCACATTTCATTTCCGATGTACAAATGGCGTTACCCCACCCGCTCAACGGGGCGAAACGAGAGAAAAAGATATGAAAGATATTAAAACTGTTGGTGTTGTTGGCGCGGGTCAAATGGGCGCCGGAATCGCGCAGGTTATCGCTACGGCTGGCTACAAGACGATTCTATGGGACGCGGCGTCCCCCGCCATTGACCGAGGCATGGCGGGGATAGATTCCCGCCTCTCGAAAGCGGTTGAGAAGGGCACGATCGATACCGCTCAACGAACGGCAACGCTTTCCCGGCTCTCCAAGGCAACTGCCCTCTCCGACCTCTCGGTCTGCGATCTTGTAATCGAGGCTGTGATTGAGCAATTTGAGGCTAAAGCGGCCCTCTTCCGGGAGATCGACAAGGTACTTCCCAAGGGCTCCCTGCTCGTCAGCAACACCTCATCAATCTCAATTACCCGCCTTGCCGCCGCGACAGAGAGACCTGAGAACGTCATGGGGGTTCACTTTATGAACCCCGTCCCTGTGATGAAGCTCGTGGAGCTGATCCGAGGGCTTCAAACAAGCGACGAAACGTATAACGCCCTTCAAGCCTTCTGCTCCGCCATCCACAAAACCACCGTCCTCGCGATCGACGCGCCGGGATTCGTCGTAAACCGAATCTTATGCCCGATGCTCAACGAGGCGATATTCCTCGTCCAGGAGGGGGTGAAACCGGAGGATATCGACACAGCGATGAAGTTGGGCACCAACCAGCCGATGGGTCCACTTACACTAGCCGATTTTGTCGGACTCGACACACTGCTCTACATCCTCCAGGTACTCCATCGAGAGCTTGGCGAGGATAAGTATCGACCGTGCCCACTCCTCATCAAGTATGTTGAGGCTGGCTGGTTCGGTAAAAAAAGTGGTCGAGGTTTCTACACCTACTCATAGCGCCTCTACATCGCGTTTTTCACCCGGGAGACGGTCTCCCGTTCACTCTCGATCTCCAAGACCGCGAGTCGCACCAGGGTCTCCTCCTTCAAAGGGGACTCGAGCTCACGAACGACCTGCACAGCCGCCTCCAAAAAAGCTCCCCGCGGATATTCCCGCTCTTTTGGTCGTCCTGTCATAAGGTCCTCATACACATGTCGGATATACTCCCGCGCCCGCATATTTACTTCTCCGTACCAACCACGATCACATTAAAAACTTCTACTGTTACGAGGCGAGACCTCGGGGAGTAACCCGAAACACCCCATACTCGTGAGCTGTTCCCTCATGTGAGGTCGTGTCTAGCATATCCTCACTCAACAGGATTAACGCGCGTTCGTTTTCCTCCGTCTGAGAAAGCATCGTGTCTATCGCTCGTAAGACCTCCTCCTCGCCGAGCACATCTGCAAATGAACGCACCAGCTCATAGCTACTCTTCTCAAAATGCCCGACCTGACGCAGGGTCGTCATGATGGCGAGATCGAGCACACGCTCGTCTCCCCGCAACTCAGAGAGCGCAACGGCGTGCCGCGTGAACGCCTCCATAACTCCACACCGCTCACCTCCAAGATTCTCGGTGACTATCTTCGAGATCTCCTCAAGACGCTCACACCGCTCCTCAACTTGAAGCTGGTAATCTCGAACCAACGACTTTACCTCCTGCGAGGCGACCCCCTGAAGTATCTTCGGTAAGGACTTGGAGAGCTGATGCTCACCCGCATAGATCAGACGAAGATGTTGGAGAAAGAGCGCGCGTAAGGTTTGAAGAGCCATAGCCAGTACCTCGTGGAAATTCCCATCGACTCCTCGCACACCACATGCGGAAAGCGTGATGAGGGTTGGGGGCCAGGGCGTCGCGTCGCGCATTTACCGAGATGGAAAAGCCAACATCCTTCGCCCCGAGGCCTCCAAGTGTGCCCTTACTCTTCAGATCGGCGCATGAGCGGAGTCACGTTTTGACGTTGAAACGGTTTATTGCCGGGTTCGTTGAGACCATTTAGACTTGCCGAAGATGAGACTATCTCGCCCTCCAAAATCCACGGTCGCCGTTTTAGCGAGGCGCCGCGAAAAAACGGATCGCTCCCGAGGCATGGCGCTTATCATGATCGTATTCATGATCGCGCTCGCCTCCGCTATCCTGATCTCCCTGACAGATTCGACGTATGTGGCGATGCGGCTGAATGGGGCGGCAGAGCAACGCATCAAAGCCGAGTACATCTTGAAGTCCGCGACGAATCTCGCTCAAGTGCTCATCAAGAATGACCTCACTAATTTTGACGATCCCTCCCAAGACGCGTGGATGATATTCTCAGAGGGACGAGAGGTTCCGGGAGAGCTCCTAGCCCTTCCTGAGCCAAACATCCGTGTATCGCTCCTCATCACCTCGGCTAATGGCAAGATCCCCCTCCTTCAACTCTACTCCGCGACCGGAGGCGTCAATCAGGACTGGAAAGGAATTATCCTAAGACTGTTTCAGCAACTAGGCTTCGACCAACCAGATCCGATGAACGAAGGTCCTGACGGATCGCCCCTGCCAGACGCAAAGCAGCTCGTTTCAAATCTTATCGATTACCTTGATACCGACGAAGA
>JAIXQT010000101.1 GCA_027485595.1 Pseudomonadota bacterium | reverse complement strand
GGAGAAAACGCGCGCAGGTGTATCCGCTGCGATACAGCGAGCACGTTTTCTCCCGAAGACGACGCGATCTCGTAGCGCAGCGAGCCGCAGCCCAGGGGATTTTTGAGATGGCTTCTAAGATTTACACGCGCATCAATGATTACCCCACGTTCTCTGGGGGCGGCTGTTAATTGAACGTATTCGTCGCGTCGTTCATCAAGAGCCCCCGAAGCGCGAGCCCGAGGGAGATTCTGAACGACTCAGCGCAACTCTCGATGTGGCCAACCGGTGCCTGAATGACGGTTTTATAACCGCAGATCTTCCCGGTCATCTCAAATCCAGCGTGAAACAGTACGGCCTGTCTCGCCTCGCACTGATGGATCATCTGCTCAACGGTTGGAAGCCAGATGAAGTTTGAGCGTAATTCCTCAGGGCTTAAACCTTGGGGATCAACAAGTATCGACACGGGATTTTTTAGATTTCTGTCCGTAACCTCGTCTCCGACCTCTGGGTGCCAGAACAGGCCCGCGGTTTCAAGGTCTTGAGCTACGTAGATAAATTTGTCACTTGGGGTTGCGCTCTTCTGCACAGCAGCCTCACACGACATCCTCAATTGGTGAATCGGCGGGATTTCACGCTACCTTAACAAAACAAGGCTTAAATCCCTCTCTACTACCTAGGATGCCGATACCTCCCCACAAAGAACCAAGCTTTTTGAGCTGAAGGGGGCCAGGCTACGAAGAATGCGTATCACCTCAGGGTCTTACGACTCGGCGAGCCAGAGGATAGTCAGACAACAGAGCGCGGCGACCGCCACGAGAAGGAGGAAGAGCTTAAAAAACAACACGACAACAATTCCAACGCCGAAGGCCACCAGAGCGGACTTCTCGCCGTTGTCACGGACGGTGACGCGAAGGCTCTCAAACATCTGCCTCGCCAGGGCTCTCCACTCATCGGAGCTCCGAGAGCGAGCAAACTCCGTTATTTCTTTGAGGACATTTCGCATGGTGGCACACCCTGCCGTTATTCTATGACGTCCCCCAGTGAAATGCCATATTTCTTACCACACAGTGAGTCATCTTTCTTTGCAACCCGCCGTCTCCGGGTTTATACTTGCATCGGCTCGCTGGGAAGAGGTTGGTACGCTTCCTCAGATGAAGTTCGACGCTAAAAATTCGCTTACTCATTTAATGTGAACGAGGTCCGATGAAGATTCAACACACGGTTATCGCGGTAGTTTCCGTACTCCTTGCTAATTCCAGCGCGGTTTTTGCCGCCGATGCCACAAAAGGCGGCGCTCTTTATGCTCAACGGTGCTCCATGTGTCACGGCGACAAGGGTGCAGGAGATGGACCGGTTGCGGCAACAATTCCCGAGGGTATGAAGCCTCGTAACCTCACCGAGACCTACAAGTACGCGACCGACGACGCCAAGTTTAAGGAGCTTCTCCAAAAAGGTGGCGCTGGCGTTGGATTGAGTCCTCTCATGCCAGCTCAGTCGGATCTTAAGGCTGAAGATATCGACAACATTATCGCCTTCGTTAAAACGCTCAAGAAGTAACGGAGCGCTCAGTGAGCAAGAACTCCTCTGAAAGTTCGGCCTACGCCGCCCTCGGAGCGTCATCCGCGAAGGGAGGAGTTCTTGCCGCTGTTGGAGAGACCGGTCCCGCGCGGTATTTCGCCTCGCCCGTTGACGATCCTGCGGGAGATCCCAACTACGCCTTCTTCCTCCACGCCGACGGTGCAGGTACGAAAAGCATCGTCGCCTACCTTCTCTACAAGGAAACCGGGGACCCGAAGTGGTTTCGGTCGCTCGCGACCGACAGCCTTGTCATGAACCTTGATGACATCGCGTGCTCTGGTGGGATTTCCTCACTCATCCTCAGTAATACGATAGGAAGAAACCGCTCCCTCATCCCCGATCAAGCTATAGCGGAGATTATCGGTGGCTACAGAGATTGCGTTGGAATGCTCGAGTCCGAGGGTATCTCTATTCGGATGAGCGGTGGGGAAACAGCCGATGTGGGGGACCTTGTGCGAACCCTCATCGTCGATTCGACGCTCTCAGCACGCGTCCCTCGCGACCACCTCGTTGACACCACCCACGTTACCGCGGGCGATCTAATCGTTGGGTTCAGTTCGACGGGCACTGCTCGTTTTGAACGGGAGCCCAACTCCAGCGTTGGAAGTAACGGCCTCACCCTCGCCAGAAACGTTTTGCTCAGCAGAAAGCTCGCGAGTGCCTATCCAGAGGTGTGCGATCCAAGCCTATCCCACGAGATCGCCTACCGCGGCCCCTTCTCCGTTACCGATTATCATGAGTCTCTAGGCATGACCGTTGGCGAGGCGCTCCTATCACCAACTCGGACCTACGCGCCGCTGATCAAGCAACTCCTTGGAGAGCTTAAGAAACACATCCACGCCCTCATACACTGTACCGGTGGAGGACAGGTGAAAATAAAACGGTTCGGGCGGAACGTTCGCTACCGTAAAGAGAACCTCTTTCCAGTTCCCCCGCTGTTCTCACTCATTCAGAAGCACGGCGAAGTGCCTTGGAACGAGATGTATTCAGTGTTTAATATGGGGCATCGCTTAGAGGCGTGTATACCAGCGGGGGCTGCTAACGAGGCGATCTCATGCGCAAAGCAATTTGGGATTGCCGCCCAGGTCATTGGACAGGTAACCTCTGGAGATGGGGAGAATGAGGTCTCGATCTCAACTCCTCATGGGGTCTTTACCTATTAAGCACCTACAACGAATCTCTCGCTGAAAAAATGTCCGCGAACGACGCTCACCTCTACGACAATGTCAGCACTACCTCTAGTATCGCCGAGGCCTACTGGAGACGGGCGGCCCTGACCCCCAACGCGCCCCTCTATAAGTGGGCGACCGCGTCAAGCGCGGACGCCACCCGGGTATGGCATACTGAGACCTACACCACTACAGCGCGCAAGATAGCCCGACTGGCGCACTATCTCCGCTCCCTCGGCGTTGGAGTGGGCACAACGGTAGCGATTATGTCTCAAACTCGCCCCGAGTGGATGATGGCGGATATGGCGATTCAAACGCTCGGAGGCATCACGGTTAGCATCTACCAAAGCCTACCTGCCCATGAAGCGGGATATATTCTCTTCGACTCGCAAGCACACATCATCTTCGTTGAGAACGAGGAACAAGCACACAAGATAGCTTCTCTTCGTTCGAAGCCCTGCCCTATTCCTGAGCACGAGGGGGTCGCAGCCCACGAAACACAGATCTCGATTGCCAACATCATCTCGTTCGAACGGGTTCAAACGCCATCAATTCCAACCGTTAACTCCATTACCGAGGACGATACCTTGTCGGCTGAACCGCCCCCGGTTCCGGCAGAATTGAGTCGTCTCCACACGGCGTCGTATGTTTACACCTCAGGTACAACCGGCCCCGCCAAAGGCGTGATTCAAACACACGGCAATCATCTCACCAACGTAGAGCAGGTTGCCAAGGCGGGAGTATTCCTCCTTGATGGGTCACTCTTCCTTTACCTCCCCCTCGCTCACTCCTTCGCTCGTCTAGCGTACTATGTCGGTTTCTTAACATCGGCGCACCTTGTGCTTCCCGCTATCACCGATCATCAGACCTCCAAGGTTGATCTCGCTTCGATAGCGAAAGACATTCGGGAAGCTGGAGCTTGTGTGCTCCCCTCCGTCCCTCGGCTCTTCGAGAAAATGGGCGCAGCCATTCAAGCGCGAGCAACTGGAGCGAGTTTACAGCACAAACTCCTTTCGCTGTGTATTCGGAACGCGCAGAGCACGTACCCTCGCCGATCAAAGGGCCAACGACTCGGATTTTTAGATCAGATGCTCTTTACGAGCCTGGCTCCAATACGCGCTAAAATTAAAGCGCAACTCTTCGGTCAAGGGTTTCGGCACGGCATCTCTGGCGGCGCGAAGCTCGACCCAGGGATCAATACGTTCTTCGACGCTCTCGACATCGTTATCTGCGAGGGGTACGGGCTCACCGAGACCTGTGTCGCGACACACGTTAATCTTCCCACGAAGCGAAAGATAGGCACGGTTGGACCAGCTCTAGAGAAGATAGAGGTTCGCATCGCGCAAGCCGATGGCGAGATCCTGATGCGTGGACCGAACATCACGCAAGGGTACCTCCATCGGCCGCAAGCGACCGCCGACTCTTGGGATAACGACGGATGGTTCCATACCGGCGACGTGGGACACCTCGACGAGGAGGGATTCCTCTCTATCACCGACCGTAAGAAGGAGCTCGTTGTAACTGCCGGTGGCAAGAAGATAGCCCCCAGTAGCGTTGAAGGTTTGTTCAAGCGTCATCCGTTCATCTCGCAGGCGCTCTATTACGGAGACGGCAAACCGCACTGCGTGATGATCTTTACACTGAACGAGGTAGAGCTACGCGCCATGCTCGCACAACAAGGATTTGAGGTAGCCGCCGATACACCGCTCGCGACACTCCCAGCGGTATCAGCGCTCGTAGAAGGAGCCGTAAAAGAGGCGAACTCAAACCTTGCGAGCTATGAGACCATCAAGAGCTTTGCCATTCTGGGTGAAGATTTCACTATTGAAAACGGACTCCTTACGCCCACGATGAAGATGAAACGGAAGGCGATCGTTGCGCGGTACAAGGATACGTTGGAGTCGTTGTATCATTAGCCAAACCACGGTCTGGCGACTATTCCTGGTCGCCGAAAGGTTATGGGCGGCCAACGAACGTGACGGCACGCAACACGGCGGTCGAGGACGACCGCCCTCCCCCCTACCGGGCCGCGCATCCTCTTGAATTATTCCTACCAATACTTCTCAACGTGCAAATTGCCCGGGGTCTTCTTTGAGTGAACAACATACCCCTGCTTGGTGGTAAGGTCGCGCTCAAGGTCATCAATCATCGCGGGATTTCCGCACAGGAATACATGATCAGTCTCTGGTGTAAGCTGAATCGACCCATCCTCAAAGAGGGCCTGAACCCGCCCTTTACGACCAGCAAAAGAGGCGTCGGCTCGGCTCGCTATCGGGAGATAGGTAAAACCAGCGTTTTGAGCGGAAAAGGATGCAAGCTCATCCGCGTACGCGAAGTCTTGCGGGTATCGAACACCGTGCACAACCGTGATCTTTCGTCCGGCCGTCCAGACCGTAGGGGTCCGAACCATCGACATGAACGGAGCGAGACCAGTTCCTGTTGAAACCAATACAAGGTTGTGTTCAGCAGGGACGCCATCAAGGGTGAAGGTGCCAGTCACTTTTGGCTGAGAGAAGATTCGATCGCCTGGCTGCACCACCGCCAGTCGAGAGGTCAGCGCGCCATTCGGAACGACAGCGATGTAGAATTCGAAGAAGTCACCGTGTGCCGGGGAGGAGCCGATCGAGTAGGCCCGCTTAATGAGCTTATCAGCGGCTGGAACCTCGGCCTCATCCGGGGCCCCCTCATAGCGAGGAGCCGAGCCCGGCAGTCCAAGAGCCACATACTGCCCGGGCTGGAATGAAGGAACCCCTCCATCAGGTTTAACCTGAAGAATCATAAGTTCGGGGGTGATATCGACGCGGCCTACTACTGTTGAATTTAACATGGTGGTTCTATACCCTACTGCTATCTAATTCGGACCCGGCAAGAATTACAAATTCTGCCACTCATGAAAAGCGTACGGGCACGAGAAGTATGGATATCGTTCTAGTTGAACCCCAGATCCCCCAAAACACTGGCTCAATCGCCCGCACCTGCGCGGCGACCGACACCCCACTCCATCTCGTAGGCCCCCTCGGATTCGACCTCTCCGAGAAAGCTGTTCGCCGCGCCGGTCTCGATTATTGGCCTCATGTAAAGCTCGCCCGTCACGGAACCTGGGAGGGGTATATCGAGACGAGAGCCCCAAGGAAGGTTTGGCTTTTCTCTAAATTTGGTACGCGAACATATCACACCGCTGATTTCGGAATGGACGACGCGCTCGTATTTGGGAGCGAGACGAAGGGACTTGGAGAGGAGTTCTTGTCGCAATACCCGTCAGATCAGATCCTTCGCATACCGATTGTGACAGACTACGTCCGTAGCCTCAATCTGAGCAATGCGGTCTCGATCGCTCTCTACGAGGCACGACGGCAGCTCGGACTCGACCTTGAGCAGGGTGGTGAAAAATGATTTCCTGCTGCGCATTTCGATAGTTTGACTGCAACTTCGTTGGAGACGTCAAAAAAATCCTCAACGTATCTCAGAGGATACGTCTGCGGTTTTTTCGCCAT
>JAIXQT010000270.1 GCA_027485595.1 Pseudomonadota bacterium | reverse complement strand
TGCGAGCTAGGAGAGCGCGAGAATGCAGGGAGAAAACGCGCGCAGGTGTATCCGCTGCGATACAGCGAGCACGTTTTCTCCCGAAGACGACGCGATCTCGTAGCGCAGCGAGCCGCAGCTTAGGGGATTTTTGAGATGGCTTCTAGGACGTTCGTAACCAGGGCCGCCCAGCGACGTCGTATATGGGCATCCAAGGGCTTCCGTGAGGCCTATGCTTGAGTTCCCGAAGAGAGGCTATGAATGAGCCGCTCCAGGCTCAGGACCTCTGGATAAATCCCGAGGAGGTTGCGGCCAGCGTCCTTAGCCTTGCTCGCGACCAAGAGCGCGGAGACCTTATCACCCGATAAGGCGTAGGCCCGAGCCAAGGTGTGCATCTCATGCATTCCCGCCCATCCTGTCGCCTGACACGCTCGCGTCGCTAGTTGAATAGCGTGCTCTGGCTCAAAATGCTGCCCGGCCTGCAGGTACGAGAGAGCGAGTAATCGCAATACCTTCGGATGGCCGGGAGAAACCGTGAGCGCGCGGTGGAGATGATGACGTGCGTACGTGGTCTTTCCTTCGTCGAGCACTACCTGGGCAAATGCGACGACCGCTTCAAACGGGCCCCGATCTTTGTTGGCCAACGCCGCGAGATCATCCCTCGCCTCTTCGAGATCTCCATCGACAAGATTCAATCGAATTCTCGCGACCTCGAGTCGAGGGGCAGCCTCCGGTTCGCAGTGCATATCACTGAGAAGCTGTCGCGCCTCGGTCATAAGTGGAGCAAGGCCACCACTCTCGACAGCCGCGGTCACAAAAAGGGTGACTAACTCAGGATCCGCTGGCAAAACGCTCAACGCTGAACGAATTGTCCACGCCGCTTCAACCGAGTGACCAAGCCACAATTGCAATCGAGCAAGACGAACATATGGCTCGCGCTCGTGCTTCGAAACGACACTCGCTTGTCGTAGGTATCGCTCTGCTTGCTCAAAATCGTTCAGACGAAACAGACAATGGGAGAGATCCAGAAGCGCGTTCATGCGCGCTGGATGGCGGGGGTGCGATGAGAGCCCCGCCATGTAGAGACTCGCGGCATCCTCATACTTCCCCAAACGGTAAAGTCCAGCGGCTTTTACCCACGGATGAACAGGTAATGAGCCCCATCTCTGAATCCACTCTTTATAAAGGTAGTAGCTTGTTTTGAGTTTTGAGAGACTCTTCATGAACCACCGCTCCAACGACAACCACCTTACGTGTACACAAACCCGCAAGCGTGCTAGAGACTAATCAGCACGAACAAAGCCACTGCTTCAGGAAATAAAGATGATCCACATCAGCGCCTTACAAAGCGAACTCGCGACCCACCTTGCGGCCTACCAGATCCTCGCAGATGAGCAATCAAAGCAATTCTACGGCCGCGATTGGATTAAAGATTTCCCCCCTTCACCGTGTCTCGTCGTGCTTCCCGAGTCAGTTGAGCAGGTGCAATTCGTAGTCACCACCTGCGGGAAGCACGGAGTAGCGATCGTTCCCTCCGGAGGACGGACAGGGCTTAGTGGTGGTGCTACCGCAGCTCATGGAGAGGTTATCCTCTCACTTGAGCGAATGCGCGCGGTGCTCGAAGTGAATCCGATAGATCGCACCATTCGGTGCCAAGCGGGCGCGCCCCTTGAACGAATCCAGCTTGAGGCAACACAACACGACCTCTATTTTCCGGTTGATTTCTCAAGCCGCGGATCAGCACAGATCGGTGGCAACATCGCGACAAACGCGGGCGGTATACGTGTCATTCGGTACGGCAACATGCGTGAATGGGTACTTGGGCTCAAAGTAGTCACAGGGCGGGGCGAGATCCTTGAGCTAAACGGTTCTCTCTGGAAAAACAACACCGGATACGATCTGCGTTCACTCTTCATCGGATCTGAAGGAACGCTCGGCATCATCGTCGAGGCGACCCTCAAACTTACAACACCTCCCAAGGACACTACTCGCATCCTGTGCGGACTCTCGTCTAATGACGCAATTCTGCCCCTTCTCACCTACTGCCGAGGCAGATTACGAGATCTCTCCGCCTTTGAGTTTATCGACAGCACCGCCTTCGGCGAGGTCATTAAGCACCGACAACTTCGAAATCCCCTCTCAGATACCTATCCAGCGTACGTGCTCGTTGAGTGCGAGCTCAACGCACCGAGCGCGATGGAGCAGGTCACAGAGGCATTCAGCGAGGCGTACGAGAAAGGGCTTATCCTCGATGTCGTTGTAAGTGAATCGAGCGCCCAATCGCAGGAGCTCATGAACATTCGAGACCTCATCAGTGAAACGCTCTCCATGCACTACACTTTGCACAAGAATGACATCTCAGTGCCGGTTCCCGCGATTCCAGCCTTTTTGCTCGAGCTTCATGAATCGATCACCACCGCATACGCCGGCTTTAAGGTGGTTGTGTTCGGCCACGTCGGAGATGGGAATCTTCACGTCAATGTGTTGAAGCGAACTGAGATCACAGATGAGGCATTCTGGAAGAGCTGTCACGATTCGGACAGAACTATCTTCACCACCGTTCAAAAATTCAGAGGGAGCATCTCCGCCGAGCACGGTGTAGGCATGCTCAAACGCGACTTCATTCACTTCTCACGAACTCCAGAGGAGCTTGAGATGATGCGCGGAATCAAAGCGGTCTTTGATCCGATGAACATCATGAACCCGGGGAAGGTCTTACCAGCAGCGACCCGAAACTCGTGTCAGTCATGACCGGCGCGGTTTTTCAACACAACGCCGCTAACGGCGAACCATAGGTAACCTTTACCTGCATTCCCGTTTTAGAAACATCAAAAGGTCGGTTCTCAAACACAAGCACGACGGTGGAACCCATCTTGAAGGTGCCTATCTTCTCCCCACGCTTGACCGGTAGAGCGGGACAATGATCGAGAGCTCGCTGCGCATGAGCCCGCCACGGCGCACGGTTTGTCTCAATAGGAGCGTAGGAGAGCGCGATGCGACCCACGTTCGTAGCGCCAACCATCACCACGGCGACCATCCCGTTTGGTGTCTCAATAAATGAGATCACACGCTCGTTCACCACAAAGAGTCCATCGACCGCCGAGATCGCCCAGTCGTTAACGGGCCACAACTTTCCGGGAACGTGCACCGAGCGAACTATAGTCCCATCAACTGGGCTAAAGATGTGGTGCGCATCCTGCGGCGAGAGGTAGAAGTTCCATACCTGCCCGTTCGAGAATCTGGCGGCGAGTGGCTCGTTTCCAAGCAACCCCGCGATGGAGTAGTTACGTCCCTTCACAAGGGTCGCGTCTCCAACCGAGGAAACATCCTGCGCAGACCGAAGGGTGCCATCAACGGGGGATACGATCCCCTCTCCCACTGGTCGAACCTCTGGACGGAGATCACGGGTAAAGAAAGCTCCGATGGATGGGAAGCTCTCAAGTGGACGGGTCGCGAGGGAGCTATCTATCTTGTAAGCCCGGGCGAACCATCGCACTAAGATCGTCGACAACGGTTTCGGGAGCGGCAGATTCGCCATCGTACCCACAAACCAGCTCAGGTAAGACTTCGGAATATAGGAGATCCACTGCATACACGAACCTATAGTAACCGTAACGGCGGGAATGGGTCGCTACGCGGATTAAACCTTTGCGGCCGATTGGCTCTGGAGGGCTCGAATCAGGTTGTCCACCGCCGCCGATCCCTGCCGCACTACGCTCTCATAGGTGCGGCTACCGACGTGCGGAGTGAGATGGACGTTATGCAATCCCAAGAGTGGATTATCCGGCTGCACCGGTTCTGGATCAAGCACATCCGCCCCATATCCGGCGACCTGCCCGCTCTTCACGGCGTCCGCCATCGCGCGCTGATCGATCAGCGCGCCACGACTGACGTTAACGATATATACGCCTCGTCGGCACATCGCCAATCGACGACGATTAAGGAAGAACTGGTTATCCTTGGTTAGGCTCATATGCACCGATAGGAAGTCACAGTGCGGAAAGAGATCCTCATCTCTGGGGGCGCGTTGAATAGTTGGAGGATATTCCTCGAAGATAGGATCCGCAAAGACCTTGGATACATGCTCCAGGAACTGCGTGTGCTGCCCGGACCACGAGGTGTTAAAGACCCGGACGTTCATCCCAAACGCCATTGCTCGCTTCGCGACCTCTTTACCGACGCGACCGAAACCGAGGATTCCCAACGTCTTGCCGGCAAGTTCACGCCCCGTTTGTCGACGCCACTCACCCTTGTGCACGAGCGCGTTCTGCTCCGGAATGAACCGAGTGAGGCTCAGAAGAAGACCGAACGTAAGCTCGGTAACGGTAGTGTGGTTAACACCCGGAGTGTTTGTAACCCTGATGCCGAGCTTCTCGGCTTCAGCGAGATCTATCTTATCAAGTCCTACACCGTACTTACTGATAACTTTAGCTCGAGGAGCGGCGGCTTTGAGAACCTTGCCGTTGAAGTCATCTTCTCCACACAGGAACGCGTCGAATTTGTTGCCGTCGCCGATATAAGAAAGGAGCTGGTCTTCATTGAGAGGGCCCCTCGCTTTAATCACCTCCCAACCGGTGTCTTGCAACTTCCGTACATGGTCACCAGGGGTATCGATGAAGCTTGAGGTCGAGACCAGAACTGAATAGGTCATGAACACTACCTTTCGTTTGCGGTGCCGCCAGCAGCTTGAGGCAAACCTCATCAGCCTTGGCGGCCGTGCTGAGTTATCCCTCGCTTCGCTAGCGAACTACTGCAGGTGCGGGACATTAGTTACCGTAGGGCCCGTCACCATCCTGGAGACGCTAGCAGAGCCCCCCATCAGGATCAAGCTAACTGGGGCGGGGGCTACTATCCCTGGAAGCGTGCTGCGCCGGCCGCACGCAGGTAGCCGCCCCCTAGCAGGATGGTGAAAAATGATTTCCTGCTGCGCATTTCGATATTTTGACTGCAAGTTCGTTGGAGGCGCCGAAAAAATCCTCAGCGTATCTCAGTGGATACGCCTCCGGTTTTTTCGTCGTCTCCGCCTCGTTTCGTCAAAACTCTCAAAATGCTCACGACGGACCCATTTTTCACCACCCTGCAAAACCACCAAAATTACGGCATAACAAGCCGAGGCAGCCATCACCAAGGCGAAAGTGTCCCTTTACGGTATCAGTCATTCGAACTACGATCAGAGTGCCCCTTCGGAGAAAAGAGACCATGAAGTTGTCACCCCACCTCATAGCAACCACTATAGCCGCGGTGTATGCACTCTCCGCCTCCGCGCAGACCCCCTCAACACCGCTGCCGACCCCGGGTCCGAAGCCAACCCATTCTTCCCGCCAGGTCGAAAACATCTCCCGAGCCGTGGGCATCAACGAACTCAAGATCGAGATGGCAGAAACCCGCCTTAAGCTCTCGGCGGATCCGAAGATCGTGAGCGATCTCGCGAGTGCCCTTGAGGAGTACCTTACTACCACCTGCATGCCGAAGCTTCTCCAAACCCTCTCGTACGCAGGCAACCCATCGGACCCGATCTGCATTGAGCGTACCCGCCGACTCCTGCAGATCAACCCAGGAAATCCGGTCGCGGTCTGCGTGCAGGAAGGGATCGCATCAAAACCGTGCATCGACGCCTACCAGAACCAAAAGATTGTGGTCGTCTATCCATCCCCGGGGGACCACATCGACCCAGCCCTGAGGGTAGGACTCTCCGCGGCGACGCTCGACCGAATCGCCAAGGTCGAGGGGTCCCTTGCGGAGATAAATACGAAGTATCAACGGGCGGAGACCCCAGATGAGAAGCGAGCACTCCTCAACGACGCCTCGACCCTCTATGACCAAATCCTCAACATGTCGTGCAAGGTCTCAGCGGTAGGTCTCGTTCCTGAAAGCGCTGGGGTAGAAAGCGCTGAACCTGCTGAGATAACACAAACCCGCGAGAGACTTCTGCAGATACCACCAGCTATTCGGGGTGACTATCAGCGAGAGGCGGCGGCTAAAGCACAAAAAGAGTTCGACGACCCCAAAACAACTCCTGAGCGCGCGTCACAGCTCAAGGACCTACTCGCCGTCATTAAAGACCCGAGCGGACTCTCTCCACACCAAACCGCGAACCTCAAACGGGCGCGATACATCCTCTCAAAATGCTCTGAATCCGTGGCACTCGCCGCGAAGGTAGTGCCGGATCTCCCAAGCGTTACCTGCTTCCACCAAGGCTGGTATACGCCGCAGTGCATCTACGCCCTTAAGAAGTGGAGGATCCAGAAGCAACAGGAGACGAATAAGGGAAATACTGCCTCCGGCTCACCGGCCTCGAAACCTTCGATGATCTCCACTTTTTAGAGGCAACATCTGCTCCGAAATACCGATACACCTCTCGACATACGCAGCACCGAGGAGGTTTCATGCATTCACGTTCATTTCACCACACCGTAACACGCTCCAGCGGAGGTTTCACCCTCATCGAGCTTCTCGTTGTTATGGGGATAGTCAGCGCCCTCATGGCTGTGGCGCTCCCGCGCTACAGCGACTACCGCGCGCGCAGCTTCGACTCCCGCGCTGAGATCGATCTCCGCTCTGTCGCCATGGCTGAGGAGGCCTACTTTCTTCAGAAAGAGGAGTACCTTAGTTGCGCAAACGACACCTGCGCTCAGTTGCCAGGCATTCAAAAACTCTCCCCCGGCGTAGTGCTCAGTATCGTAGCCTCAAAAACCGCCTTCACCGGATCCTCTTCTCATCCCAAAGGATCGGGGAAGACGTTCAAGTGGGATTCGGCGGCGGGAGGAATGGGAAATTAGACCGTCATCCTCACGATACGCAACCGGAAAGATCTCAAGCGCGTGAGCATGATGACGGCGCGTCACAAGGAAACAGATCCTGTCAGGTCTCATACCCTCCTTTCCTCGTCGGAACTATGGTCCGCGTGACTACCTATGGGAGGCCGATAGCCCTTCCCCATAGAAGCCATCTCAAAAATACCATGGAGGCGAGGCTCTGCGAGCTAGGAGAGCGCGAGAATGCAGGGAGAAAACGCGCGCAGGTGTATCCGCTGCGATACAGCGAGCACGTTTTCTCC
>JAIXQT010000148.1 GCA_027485595.1 Pseudomonadota bacterium | reverse complement strand
CGGCCAACACTCTTTTCGACATCCCCCACTCCCATGGGGGGCTGGGCGTATGATCCTGATCACGCCGCTCCAGTTCCGCTCCCTGATTTCCCTGGCGCACGGACTATAAGATAGGGCATTTTTTGCACGTTCATGACCCGTTTCATCGCCCTAACAAACGAGCCCAAGGCATCTTGGGGAGAGCGCTTCATGCATTTCCAGATAACCTCCCCCACAGGCATCGCATGAATTCCGAACAGCTCACATCGACATCCACACAGTCCCAACTCTACGAGCTTCTCAACTGCAAAGCGGAGACCCGAAAACTCATCTCAAGCGTTGGATCGCTCCTTGAAGAATGCATGCCGGATGCTTCGGTATGGATCATCAAGACAGAGGATACCGACGGGGAGGCCGAGATTGTCTTCGCCGGGAAGGCCGCAGCAGAACATCCCCTACGGTTGGGAAACGTGTCGACATGCATAGCGCATATCCGTCACGATACGCGCATCGCTCACGTCGACTCGCATCCCGCATCTCGCGAACTGCGAGAACTTTTTCCCGGCCACGTGTTTTCGTCAGTCGCCGTTCACCGCATCCGACCACGCAACAGTCATGCGTGGGGCTACATCTTCGTGCTCTTTCGTTTTCCCGAGCACGCAGGGCAACAGGCGGAGGAGGCGCTTATCCAAGGGGATCTCTGGGTTCAATTCGCCACGACGATCCTGGAGCGGCGAATCCTTGAGGAGCGCCTTCAAATGGTCGAGACACGTCTCGACCTCGCAATGAAGGCGAGCGGGCTTGGGATATTTGACTGGGACGTCCATTCGAATCAGGTGTATTGGACACCCGAAACTTTTAAAATACACGGTGTTCTTCCCGATGCCTTTAAACCATCCTATGAGGCGTGGGCGCGTTTGTTACCGCCAGATGAGCTACGTGCCATCGAGAAAGTGATTCAAGATACGTTTAATGCTCGAGCGCGGTACTATCGGAGCAACTATCATCTCCGAACTGAAGTGGGCGAGATTCGGTGGGTCGAATCACTTGGCGAGGTCATATACGACGAGAACGGCCAACCGGTCCGAATGATCGGCACCGCTCAGGATTGTAGCGAGCGCGTGCGCGCGCAGGAGCAGATCGCGCGGGATCGCAGACGTCTTGAGCTAGCGCTCGAGGCCGGCGAGCTTGGCTTTTGGGATTGGAACATCGCAACCGGCGAGGTCCAATTTGGCGGCCAATGGGCACACATGCTCGGATATGAGCTCCACGATATCGAACCGCACGTGCGAGCATGGGAACGCCTCGTTCATCCTGCGGATATGCCGGCCATTCAAATAGCTCTCAAGCGGCACATGGAGGGAACCGCCCCCGTGTATGAAACGGAACATCGCCTCAAGCACAAGAACGGCTCGTGGATATGGGTCCTCGATCGCGGGCGCATCATCGAGCGAGACGAACACGGCAACGCCACCCGCGCCATCGGCATTCACGCTAACATTACCGTCCAGCGGGAGACCCGTGAGAGGCTCAGAGAGGCGGATAGGCGAAAGGACGAGTTCTTGGCAACACTCGCTCACGAATTACGGAATCCGCTCGCGCCGATTCGGACGGGTCTCGCCATTATGAAACGCGACCCCACGAGTCCCTCGGCCACGCAGGCCCGTGAGATTATGGAGCGCCAACTCTCCCACATGGTACGACTTATCGATGACCTTCTCGATGTCTCTCGCATAACGCTTGGCCGGCTCCAACTAAAAAAAGAGGATGTAGAGCTCCACACGATCATCGAGATCGCGCTTGAGGCGAGCAAACCCGCCATCGACGCTGGCCATCATACGATCACCGTATTACTCCCCGAGCACGAAGTGTGGATGCACGCAGATGCAACTCGTCTCTCACAGACCATCAGCAACCTCCTCAACAACGCCGCGAAATACACACCAGACCATGGAGAGATTGAACTCTCGGTCCGTCTGACTGGCTCCGGGATAGAGATCTCCGTGAAGGACAACGGCCTTGGAATTCCATCAGAGATGAAGGACCAGGTCTTTCAATTATTTGGTCAGATCAATCGCACCCTCGATCGCTCCCAAGGGGGACTCGGTATCGGATTAGCCCTCGTAAGAAATCTGGTCGAGCTTCACGGAGGAACCGTAACCGCCGAGAGCGCCGGAGTCGGCATGGGAAGCACGTTTACCATCTCGCTCCCCTCCACCGTGATCACCTCACTTGGCGCGCCCGCGCTGCCAGCCGAGCAACATACGCGTCAGGGCCCCACAAAGCGGGTGCTGATAGTCGATGATAATGTTGACGCCGCGCACAGTCTCTCGATGCTTGCTGAGCTGCTTGGTCATTCGACCGCGACGGCGTTCAGCGGACCAGAAGCTCTCGAAAAAATCCCTTCCTTTAAGCCCGATATCATTTTCCTCGATATTGGATTGCCAGGAATGAGCGGATTCGAGGTCGCCACCGCGATTAAAAAGGACTACCCCCATCCCCCGCCTTTTGTCATCGCGCTGACCGGTTGGGGGACAGAGGAAACGAAGCAGAAGGCCCGAGAGTCCGGTTTTGATGAGCACCTCACGAAGCCGGTTGAGGTCGCGACCGTAGAGCGAATACTGGCCGACTTCTCCCTTGAGCCGAGGAGTGCCGCGTAGTCCTGTCATGCCGAAATTACCTATCCCGTGAGGAACTTGTCGAGCGGTTTGAGGATGTCGCTCATAACGTATACGATACGGTGTCAACAATGACGGTATCGATATGCAACACCCGATAGAAGCTATTATCTTCGACCTCGACGGAACACTCCTCGACACGATTAACGACATCGCCCAATGCGCTAACACGGTGCTGGAGGAATGGGGAGCACCAGTGCACTCAGTAGAGACCTACACCGCTCTCGTCGGAGATGGGCTCACGAACCTCGCGAGAAAGGTTCTTCCGACCTCCCGAACGTCTCCGAATGAGATTGAGGATTTCGTGAGCGCGTACCGCGATTACTACCACGCTCGTTGGAACGAAACGTCAACGGCATACGAAGGGATACCTGAAATGCTCGCCGAGGTAGGCAATCGTGGAATACACCTCGCCGTCCTCTCGAACAAACGGGACGATTTCACCCAGGTGTGCGTATCTCACTACTTTCCCTCGGTCCCATTTCGAGACGTCCGCGGGGAGCGCGCGGGCGTTCCGATTAAGCCCAATCCTCAATCGGCTCTCGAAATAGCGACCTCGATTGGGGTCGACCCGGCTCGATGCCTCTTCGTGGGAGACTCGGAGATAGATATAAAAACGGGCCTCAATGCGGGAATGACGAGTGTGGGCGTTCTGTGGGGCTTTCGCTCACGAGCGGTGCTTGAGGACGCAGGTGCGCGCATATTTCTCTCACACCCGATCGAGCTCCTAGAACTCCTGGACGGGTGCAGCTCGGACTATAGGGCGGGCTAACCCCATGGACACGCTCCCAAATCTCATTCTTTGAGACCATGGTGACCAACGATCCTAACCACCCCATGTGCTTGGCATCTACATGCGCCAGATCATATCCCGGGCCCCCAAGAAGCATCCCAAAGCTTCCGAAAGTCTGGATCACTTTGCCATTTATTGTTTAGTTCAATAGAACTAGGATGCATATGGGCCACGCGGCTCATACCGGTTTCTCAGATATAGACTGACACCGACATCCGACAAATTATTTTGGTGGGGATACTATGTACGGGCTGGTCAACGAAGGATTTCGGGAACTGGTGGTTCAACTCGCTGGAGCTGACGCGTGGGAGGCTCTGTGCAAAGAGATCAATCTGGAACCTGAGGGGTTCGAGCCTCTCTGTCCCTATGACGATTCAATCACCTACAAACTCGTTCACCTCGCCTCTGAGAAACTCCAGCTCTCCACAGAGGAACTTCTTACCCGATACGGGCACCACTGGATCTCGTATACCGCGGAGAATGGGTATGGAGATGTGATGCGTCTCTTCGGGCCAGACCTACGGACCTGTCTCGCCAACCTGAATCGGATGCATGCACACATGGGAGCAATGATGCCCGCTCTCTCACCGCCCCGTTTTAACGTTGAGAGCTTGAACGACAATGAGCTCCTTGTTCACTACCATTCGCACCGAGCCGGACTCGCGCCGATGGTGAGGGGCCTTTTGCAGGGGATGGCTGACAAGTACGGAGACACGATCTCCATTCAACATACACCTAAAGGAGAGGGGTCCGATCACGATCAGTTTCTCGTGCGGTTTATCTCCGTATGATAATGGCGTCTACACAAGACACCCTTGATACTCTACACCCTTTTTCCTTCATCACCGATGAGCGCGGAGCTATTCGCTTCATAGGTCGCTCCCTCAAAAAAATACTTCCCGGCATTACGACGACGCGGCACTTCTCTGAAACGTTCACCGTGGCTCAACCCCTCATCACGCCCCCCTGTGAGGCACCCGCGAGACTAACAGGTGAACTTGTGGTGTTGAGCGCTTCCCAGAACGATCGCGTCAAGCTACGAGGTCAGGTCGCGCCTTACGGAACCGAACCTCCGCACTTCATCTTCGCTCTCGAGTTATCCATCTCGACCCCCAACGACATCTCAGCGCTCCATCTCTCAATCACCGATTCCCGTATCTCAGATCCTCTCTTTGACTTCCTTCTCTTTATGCAGGGACAGCTGCTCAATCAGAAGCGGTTGCGTGAAGCTAAAACATCCCTTGAATGGAGGAACAAGATAACGAACCTCCTCCTCTCCATCGCGCTCAGCACCGAGGCTAGTGACGATGAAGAGTCGGTCTATCGCTCTACTTTAGAGGCGGTGTGCCGGGAGTTCCAGTGGGACGTCGGACATGTTCTTCTCCGATCCGAGGACGATACAACATCGCTCGTATCGAGTGGGTTGTGGACGATGACTGACCGCGAACGCTACGCTCCGTTCTACCACGACACCACCAGCCGTAGATTTCGAGAGGGAGAGGGACTTCCTGGTCGTGTCCTCGCGAGCAGAGAGGTCGTGTGGTTTCAGGAACTCTCCGTTGAGCCGGAGGGCCCGCGTCGAATGGCCCTTGACGGGACGACGTCACTTACAGGAGCAGGGGTTCCGATATTCGTCGGAGACACAATCGTAGCGGTCATTGAATTTTTTAAGGAGAACGCAAACTTCGATTCAGTCTCCCTCACTCGCTTCTTTACCTTACTATCCGCCCAACTCAGCTCGATCATCGCGCGGCAACGGGCTGAGGTCGAATCCCGGCGCAACCTAGCGGCACTCGCCAATGCCTCAAAGATGGCAACCCTTGGCGAGATAGCAGCCGGAGTGGCACATGAGATCAATAATCCGCTTCACACACTGACCCTGACGAGCCACCTTCTCCAACGCCTTTCAAAGAGCGAGCGGCTCACCCAGGAAGATCTGCGCACGCACCTCGATAAGGTCGAGGTCTGCGTGCAACGTATGGCGACTATTGTGGCTGAGCTGAAGGCGTTTTCCCGCGATTCGACCTACGATGGATACCAGAGAGTGCCCTTGAAGAAATTAGTCAGCGAGACCCTGGACCTGTGCCACGCTCGACTACTGAGTAGGGACATTCGCCTCACAGTGAGCGAGATACCTGAATCGTGGGAGGCGGAGTGCCGGTCGAGCCAGATCTCTCAGGTGCTCCTGAACCTCTTGAACAACGCGTACGACGCCACGATCGGACAGCCTCAGCGTTGGATCGAGCTTGTCATTCACGATAAGGGGGTATTTTTCGAAGTAGCGGTGACGGATTCTGGTCCTGGAATTCCCAAAGATATCTCCACGAGGATCATGGATCCCTTTTTCACCACGAAACCTCCTGGGAAAGGAACCGGTCTTGGGCTCAGTATTTCAAGCAATATCATGACCGACCACGGGGGAATGATCACCCTCGACCGAACCTCACCGCACACACGGTTCGTGCTGACACTTCCGAAAGAGCATACGCACAGAGCGCATGAAGGAAATGGTCGGGCTTCGTCATCGCAATCCAATCACCAGCCGGTTGACGATAGCACGGTAGATGTACCGTAGATGTTCGACGAGTGCCGCCCCCCCGTGTGCGCGCCGTCACCCGGCCGCACCGTCAGGGGACGATCCCTTTAGCGACCCTCGCCCTGCGCATCCCCCGTCTCCTGCCCCGAGCCCGGATCGTGGAACACCTCGATATCTGACGCTGACGATTCAGCCTCAAGTTGGGCATAGGTACGACGCTGCTCGGGTGTCAGAACACGAGCGAGCTCGGCGTTTCGGAGTTTCGACCGTCGTCGATTCTCCGCGATAAGAGCGCGAACTCTATCTGCAGGACTCCCGCCCGAGTGCCCCTCCCCACCCGATTGACCAACTTCCGACTCGATCCTCTCAAAGATCTGACGCATCGAGGATTCCTGGTCGGCGCTTAATCCCAATTTTCGTGAGAGCCATACCGACTCCCGCTCAATTTCTTCACGCTGCACCCGCGTGAAGGCTGCTTGAACCTGCTCGCGATAGTATGCGGCGTTATCCGCGCCAAGGATATCATCTAGGGACTCAGTCTCCACCTCCTCCCCATCCTCCTTCGCCGTCGACTCCCGCGTATACTTCTCTTTCAGACGGTCCTTCTGCTCTGGACTCAGTGGAACGAATTTCTCAACCGCGGAGATACGCCACGAAGACGCGTCGTTCGCGGCGGACGACGGCTTCATAGAATGAGAATCTCCGGCGCTTTCGCCAGAGCTCTCCGCGGGTCGCGTCGAGTGGCCCAAGGCGACTCGCTGTTGTGCATCTTCAAGCTGAGTCACCCGCTCCCTTAGGCGACCCACCTCCTCGGCATCACACGCTAGAGGGCTCGGTGGGGGCCCCGGCGGAAGGGTGGCCGGAGCGGTTTGACCGCACACGCTCCACATCGCCACACCGCCAAGTACAGCACCTACCAACATGAATGGAATGGCCCTTACCATGGAACCTAACCTCGACATTACATCTACGTTTAGGTAAGTATCCCCTTGAAGCTTTCGTTCCTTCAACGGGAAATGGGTGAGGAATTCGATGAAAAGATACTTCGGTGCGCATGTTTCAGCGGCTGGTGGCTTAAAGAACGCGGTCGGCGCGGCAGTTGAACTCGGAATCAACACGATCCAGGTACATCCATCCCCTCCGCAGCGGTGGAACATCACCCCGTTCCCCGCGGGTGTCGAAGACGCGTTCTTGGAGGCGAAAGAGGGAACGTGCCTCGAGAAGGTATTCTTTCACGCCATCTACCTCATCAATATGGCGACCCCAGACAATCAGAAGTTTCATAACGCTCGGGTTTCGCTCCTCAACGACCTCGACCTGAACGCTCGCATCGGCGGAAGCGGTGTAATATTTCACGTCGGCAGCATGAAGGATCAGGAGGATGAGGCGATTGGGTATGACCGCGTCGTCTCCGGCCTCAACTACATTATGGAGAAAGCTCCTGATGGTGCTCGACTGATTCTTGAGGTTTCCGCCGGTGCGGGCGCTGTTATCGGCGATAAGGTCGAGGAGCTCGCGATGATTTACGGTCAGCTCGAGCGAAAAGAAAACGTAGGCTTCGGGCTCGACACGCAGCACATGTGGGCCAGTGGGTACGACTTCGTCAACGACCTCGAGGGCGTTGTGAACAACGTCGAGAGCGAGTTCGGGCTCGATAAGGTGTGGTCTATTCACTTAAACGACAGCAAGACCGCCTTGGGCAGCAACAAAGATCGTCATGAAAATATCGGAGACGGTCTCCTTGGCGGCGAGACCCTGAGGAAGGTCTTCACCCACAAGAAGCTCGCTCACATTCCTTTCATTCTTGAAACACCGGCGTTAGCGACCCTTGATGGCGCGCGTTCGGAGATTGAAAAGTTGCGTGGGTTTTTGGGGTAGTCGACTCGGCATTTGGGAGGGCGCTCATTCCTGAGCGCCGCGTTACAAAAAGCGCGAGTCGTTTGCCATGCGGAATAGTTTGGCGGCCAGGAATGGTCGCCCTCCCAAGGCAACCGAATCCTGAGGTCGAGGTCTTGACCCCTCGAAGAGGTTTAAGGCATCGCTGACAACCGCGCCATCCGCAGCACCGACTCCTCGTCCGTGTACGTTGAGATGTCAGCCAACTCGATCCACCGCACATCGTTTGACTCATCGTTTCGACATGGCGCTTCGGAGTCGTCAGCGACGAGGAGAAACCGCACATCGAAGTGGTAGTGCGCCGGCACGTCTTTAAACGCCGGAATCTCGTGAATATCGATATCAAACACCTCTCCGGAAGCGGGTTCGAGTCGAGAGAGTCCACTCTCCTCCCTCGCCTCTTTCAGAGCAACCGATAGGAGGTCGAACTCCCCATCGGCATGACCACCGGGTTGTATCCACCGGTTTAGCTTTCGATGGTGAAGCAGCAACGTTTTGGTTCGAGCGGCGTTTACGATCCAGGACGAGCCCGTCAGATGTCCGAATAGCGTGGTGCGTTCGGCGCACGCGGGCTCCTGTTGAACAAATTCGAGCATCCGCTTCGCCACGGTAATTCGGTCCGTCACCGGCGGCTCATACCGTCGAAGAAGTTCCACTAAAGCGTCACGAGTGCCCGTTGTTGTCATAGTCACCGTTGAAAAGGTTGCGCCTCGGCTATAATCCGGGGAGTATCACTACGAGACCATCTGTCATGTCGAGCCCACCCGTCAACACCACTCAAAACTCCCACGCCGTCATCGAACGCACGGTGCAGCTTGAGCGCTATCGAGCTATCGCCGCGGGCGTGTTCGAGAGCTACAGCGTTTTCATCCTTATGATCCTTGTTCGACAGTTCAACGGCACCTCATTTGACAAGTCGGTCATCGCCGCGGCGGGAACTTCCGGGCTTCTACTCACTCCGATAACGCTTTTTTGCTCGAGACACCTCGGATATTCCGCGCCTCGCATGCTCGCCCTGCTCTTTGGACTTTCGTCCGTGGCGTTCTTGCTTGCTGCCGGCGTCACCAACACACCCCTATTTGTGGTCCTCCTCGCGATCGGAATCGTTCTTCCCTCAACCGCATCGCCACTCCTCACCTCAATTTTTCATAACAATTATCCCGTACACCAACGGGGACAACTGTACGCTCAGAACCAAACGATTCGTATCGCTACGAGCATCGTCTTCGGTGGGCTCGCCGGATGGGCTCTCAACGGGGCTATTCACTACTACTATCTTTTAATAGCAGTGTACGGTCTCGCGGGGGCGTGCTCCTCCTATTTCCTCTCTCAACTTCCCGGTGATAACGCAAGCACACCTCGCGCCCCACTTTTTTCGTGTTTCCGCTACTTGATTAACGACCAGCTACTTCGAAATACAACGATATCGTGGATGCTGCTCGGGTTTGGAAACTTGATGATGCTTCCCCTACGGACCGAGTATCTAGCGAATCCACACTATGGGATTCGACTATCCGAGTTTGAGATCGCGCTCTTCGTCTCAATCCTGCCTAACGTCGCGCGACTTGGAAGCACCCACATCTGGGGAAGGCTCTTTGATTCAATGAACTTTTTCTCTCTGCGAATTATCCTCAATCTCTCGTTCCTCACGGGTATCGTATCCTTCTTTGTCAGCGATGCCCCCCTGATGTTGGCTCTATCAGCACTCATCTTCGGCTTCTCTACCTCCGGCGGAGACGTGGCGTGGACCCTCTGGGTAACCAAATTCGCACCTGCGGACCGGGTAGCCGATTACATGGCGGTTCACACCTTTTTTACAGGAATCCGGGGGCTGCTAGCCCCAATGACCGCGTTCGCGCTCCTCGGAATCCTTAATATACAAACCTTGAGTCTCATCAGCGCAGCCCTGATACTGATGGCATCGGCACTCCTTTTTTCCATCCGAGAGGCGGCAAAAGACCGCCATTCATAGTAAAATCGCTTACTTGGCTGCTATAGACACTCCCTAAAGTTATGATATTATTCGTCCGCTCTGTACGTTTCACAATCCGTGCACCGGGAGCATAGATTTAAGAACCACCACAGCGTATATCTGGTGGTACGTAGTAGTTAGTAAGACATTTCGTATGGCAAAGAAAAGCTCAGTACTCCGCAACAACAAGCGCATCAAGATGGCTAAGCACCAGGCTCCAATCCGTGCTGAGCTTCGCGCTAAGGCTATCGACCCAAAGATCTCCGATGAGGAGCGTTTTCAGGCTCGCATGAAGCTTCAGTCGTTGCCACGTAACGGCGCTAAGGAGCGTATCCGCAATCGTTGCCAGCTCACCGGACGTTCACGCGGTGTATACAGAAAGTTCATGATCAGCCGTATCACCTTCCGTGAGATGGCTCACAAGGGACTTATCCCAGGCCTCACAAAGTCAAGCTGGTAATCCCACCTGACAAGGTCACCAACATGAGGGCTCCCGCGGCAACGCGAGGGGCCCTTTGTTTTTGAGGGGTGGTGTATACCGTCACTAGCAGGGTGGAAGGTCCCTGCTCGCCGCCGTCGCGCAGAAAATGTGGCTCTCAGGAGCCAGACTTTCCGTGGTAGAATGTTCCGAGAGTTCCGGCCCGTCAGGAGACGGGCCTTCCGGTCTGTGGACCCACTAGCTCCACGAACACGAGATTCTTCTTAGCGGGTTCAAGGCCAGAGGCGAACCGACCTACCTCTCGAACATCGGGAGCTATCTCTCGTTTGAGTCGTTCAAGATTCTTCTCCTCCACCACAACGATAGAGCCCTCCGGTAATCCAGGGGTCGCTGTAAAGAACGGCTTCTTCAGATAGAAACTCACTACGTATGCCTCAGATCCAAATGAATACATTCGATCATACTTTGAGAAGTCGAGCGTTCCTTGAAACTCAGCGGAACGCAGCCACACTCGGGGAGAGAGTTGATAGAAGGCTGGCTCTGCCGCGATTCCACTAATGATAACGACGGCCGTCACCAGCGAGATAGCGAGGCGTTGAGCATCACCCTGACGGACAAACTCACGACAGACACGAATCGCGAAAGCTCCTAACACCACGAGGACACTTACTCTCCACAGCGACCAACTAGCGAGCACCGACGTTCCAAACTGTGCGACGTGTGGAATCGTCGGCACAAGCATCGCGCCCATCACAACAACGGAAAGGATAGCGGCGAACACAACGAGCACATTCCCAAGAATCCGCATAAAGCGGGTGGTGTGAGCTCCCCACACGCTAACACTCTCCGCCGCGATGAGGGCGATGAAGGGATAGGCGGGCATGATGTACACACTACGCTTGCTAGAGGGGATGCAGAAGAAGATAAAGATACATGCGGCAGCGACGAAGGCATAGCGTTGGAGGTCAGTCGCCTGCGCCCACCTCTCCTGAAGCGCGCGGAGTGTGTAGTTACGCTTTGAAAAAGCGCTGGCAGCCGCAGAGATCCACACGAGTGTCCACGGAAGGAACCCTATCGCGAGCATGAGGAGCATGTACGGAGCCGCGTGCTTGTGCGGCTCATCCTCCATGGAGCTCGTGAGACGCGCGAAGTTCTCGTAGTAGATCTTGTCGAGAAATGCGTCTCCTCGCTGGAGATACCCAGCGATGTACCACAGCGATACCACGAGCACGACCGGCACCGCTATCCCAGCGCCCCGAAGAGCTATCTTAACGACATTCCCAACGCTCTTCTCGCCACTGAGAAACTCAAAGAGAGAGAAGATCGCGAGGGGCAACGCGACTCCGATCGGCCCCTTAGTTAAGGCGGCGCAGGTTATGAGAACCGCGGCAAGAAATGGAAACCCCTTCCTTCCTCTCTCTCTCCAGGAGAAGAGCGCAAGGAGCGCTCCCGCTAGACTCGTACTGAGGATGGTGTCGACCCGACAGGTCACAGCCGCGCGGAACCATTCGAATGAGCTGAGAAGAATCAAGCCGGCGAGGAGCGCCGACCGCTCAGAGGCACGCCGCAGCACAAAGAGGTAGAAACAGGCTGAAAAGAGAACCACCGCGATGGCGGAGGGAAGACGAGAGGTGAACTCAGTGACCTCTCCACCTGGGAGCGACGCGATAGAGATGAGCCAATGATTGAACGGGGGCTTGGATGGTACCGCGCCGTTATAGGCAGGTGGCGAGATCCAGTTTTGGTTGAGCACCATGGACTGCGCAACGAGCGCCTCGCGTGGTTCTCCACGGGTATGAAAGGGTCGGTCAAGCCACGGCACGGTGAGGAGAAGCGCGACGAGGATGATACACCAAAATCCGTTACGTGAGAGTGTGGGGCGTTCCGCGTTCACTATGAGAGTACCTTTTATGCGATGGACAAAGTTCGTGGAGTAGTTTGTCATGGATTTGGGAGAGTGGGTATCCATGGAGCGTGAAGCGTTGGCCCGTGGTGCCCCCCTACCTCCCTGTATCGACACACAATTCACATCGACCCAAACAACCGAAGCTCATTTCACACAGGTCGCATCTATAAGAGGTGAACCGGAAGCGGTCGAGGTGGGCGAGGTGTTCGTAAAACACGGTTCAACCAATGATGTATCCCACCTCTCTGTCAGTGCCTCGTAGTGAGGATGTGAACAAAACTAGCTTCCAGGGATTGGACTCACACAAAGGATACGTATCAATGATGACACCAGATAAAGACTCCGCCGCTGATCAGAAGACAACGATCGAGCGTTTATTGGACGATGAGCAAGTTCTCGTTCACATCAATCCCGCTACCCCTGGCGTAGCTATACCACCCCACCTTTCCGAAAACCGGACGGTCACCCTTCGTTTGAGTCGCTTCTTTAAGGGAGAGCTCTTCCTTGATGATGAAAAGGTGACCGCTGAACTCCTCTTCGGGCCAGAATACTTTACATGCGAGCTTCCTTGGGATTGCATCTGGGGAGCTTCTTCGATTCGGGGTCAGGAGTATATCTGGGCCGAGTCGGCGCCTGATGAGATCCTGCACATGTTCCTGTCTCAACGCGATGAGCGTCTCACCACGGTGACGGGAAGGAACCACTATATGCCCCCGGCTGCGATGAAACCACGCCGCGCCGCTTCGCACCTCAGACGCGTCAAGTAGATCGACTACTCGTCAATCTGCTCCGCTTCCCCTTCCACTTCAGGGGTCGGTGTAGCTTTGGGCTTAGCTGATTTCGATCCGATCGAGCTCGGGTCGAAGTCGATGATATGCTTTCCTTGCATGAGTTGAGAGCAGGTCTCTAGTCGTTGCAGGGTCAGCACAGAACGGGTCGCGGCTCCCGGCATAATCGTTATCTGCCCTCTCCAGCCAGGACCATTGCCGTCGCGAGTAGGGACACGTCCAACTATGCCCATCACAAATTTTCGCATCCTGCCGTCTTGCTCCCACACGACCCGATACACCGGAAGCATCGTATCCGCGTCGACGTAGAGGGTCTGTCGAGCATCGAGAGAAAACGGGTCACGCGTCATCATTTCAATCCGCCACAACGACCGCAGCGTCATGCGAACGTTCGTGGGCACCCACCCAGGCAGATCAGCAAAGCGTTGTGTCGTGATGTTGAGGTCGATTGGGGAGGACTTCGAGAAATCGGTTGCGCCACAGAGATCGTTGTTCGTCCCCTGCGCGGTAGCGTTTCCTTCCACGACCGGGATCAGCATCTTTACGAGCGTGACCGATGAAGGCTCTACCCCCTCAACCTTTCCGGACCAAACGAAGAGATCGTCAGGAGAGAAGGCTCCAGTGAACATGGAATCCGCGCGATTGCTCCCCGTCATCTGCCGTACCTGTCCGTTGATCGGGGACGCGGCCCACAGGTAGTCGTGCGCCGCACCGAGAAACCGAAGGGTCAACCAGGTAAGCCCCAGGAGAGGCTGCGGAGTTAGGGCCGAGATCTTTTCACGGAACATCGGCTTCAAGGTGCCGGGAGATTGTCCAAGCGCCGGCGGATAGATTCGACTTATGGCGAAATCGGCCCGTTTTCCCTCGTTAGACCCGCCACTGAACGTAATAAGACTGGTCGTAGCGGTGAGTGATTTGAGCTGCCACTGCGCCACTGTGGTGTTCCATAACAGGCGCCATCCAAATGTTTTTGGCTCCAGATACTCCCCGTCATTTTGGGGGATGGTGAAAAACAAACCCGAAGCGCTCACTGGTGATGGAGTAAGCACACCCCTCTCATCAACAGCGTAACGAGTGGAGCTTGCGATGAGAGCATCTCCCAACAGATCGCTTCCCTTTGGCCGCAGCACAGCCTCAAAAGCGAACTCATTCCGATCAACAAGCTCTGCCAACTCTGGGGGAATGATCGAGCGATATTTGTCGATGTAGCCTTTGGTTACCAGCGCGCCGGTTTTCGCTCCGCCCTGAAGATCAGGGAGTGGTCCTACTCCCTCCGGCGCGGTCACCGGAGACGCCCAAGCCAAAACGGGGGCGAGCATCGTAACGAGGGCACCGACCGCGCGCGTCGATAGCGTCCACCAAGCTGCTGGGCTACTACTCTCACCGACGGTGTGCAAGCAAGGAGGCATCTGCGGTACCGAGGCTAGAGCTTAGAGGTTTACCCTCTCGAGGGCCTGCATGCGCTTCATGTGCATCTCGTAGAGACGCTCCGGCCCTTGATCATCAAGGATACGGGAACGCTCCATCAGGGTCTCTTTGTCCTCGATAAAGAGTCGTGGATCGGCGGGGTACACCTCTGGATGCAGTCCGGTGTCCATCCGAATGGCGTCAACCGGGCACGCCTCAACACAGTACCCGCAGTAAATACAGAGCAGGGTATCGATCTCATAACGCTTCGGAAATTTTTCCACGTTCGGATCCTCATGCTCACACGCCTCAATGTAGATACATCGAGCAGGGCACGCCGTCGCGCACAGGAAGCAGGAGGTGCACTTCACGTCGCCGTTATCATAGAGGGTAAGACGGTGACGTCCGCGATACCGGGCTGGGTAGGCCCGACGCTCGTTCGGATACTGGATGGCTACGCCCGGACCTTCTTTAAGTTTCACCCCAAAGAACTCCAACGTGTGGAGCCAAAGATTCTTGAGCAACTTACCGTAGGTGATGGTGAGACCTTTGAAGATCTCAACGACGTAGATCCTCTCAAGGAATGTCATCTCTTCACGACGCTTCATACCACTTCCTTTACTAACGAATGTTCTATCCAATCTGACAAGCGCTGGCACAAATCTAAAGCAAGAAGAGGCGAACCACCACTCACGACGTGAAACCCTCGTACGAACGGCTTCACTCGCTCGGCCACCTGCATGGCCACATCAAGAGATGTCTCACCAACCTTTTCAGGAGCAACCGAACGAACTTTTTGCACAACCGAATCCGGAATTTTAATGCCCGGAACCTTCGAGATACCCTCAAAGGATTGTACAGACTTGAATGGAAGAAGACCAACAAAGAGATCTATACCCACGCTCGATGCCGCCTCAAAGAACGCGCATGCCTGTTCAGGGTCGAAGACTGGCTGGCTCAAAGCATAAACCGCGCCGGCCTCCTTCTTGCGAAGTAGTCGTTTAATCTCCGCGTTCGGGTTTTTAACGTTTGGGTTAACAACGACACCCGGCGTGTAGGTGGGATATCCCTTCAACTCATTGCCCGCCATATCTCGGCCACCGTTGAGGGTTGCGATAAGGTTCAACAGCCCAACTGAGTTCACCTCAAACACACCCTTCGCCTCTGGAAGGTCGCCAACGGTGACAGCGTCACCGGTAAGCGCGACGATCGATCGAACGCCAAGGGCCCACGCTCCCAAAAGGTCGGACTGAAGCGCGATCACGTTACGGTCCCGACACGATACGTTCACAACGGTCTCAATTCCGAGGCGCTGCTTGATGATCGAGGCGAACGCGAGGGATGAAAGCTTCATCTTAGCGAGCGCACTATCGGTGATATTCAAAAAATCAATCCCTCGGACGTTCTCGTACCGTTTTACGATGGCATCGACATCGCAGCCCCGCGGAGGGTTAATTTCAACGCACAACAGCGGCCGGTCGGTCCGGATACCAGGGGGAAGAAGCCGCTCGATTCCCTTTGAAGTAGACATCACACTCAAAACAAAACACTTTCACATCTGTACGCGGCGGGAGAGATTCCTCGTGCACCGCTGCGGGTCTTCACAACGTGGTCGAACAACCATGGGGCAGAGAACCCCGTAAGTCCATGAAGATACTAACCCTATCTTATACGGGCCCATCTGGCTACCGCCTGAAGAGGGCTAGCGTGAACTTACCGATTCTTCTGCAAAACAAGCAAGATATCCTTGCAAACTCAGTGAAATACGACTACCTTCTTGGCCAGTTCGATGGTCTACACCACGAGGGCTGCCAGCCGTGAAGATGCGCCTCTAGGGGGTGCTCGTCATGCGCGATACCCTCCCCTAACAAGCTCAGACAACACAATCTGGTAGCGGGGTGTACCCCGTCGTTCGTACAGATGTGTTTTGTGCAAACGCATCTCGTAATGCGGATAACGAAAAGTGTGTTTCTATAGTTAAAGTGAGCTTATGACGGTGAATGTTGAAGTTTTCTATTCGTTCCAGAGCCCGTACTCCTACCTCGCGCTCGACCCTGTGTACGACATCGCGGACAAGTACGATGTAGAGCTCCTCTGGCAACCTTTCTCTGCCAAGGCATCCGGACAACCAGTTCCTCAACAAGGGATCCTTCCCGACAAGCTTTCTTACCTCTTCGAGGACACCAAGCGCCTCGCTGAAGAGCGTAGTCTCTCCCTCGTATATCCAGAAAACTGGCCAGAGGTAGAGCATGATCCAGGACGTCTCACTCGTGGCGCGCTCATCGCAAACGACTTGGGCGTTCTCATGGAATACAACATTAAGGTATTCAACAAGTGGTGGGGCCTTGGAGAGAATCCGAATGAGGATTCCTTCATGAACGAGCTCTGCGACGATCTCGATATCGACCTCGGCGATTTCTTGAGCAAGGTTTCTTCGTCAGACACCCGTGAGCGTGTGAAGGGAATCTACAAGCGTGGTCGTAAGCTCGGGGTATTTGATACTCCGACCTTCGTATTCGAGAGCGGTGAGCGTATCGTGGGTTACGACAAGATCGGATACCTCGCTCAGCGCCTTGAGAAGATGGGCCTTCGCAAGAAGTAGTATCCATCAAAGACTTTTGACCGAAGCATTATGGCGCCTCGTGAGTGCAAAGGACCTCGACTCTTCGTTGAGGGATTACGCAAGCGAGGCGCCGTAGAACCCAACTCCCTCCTCCCCCTCTCCCCCACCGGCAGCCACTACCTCAAAGACGTTTTGCGATTGCCCGTGGGCGCCATCGTCGAGATCGGAGACCCAGAATCCGGCGAAACGTTCACCGCATCCGTCGCCTCGAACGCCGATGGCGTAACCCTCTCAATTATTGAAAAAGTAGACACGGCTACCTCAGATATCTCCATCATCCTTCTCTGCGCCCTGTGCAAGGGAGAGAAGAATGAACTGATCACCGATTGGGCGACTGAACTCGGATGCTCTCAGATCATTTTCTGGCAGGCTCAACGCAGTATCGTTCGACTAAAGAGCGAAGGTGACGCGCAGGCAAAAGCACAAAAATTCGCTAAGGCCGCTCTCGCGGCGGCACAACAGAGCCGTCAGGTAAGGCCACCGAGCGTAAGGGTAGAGACCTCTTTAAAGAACGCGCTCTCTCATCTTCCCGGTCAGGAAAAAATTCTCAAGGTGTGCTGCTCATTGGAACACGAGGCTCCACCGCTCGGCGAAATTACATCCGACCTTCCTCCGGGGAGCTCACTCTGCATCGTTATCGGCCCCGAAGGGGACCTCACGCCCGATGAGCTGCGAGATCTCTACGAGCATGGATTTAAGCCGGCCTCCCTTGGACGCCAGGTCCTTCGGTCAGAGCTCGCCGCCGTCACCGCTATCGTGACCGTGAAGAACGCCCGCTCAGCGTGAGACATCTGGCACATCGGGCATAAGACCGCTAAGTTTGCCTCATGAGCATCATCACCTTCGACCATCCCCTTGCACCACTCCCCGTTAAAAAGCGCATCGCCCTCGTTGCTCACGACGCCAAGAAACGTGAGATGTGCGATTGGGTGCAAAAACACAAAGCGATCTTCGCGCAACACAATCTGTACGCGACGGGGACAACAGGAAAGTATCTAGAGACCGCGACAGGACTCCCGGTAACGAAGTGCCTATCTGGCCCGCTGGGTGGCGACCAACAGATCGGCGCGATGATCGTTGAGGAGAAGATCGACATCCTGTTCTTCTTTTGGGACCCGCTCACCTCGCAACCTCATGATCCTGATGTAAAGGCGCTGCTTCGAATCGCCGCTCTTTACGAGATACCGATCGCGTGCAATCGAGCGTCGGCGGAGTTCATCGTGACAAGCGAGTTGATGGGGAAGGCGTACGCGAGGCGGGTCGAGAAGTAGATCAAGGTTCCCCGCATGTCGGGAGGGCGACCATTCCTGGTCGCCGCAATCCCGCGCATCGCACATGACCTTCGCCGCACGCAACCACTCGGCGGTCAGGAATGACCGCCCTCCCTTCGTACGAGCTCGGTGTTTATCCCCGATACACCCGCGGAATCCGCTGGTTCAGCGATACCAAGATCTCGTGCGGCTTTGCGCACATTAGTTCCGTAAGCTCCTCAACGGAGATACGTTCATCTTCGGATTCTCCGAGCACGATTTAAAAATTCCGATCGCCTGCAACAGGGCATCGGCGGAGTTCATCGTCGCCGGCGAATTAATTGGGAAGCCGTACGAGAGGCGGGTGGAGAAGTAGATCACGGTTTGGCCTGTCTGAACCCGCACGTCGGGAGGGCGACCATTCCTTGTACCGTCTCAGGTGATCCTTTACACATTTGGTAAGGTAGAGGGACCCCAGTGGAGGGGGTCTTTGTGCCATGGAATGTGAGGGGCAAGGTGGAGCTTCGGCTTG
>JAIXQT010000108.1 GCA_027485595.1 Pseudomonadota bacterium | reverse complement strand
TTTATTATTGGACCATTTAGGAGAAGTGTTACATGGCAACACCTGAGGAGATATCAGAGCGAGTTAAATCGATCATCGTAGAGCAGCTTGGTGTCAGCTTGGAGGAAGTTACCCCTCAGGCATCTTTCATCGAGGACCTCGGTGCGGATTCTCTCGACATCGTTGAGCTCATTATGGCTCTTGAGGAAGAGTACGACCTTGAGATCCCAGACGAGGACGCTGAGAAGATCCAGACTGTTGACGATGTAACAAAGTACATCCAAGGAAAGCAGTCGTAATCGCTGGAGCGTACGAAACCCTATCCCTCTCGGGAGATAATTTGGTACGCTACAAGGGCCCCTTCGAGGGCCCTTTTTTGTCCTAATTTTTTGGAGCAATTCATGTCTTCCACCACTCCGTCATACGAAGCTCGCAGCAAGTCTCTCAAGCAGTCTGACCCTGAAGTGTTTACGCTCATTCAACGCGAGACGGAAAGGCAAGAGTACGGCTTGGAGATGATCCCTTCTGAGAACTTCGTGAGTGAGGCGATTCTTGAGGCGATGGGATCAACCCTTACCAATAAATATGCGGAAGGGCAGCCTGGCAGACGTTATTATGGTGGGTGTCACATCGTTGACGAGGTCGAAAATCTCGCGAGCGCTCGTGTGTGTGAGCTTTTCGGAGCGGATTTCGCGAACGTTCAGCCTCACTCTGGGGTGCAAGCTAACCAGGCTGTGTTTGAGGCGTTTCTCAAGCCTGGTGATACCTTCATGGGACTTCGGTTGGACCAGGGAGGGCATCTCTCTCATGGAAGTCCGGTAAACTTCTCCGGCATGCACTACAAGGTCGTTGGCTACGGCGTTACAGAGAACGACGGGTTGATTGATTACGATCAGGTGCGTTCACTCGCTCGCGAGCATAAACCTAAGTTAATCATCGCTGGAGGAAGCGCATATTCCCGTCAAATCGACTGGAAGCCGTTCCGTGAAGCCGCTGATGAGGTAGGGGCGATTTTCTTGGCGGATATCGCGCACTACGCCGGTCTCGTCGCGGGAGGTTCCTATCAGTCACCGATTCCGTTTGCGGATATCGTCACTACTACCACGCACAAAACCCTTCGAGGGCCACGCTCGGGCATGGTGATGGGTAAAGAGGCGCATCGTAAGGCGATTAACAAAGCGGTGTTTCCTGGACTCCAGGGCGGTCCTCACATGCATACCATCGCGGCTAAGGCGGTTATGGCTCGAGAAGCGCTCACCCCTGACTTTAAGGTCTATGCCGCTCAGGTCGTCGCGAACGCGCGAGCTCTCGCGGAGGGGCTCACGAAGAAGGGCCTTACGATCGTATCTGGTGGAACGGATTCCCACCTTTTGCTTGTGGACCTTCGTCCAATCGGAGTTTCTGGTAAGATCGGAGAAGAGGTGCTGGATAAGGTAGGGATCACGGTGAACAAGAACACTGTGCCGTTTGACCCGCAGCCACCGTCTGTTTGTAGTGGAATTCGACTCGGAACTCCGGCCCTGACAACTCGTGGAATGGGAGTAGGGGAGATGGCTGAGGTAGCTGAGTTCATCTACGAGGCCCTGTCAAACACGCAGAGTGATGCGAAGCTCAGCGCTGTCGCTGATAACGTGCGAGAGCTGAGCAAGAAGTTTCCTCTCTATCGTCACCGTTTGACGCGTTAATGTGGAGATACAACGGCAGCCATGTTTTGTCCTAAGTGCAACTCAGACAAAAGTTCGGTAACTGACTCTCGTGGCGATGGCGGAGCAATCCGCCGTCGTCGTGAGTGTCAGGATTGTGGCTATCGCTTTACTACGTACGAGCGTGTGGAATTGTTGCTACCGGCTGTTATCAAGAAAGATGGCAGACGCGAGGTTTTTGATCGCGAGAAGATCCGAAGCGGTCTTCGTCGAGCATGCGAGAAGCGGCCCGTAAGCACTGAAGCTATTGATGCTGCCGTTGAGACGATTGAGCGCAGGCTTCAGGAGATGTGTGTTCGCGAGGTGGATAGCCGTGTCGTTGGCGAGGCGGTTATCGATGAGCTTCGTAAGATGGATAAGATCGCCTACGTGCGATTCGCATCTGTGTATCGTGAATTTTCTGACGTAAACCAATTTGTTGATGCCCTCGAGAGCTTGGGGAGCGCGGCGAAAACTGCGCGCCTTAAGAAGGTAGAGCCCTCCTGAGACCCTCCCATGGCTAGAAAAGCTTCTGAAGGAGGTTCGCTCGTCCTCGATGATTTTCACGATGTCCTCCGTGATATCCGCACCGGAAAGGCGGTGGTCGTAGTCGATAGCGATGATCGTGAGAATGAGGGTGATCTCATTCTCGCGACAGAGAAGGTCACGCCAGAGATCGTCTCTTTTTTAATGAGAGAGGCTCGCGGCCTTATCTGCGTGAGCATCCCAGCAGAGATAGCCGACCGTTTGCGGCTTCCCCTTCAGGTCTTAAACAATAACTCTCCGTTCCAGACCCCATTTGCAATCACTATTGACCATAGGGAGGTTGGCGGGCGCGGAGTTACGGCCGAGGGACGAGCGCGCACGATGCGCAGCTTGATTGAGCCAAACACGCAGGCACACGATTTTGTGAGTCCTGGTCACGTTTTCCCGCTTATCGCCAACAGCGCGGGGGTGATAGGGCGACCTGGCCATACGGAGGGCGCCTTTGATCTCGCTCGATTAGCAGGACTCTCCCCATCGGGAATTTTGTGCGAGGTGCTCAACCCTGATGGGACGATGGCTCGAGGCGCGCAACTGCAGGCCTTCGCCTCGAAGCACGGTCTTCGCACCACCAGTATTCAAGCCATTCGGGAGTATCGCGCGTTGCATGAGATAGCGGTACGACAACTAAGTGACAGGGACGTTGAGACAGACTACGGAACCTTTCACGCTGTCGTTTTCGTCGATGACGCGGGCAAGAAAGAGCATATTGCTATGGTTCGTGGGGACATCGGAAAGATGCCGGTCTCATATGCCCCTCTCGTCCGATTACACTCTGAGTGCCTCACCGGAGATGTTTTTGGAAGTCGGCGATGCGATTGTGGTCGCCAGCTTGATGGGGCTATGAAGCTCATTACTGAGGAGGGTGCGGGTCTTGTGCTGTATCTCCGGCAAGAGGGTAGAGGAATTGGACTTGAGAATAAGGTGCGGGCCTACGCGTTGCAGGACCAAGGGCTGGATACGGTTGAGGCCAATGTGCATCTAGGGTTCGACCCGGACGAGCGGGACTTCGCGGTAGGAGCTCACATGCTCCTCGCTATGGGGATTCGTTCAATCCGACTTATCACAAACAACCCGGCAAAAGCCGCGGCGTTGTCTCGCTTCGGAATATCTGTTGTTGAACGTATTCCGATGGTGGTTGAGCCGGACCCCTATAGTGAATCCTACCTTAGAACCAAGCGAGAGAAGCTAGGGCATCTGCTGTAACATCTCTGGTTGGTAATCTTTCATGATCGTCGAACCGAGCGGATATGTCGCTAACTCGCTGATTATACATCCTTATGTCAGGCTCTGGTGCGCTATGTGCCGCCACATAGCCAGGTATCATAGTTGGTTGCCCTCACCATAACCCCTCTGGCAGGTGCTGTTTTATAAGGACCCTGATGAAGTCTCGTCGAACGTGCCGTGAGGCGGCCATGCAGACGCTCTATCTTTGTGACGCGCAGGGAAGTCTTTGCCCTGATACCGCGACTATCTTCTCGTCACACTTCCTTGCATGCGGAGTAAACGATGATGGAGAAAACTGTCCACCGCGGGAAGTTGATCCTTTTTATCGTGAGATTGTTGATGGAGTCCTCGCAAACCTTGACGTTATCGATTCCGCGATCGGCCTCGCCTCGTCTAACTGGAGCGTTGCTCGAATGGCTCTTGTGGAGAGAAATATTATTCGTGTCGCGGTTTACGAAATGCTGTGTCGTTCGGATGTTCCCGTAAAGTGCGCGATCAATGAGGCTATAGAGATCGCGAAGGATTTCGCCTCGCCGGAGGGGCCGACATTCATAAATGGTGTACTCGATAGGATTGCGAGCCAAACTGTCGCGACAGTCCCGACGTAGCCACAAGCCTCCTCGCGCACCTAAGTAATGCTTAGGAAAGTAAGCGCTTGAGTGGCGAGACACTTTCTATTCGTGTTGGTTCTCCAACACGACACTCTGAGAGTTCAATAAGTGTCAGCTCTGGCGAGACCGGATACGGAGATATTTTGCATCCCGAGGTCTTCAGGAACGGGAAGTACTTAAATTTTACTACTACGCGCTGCGAGAGCGGGGTGAGAGTTACAGAGTTCGAGCTCTGAGATAGGTCTCGCGCTTCACCCTCAAGAACATACGACGGGGTGTACCCAAGCCGTTCGAACACCATGAAATCATTCTGGCGCTCTTTGAGCCCGTACAACTGGGGACGGTTCAAGAGATAGCTCCTCCAATCGGCTTCGTGAGCCAGCACCATCGTCGTATTCATCAGGTCGAAGAAGCGAGATATTCCAGCGTCCCCTTGCTCAAGAAAGCTCGCCGGAATCGGTTGCTCATAGCGCCAAATGTTGTGCGCGTAGCTAGAGGCGACTAATGGAGTGCGTGACCAGAATGGGAGCGGCGCGAGGTGTCCGTTGCTCAGCTCGTGCAGCACGCATCCGGTGAAGAGGGCTCTTCCTCCTCTGGAGTTCTGAGCTAAGGTGTCACCCAGGGTGACCACCTCCGGGCCAGCGAAGTTATACTTGTCGTAGAGTTTATTGGTGAGCATCGCGTTGATTGCGAATGGCGACGCGAGAAGGAAGCCCCCAACCACGCTCGCTGAGAGCCTATATGGGATGCTGAGAGCGCTCCGCTCAAAGAGCCTGACGATATACTGTGCCAGTGGAAATGATGAGAGAACGCCAGCGATAACGAGCATCCGATCCAGCTCAAGTTGAGGCTTGAGGGAAACTCCGACCGTGCCGAGCCCAACCAGCCAGACGCTTAACGCGCCGAAGATGAGCCGATATGGGCGAGCAAGCGTAAGGATCGCCGGGATAGCAAGAACCGCCAGGAGTGGGTTCGCGGACCCTGCCGCCTCTTGCCAATTCTTCAAGCTCTTTTTAAGGCTAATGCCCTCAGATTTGTGTCGGTAGATCGGTGCTGTTGTCACTTTTGAGGCGTCTGTCGTGATGGTAGCTTGCGTCACCTGACTTTTCGCCTCGGAGTTGAGGAACCTGCCAACGCCGGAGACCTTCCACATCATCGCCATCCACGGAAGGTTGAGTGCCACGACAAGAACGATAGTAATGAGGTGTCGCCTTGAGCGCCCGATCGTTCTGATCTTTGGGAGAGCGATGAAGGCCAGCGGAAGCAGGGCGATACCTGAGGGGGACCATAAGAGGGTCAGCGTGGAGGTGGTCACCAGAAGAGCTATCTCCCGGTATGAGAGGGATGCGTGGTTGATGAATCGACTGAAGCAAGCGATGGTCAGCGGCATTAATCCTGTGCTTACAACAAATCCTATCGTTCCGTACTTCAGTGACCATCGGTACCAGAAGAGGCTCGAGCTCATGGCGAGGAGGGCGCTTACGGCGGCCACTACTCGTTCGGCGCTCATCATACGAGCAGCGGCGTACGTTGCCCCGGGTACGAGAAGGAAAAGGAATCCAGCGATGATAGCGTTGTACACTGATTCGATCGGGAAGAGATAGACGAGGGGGCTCGCGATGATGAACGCGTTGAGGGCGCCTGTAGCGAAGAAGTCGCGGGCATCGATCCCCCCGTTCCACAGCGGTGACCAGAACGGAATGAAAGGAAAGTTCTCCTTCAGGAGCTTGAGTCGGAATATGAACATCGCATGGTCATCGCTGAAGAGTATGTGTCCAGCCGCCTCGGAGAAAAAAGTACCGATGGACATCAGAGAGGTCAGGATCGGGAGCGCCAAGAAAAAACGTCTCCACGAGGTATATGAAATCGCGTACGCCACGACGGCGGCGATAGCGATCTCTTTCCGGAACCATGGTCCCTGAAAAAAACTGTATGGGCGGCAGAGCCACGCCGAGAGGAGGATAATAACGAGCCCCATGGTCCACGCCTCGGGAGCCGCGAAATCCTCAAGGCGTGGACGGCGGCGTCGAACAAGCAGTGTATAGGTCAGAGCTACTCCAAAGAGCGCTAGCGAGAAGGCCACGACATACTTGCCGGACGGGATAAGTGCTACCGGCGCGGGCGCCCAGAGGTACCAGGAACCCCCGGAGATGCCAAGGAGGGTTAGGAGAGCCGCAAATGACAGAAGTAACTGCATAACAACACTATGCTTTATAGCTGGGGTGCCTGCCAGCTCAGGCTGCCGATGCATAGTAGAATTGTTCTGCCCGGCCGTCAAAAGAAGAGACGGGCAGGCGCTTTGCCGTACGTTCCCTTCCGTTCATCAGAAAGCGGGCACTCGGGGTTCGCCATAGCAAAAGCCCGGTGCCTGCTGGGGGCAAACACCGGGCTTTCGCTGTTCTAGAGATGGGGTCTAGCGTGTCTGAGTTTCCTCAGATTAACGGTTCTTTCCGGAGGGAAGAACGCCGTGCTCCGCGTAGAACGGGTCGAAGTTGAACACCGCCTCTGAGAAGTAATTCAGCGCGCTGTCATTGTCCCGCTTGTTCAGAGCGTTGAGACCATCAACGAGTCGCGAGTTGATTACCTCAAGGTTACCCGGCCTAAAGGTGATATAGTGCTTTCCACTATCAACTTTACGAGCCTCGTAACACTGAAGGCTTGATACAAAGCTCGCCACAGCTCCCAGGGTCTCGCCCTTCTGCTTGTGGATCAGACCCTGAAGGGCAAAGTAACGAGGACTCTCCTCAAGGCGCTCGCTACAATCAAGGCATTCCGCTGCCGACTCAGAATCCCCGAATCGGAGGAAGAGGGCTGCGATTGAGTGATACGAAGCGGCTGCGCTCTCTTGGCTATACGAAACCCAATTGTGGTTCGGGAAGAGCTCTTCGATGTTGAAAGCGTCAATAGTCGCCTTCAAGATACGAGCGCGAGCATCGTCCGATAGTGTGCAGGTAGCCGAGAGGTTGGCGCTTGAGATGTTCGTGTCAATCAGGGTTGAGTGACGAATCGTGTCTCCATCAGCGATTGAGCGAACCAACGCTTGCGCGAGGTACTCGGTTGATGATGTCGCGTCCTCCTCACCGATCATGCTAAGAGCAAATCGGCTCGTAGCGACGACTGCGAGTGGCCATACGTCCGTCTTGCTGATTGCGTGGAGGACGTGCTCAGCTCCAAGCTCAGGTATCTGAACGAGGCCCGATTCTGTGCGAGCGGTCACTATAGTGTGCTCGCGAATTTGGCGAGTGTCGAGCTCCGCGACAAGTCGCGCGAGGTCCGCCGGTTGAAAGTTCACCGCCGAGCTCATCACGATGATTCGCTTACTCGCTGCCATTTGAGCGGCCTTTACGAGTCCGGCAACCATCGTTGGAGCCTGAAGCCAGATGCCAGTTGTCCACTCGGCAGGCTGGGCGTCCGTGCTCACCACGATTATGTCGGTCGTCGCGTTAATGTCGTTGAGACATTTAACCTTTTCAAGGACCGCTAACTTTGATCCAGTATCATCAGTTACGATTGTACTAAACATAAATACCCCAGAGAATTTTCCAGTATCTCTAAAACCAGCCCGAGTAAGTTCACTTGGTAGTTCTGAGCCACGCGGCTCATGGCTAACGAATGCGCTGCCTCGAAACGTACATGGTATGATGCGGGGTGCTCGCGAAGGTTTTCACTATTTTTAAAGAGGCCTTTTTCGGTCCACTCAAGCCCGCCGAGGGGGATGTGTTTTTGCTAGTAGATTTAAGCCGTTACGTCGCTCTGTGGTGGGCTGAATCTACTTCGACCTTAGACCCCTCGAGTTTGCAATAGTTGAGAATAACGGGGGCCAAAATCATGCCCGGAATGCCCGCGAGACGCTCTCCGACAAGGAGACTCAAGAGGGTAAGCCACATGGGATTCTTGATACGACCGCCGATGATCTTACTGTTCAAGAAGTACTCGAATTTGTGCAGGACTATAAGATAGGTAAGGGCGACCACTCCAAGTTGCACAGATTGAGTGAGGCCGATGCAGAAGATGACTGTGTTACTGATGAGATTGCCTATGATAGGCAAGAGTCCGCACAGAAATGTTACCACTATGATCACAAATGAATAAGGCATCGGGGTTCCGACAAGGGAGAGGCTCAAGATGAACATTCCAGTGAAGAAGGTGTTTACCAGGGATATAACAACCTGCGCGCCCATGACCATCCGAAAGCTCGTAAAGAAGTTGGCGAATCTAATCTCAAGCTTTTCGGTAAAATCCGAGTAGACGTTGTGTCTAATGGCGTATGATTCCCGCCCTAAGTCGAGTCGTCCGGTCATAAAGATGCCGGTGGTCGCCACTAAGGCGATAATCACATAGACGAACTCTTTGGTGAAAACCTGAGCAAACCTGGCGAGGAAATGTAACTGTGATTCCAGACCGTCACGCACATAAGATTTCAGTCCCTCGGGGTCTTCGAATGGTGCCTCAAGACCGTAACTCTTCGCGAGGGAGACGATGGTTGGGATAGCCTTGCTTGCGGCGAGAGGGAGCGCACGAACAGCCTCCTGAACGAAGTGTACAAAGAGATAGAACAAAACGAGGACAAGAATCGAGAACGCGACTATCGCGACCCTTTTCGGTAGCTTCATGCCCATATACTGCAGAATGAGATAGCCGAAGAGTATTGTAAGGAATGGCGTACCGAGCCCGAATTCGAAGAAACCGATCAAGATAGAGAAAAACGCGAGGAAAGAGGCTCGGTTTAACGCTTGTTGGGAGATGAGGTTATCAGTGGACATAGCGCGGTGCTCGAGAACTCATACAAAAGATGCCGCAAAATGGGCAAACGTTCCGGTAACAATACGTTCAATAGTGAGAGGGCGCAAATGGCGCCACTCAGCCTCCCTGAGATGGTCGGGATCTGCTCGTGTGATTAGAAGGTACTTCCGACAGAAAAGTGAATTCTATAGACGTCCTCGTTTGGCTCTCGATCAAGAGGGTAGCCGACGTCGAAGCCGATCGGTCCTATCGGCGAGATATACTGAAAACCAAACCCCGTACTGGAACGGAGGTCCGCGAGGTCGAAGCTTTCATGTCGAAGGTACACGTTGCCGATATCGATGAAGGTGTGGGTGCTGAAGGAGTCCGTTACGAGATATTGGAACTGGTTCTTCTCCATAAGCAGGGTGTCACCACCTATGACGGCACCGTTATCACCGAGAGGTCCTAAGGAGTTTTCCTTGAAGCCGCGAACCGTAGTGCGTCCTCCGAGGTAGAATCGTTGGGTAATCGGAATGCCCACGGTGTCTCCCCACGGTTGAGCGACACCGCCCGAAAGACCTAATCCGAGGGAGAATCGGGGGGAGAGAATCCTCTCTAACGGAACGATGCCGGTCACTTTCGAGATGATTCCCGCAAAGTTCGCCTCGGAGCCTATCTGTTGGAAAGAAAGCTTTGGCTCAACGGTGAAGGTGTATCCGTTGTGAGGGGTGAGGGGATCATCGCGTGTGTCGAACTTGAGGAGTCCAGAGAGGAAACTTAGGCGCACATGTCCTGTGTCCAGGGGGGTGATGACCGCGCCAGGATTAACGTCGTTTAAGTTGTCGAGGGTGAGTGAGTGACCTCCTGTGAAGGTGACCCGTGAATCAAACTGTCTGAAGATGTATGAGGCAAAGGTCATCCGATCGAGGTTGAACTCCTGAGTTGAGAGCTCTTGTCGTTGGAAGCGCACTTCCTCGGTTAGCGCATACTGAGAATCAAGGAAGAACGGATCCATGTATCTCACGTTCGCGAATCCCTGACTGATCGCGCTGGATCCATCGGGGTTGATTTGAGCTTGATCAAAGTAGGTATCAATTCGAGTGGATAGAGTTCGACCATCGGCGAAGAACGATTTATCCACCGCCTCGCCGAAGACATGCAGACCGAACTCTGAGTTAGCTCCAGTTCCAACCTCGAGGGTCTCAAGCGCGCGCTCAGCGAGTCGAACTGTGATCGCCTCTCGTGAATCGTTCCATGAGCCATCGGTGGCCACAACCTCGACTCGAGAAAAGAGTCCTGAGCGAAGAAGCTCACGCTTGGTGGTGTTGACATCTTCGGCTCGAAAAGGTTTGCCCGGCTCGAGCGCGATGTATTTTCGCGCAACCGACTCGTCGATGAGGGAGAGCCCGTCAACATTCACTGACCCGATAATGGTCCGTGGGCCGGGCTCAATGAGGAGATCGACATGCGAGGTGTCCGGTGAGGGATCGACGTCGATAGAGGGAGTCATGTATCCCTCCTCCTCAAGCTGCGCCACAACGTGTTCGATGTACTGGTTGATGACCGGAAGCGAGAGGGGAGTTGGTGGAGCCCCCCGAATAGTGATGCCCGTTGGAAAACCCCGGACCGAAATGGTCTGGATTCGTAGTGGCTCCCCCTCAATAATTCGATAGGTGATGTCGAGTGCGGTGCCGTTATCGACGGGTTCTATGGTGTAGTTGACTTGAACACTCGGAAAACCCTCGTGTTGGTAAACCGTCTCGAGAATGGTTTTCAGGGTCTCAAGTTGAGCCGGAATCGCGTAGGTTGGATTGAGGAGATCTGTCTGCTCGGCGAGCCCGAGTTCTCGCATCGCCTTCTTTATCCTCTTCTCAGAGACTGAATCATTGCCCACCAATTTCAATTCCCTAACCTTTGTTTGTGACTCCTCCGAAATTGAGATGGTGTACACGAGTCGATCGACGTTCGCGCGGTTCTCCGAGTAGCTCACTTGGGCGAAAAGGTATCCGGATGCTTGGTACATCTGCTCGATGTTTTGAACAAGCAACTTAACGGTATTGTTTCCGAACGGTCTCTTCCGGGAAAAGAGCTCGATAGAATCTAAGAATTGATCGTCGCTAAATACGGTATTTCCCGAGAAGACGAACGAAATAGGTTCCCGCACATCACTCTTAATCACTAAATCCACCGCGTGTGGTGCATCGCTCGGCACATAGACGGGTGTGATTCGCGCGGCGATGTATCCCTCGGTTCGCAACCCGAGCACAAGCTCCCGCTCCAAGTTGTGCTTGATAACGGCAAGGGCAGTTGTTCCTGGCTTCGCGACTGAAAGGATCCTCTTGGTTACGCTTTCGGGAAGGGGGTCGCCCTCAAGGCGAATCTCTTTGATGGTGTACAATTCTCCCTCGCCGATGGATATCAGGAGCTTTTTGCAGAAGTGGTCTGCGTGTTGGCAAGAGACTTGTGTCGTCGCGCCGAGGAATCCCTGGTCGTGGAGGTACCCTAGGATATCTCGCTGGATGGTAGCGAGACTCTCTGAGTTATTTTGAATCCGGGATTCAGAGCCGATGCGAGCAGCGTTAAGAAGGTCCTGCTCGTCGGTTTGATCGAGCCCCTCGACCGTGATCTCAACGAGAGCGGCATGTTCCGACAGGATAGTATACGTGAGGTCGGAGCTCAGGATGATATTTTCCTGGGTGCTGACGGATTGTATGAATCCGTTTACGTCGAGGTTCGGGGTGAGATTGTAGACTGCCCCCGCTTTTGAGTTGCTGACGCTACTGAAGAGACTGTTTCCAACAAACGAGAAGCGTGGAGTAAGGGTTTTCTTCGCAATGACGGCCGGCTCAACCAGACCGGTGTATGGATTGTAGGTAGGCTCGAAAGAGAGGGTGTCAATTTTCGCGAGGTTTCGAAAGAAGGCCTCAAAGCTGCTGAAGGAGTCCTCGGAGAGGAAATAGCGTTGATCTTGAGCGAATTGATTCCCTACTCGATTCGCCATCGTGCGACCGGTAAGCGACCGTGATGATGTTATAAGGAGAAGGAGGTCCTCTTGGGAGAGCCCACGGTCAGATGAGAGCGAGATTCGAGGTGAGGTCAAAGGGCCCGACGCCTCAAGGATAACGAGCACACTCTCGCCTGTTGGGGCTCGAAGGTTTCCTTCGCTGGCGATCTCGATGTTGGGAGTGAGGGAGCCTGGCTTAAAGGTAAGGCTTCCCGAGGTGACATCGAAGCGATTGCCTTTGAGACCTACCCAGCCACTGAGGAGTTGCATTGAGCCGTTGAGGGCGGGATCAGCGGTTGTGCCCCCGGCGTGTATAGAGGCGTTCAATTCAGCGCTGAAAAACGGGGTTAGTACGAAGATGTTCCGAGGCGCGGAGAATCTCACATCAAGATCGAGGGAGACCGGCTTCTTGCTGATCTGGGGTTGCACCCGGGCTGGGATGAAGTAACCCTTGATAGTTTGAACGAGGATTTTGTTGAGATCGAAATCCTTGGATATCTCCGCGAAGTCGATCCCAATATCACCGGAAAGTGTTTGGTGTTTGTCCTGATTAAGCCCGAGCGCGAGATTACCTGAAAAGGTAATCGACGCGTCGGTAACCGGTTCAACCGTGACCTCTTTCAGCTCGGCCGTCATTCGCGAGCTTGGCCAGTTAAATGGAACAAGATTGCCTTTAAGTGCGAAGGTGCCGGAGTTTACCGAACCGGTCAGGCTATCAATCTTGACGGTGTCGTCAGCGAGCACGAAGCGTCCCTTGATGTCATGCGCCCCGATGTCTGGGGAGGGAACCGCGAGCTCCCCGCCAGAGAGGGAGGCGGTTCCCGTGAAGCGAGGCGCGGCAAGAGCGCCTTTGACGGCGACCTTAGTTGAGAGAAGGCCACGGAGATTATCCACCGAGGGGAGGAGCGGGAGCAGTGAGCTGAGATGTAGGTCCCCGGTCAATGAAAGATCAAAGCCCGACTCAAAACCAAGAGAACCATCGAGGACAAGAGATGTATCGCCACTTGAGAGTCGTGTATTCCTGAAACGGAGCGCACCCACCGAGATCGGTAGGGTAGTGTTCTTCGGCAGTCGGAGAACGTATGGCTCACACCCTACGTAAAAGTCACCGAGTATCAGGTTGCCCGAGCCTCCCAGGGGGGCGGACATACTAAAGTTGTAGTCAAGGGAGGCATCGATAACTCCGCAGTCTGCCTCTTGAACGAAGCTTGAGAGTGGGGCCTCTGGGATCGCTATCTGTAACTTGCCGTTGAATGATCGAGCCACATCGACTTTCAGATTCAGCGACGCGCGTTGTGTGGAGGTTGGAAGATTCACCACGAGGGTTCCATCCTGTAAGGTCGTCTTGCCAGAGACGGAGACCCCAAGACCGAAATTGGGGATCGCAATCGTGGTGGGGCCCTCTCCGGACAGTTTACCAAGGTCGACAGGCCCGGAGAGTGCCATGGATGTGGTGATTTGGATGGGGCTCAGGCGAGTAGGATCAGGTGGAGTTGATTGAGGATACCGGTACTTGTCGAGCGATAACTTTCCATCCTTGAGGACAGGTTCGGGAACAGTGGTGTCGATAACACCTTCCCAACGAAGGGAGCCGTAGCGAGGATCCGTCGATTCAACCCTTACCGAGATGCCATGTGGTTCGAGTACGAGGTTGATCTTTGTGGGTCCTAGAGATGTGCCTTGAACCCTAAGGTCGGCCGCCTGCACGACAAAGGCGGTCGTAGTATCATCACCTTTCGGCCGGACGGAGATAGTGGCGGACGCGTCATGTACTGAGAACGGTCCGTACGAAAAAGAGGGGAGGGAGACATTAAAGCCAGCCGAGAGTCCCTCATCCGAGAACAGCAATGGCTGCGTTCCGGTTAGCTTTGAGGATTCCCCTGCGCCAGAGATGTTACGAAGGGTTACGATCGGGTCACCGTGATTAACATCAACGGTGATGTCGCTCTTGATCGAGGAGAGCGTTACGGGTGATGCGTGAGGGAACGCGAGTGTCAGAGGCCCAGAGTCCCCCTGCGAGAGGGCGCCCTCGATGACAGGGCTTCCAACTGAGCCTTTGAGAGCCCCGGATCCAGTGAGGAGTCCTTGCAACCAAGGCGGTATTCCCACGTACTGTGTGTCGACTGTGTAGCCCACGTTGCCGGTAAGCGTGTCTCCATGCTCGGTATCTGCTGAGCCTTTGATGTCCACCGAGGACTTGTCGCGCCCAAGCCTCAATCCATTGAAGACAGCTTGATTCTCCTGAATAACCACCGATCCCGTAAGTTGTCCGAGGGGTAATTCGACTACCTCCGTTTTTTCCTCATTGAGGAAGGACCGATAGCGAAGGTCTTTGAGCTCCGGGAGGATGACGAAGTCATCCCCGATCCGCTTGACGAAGAGGGAGAGGTTGTTTCCATAGAGCTCGCTTGTCCCAAATGACTCACGAAGGGAGGTCGTTCGGATCTCCAGGTTGTTAAGAATCGCCCTCCATCGAGGTTTGTTCGCCAGTTCGGGTGGTAATGGTGAGGTGATCTGCTCAATAAATCGGAATGTAGCTGAATCGGGACCCACGCCATCAGCATGCCCATCTGAGAGCACAAGCGTCTCCAGGTATACTTTTTGGTCGAGAATCTCATTGATGCTGAATGTCGCTGTTATCTTTTCAAAAGTGAGCTTTGGAACTCCGTTGTCCAGAAGTTTCACATCGGTGACTTTGCCGGAGAGCGTGAGAAATGAGAGGGAGAATGAGTCGTAAGAGAGGGAGCACGTTTTGCACGACGCGCTAACTTCCTCGTTGAGAGCTTGGACGATCTCTTGAATGAGGTACCTCTTCAGCGTGACAACACCGAGACCGCTCCCCAAGCCCAGAATCAGCCCTATCAGAGCAAGAATGTTTCCGGAGATGCGCTTCATGCTGTTTGTCGTTTACGTTCGAGGCGATGAGGCCCGCAAAAAAAGGAGGGATGAGGGTGCGAATAGGAGGGGTGGCCGGATTGAGATAATCTCCGCGAGGGAATTGCCAAACTTTCAGAAGGCGCGACAGACGACATGTATCGAGACCCTACGGCTACGTCACTTCGTTGGGTATCCTCACCACAAACAGGGCGTCAGGTGGGCTCCCCAAGGTACAGGGTGTTTTACTACCTCTTGAGGCAAGTTGAAACCCCGCGCTCAAGTGGGTGGCCGCGATAAGATACTCATTTTTCTGGATTAAGTACCACGCGTGTGGGGATATGAGGCGGCTATCGTCCGAGAAGAAAAATGGCGGGGGATTTAGGCACGGTAACCCCCATGCTACGCCATTCGGTTACCGAGTGAACCGAGATTGACTCTTGTAGGGTGGTAAGGGCTGATGCAATGCAGATCCGGGTCTCAGCTCTGCATACGGTGAGGAGTTCCTCAAAGAGCCTCTGATTACGATAAGGGGTGTCCATCACGATCTGAGTTTCTTGATGATCGTAGAGGTCCCGTTCAATCGCCCGAATTGTGTCCTTACGGGCTCCGGCCTCGATCGGGAGGTACCCGAGGAATCTCCATCGTTGGCCATTAAAACCGGATGCCATAAGGGCCAGGGTCATGGAGCACGGTCCAACGAGGGGGCGCACCGTGATGCCGAGCTCATGTGCGCGTCTGACGAGGTCCGCTCCTGGATCTGCGATGCCAGGGCATCCAGCCTCGGAGATGATCCCGACGTTGTGACCGGCGAGCAGAGGCGCCGTGAGGGACTCGACCTCATCGCTCTTGGTGTGTTCGTTCAAAACTTTAAATGAAAGGTCTCTAATAACTCGGTCTGGGCAGAGAAGCTTGATGAAGCGCCGCGCTGACCTCTCCTCCTCAACGACAAAATGAGAGATATTCCCGGTGATAGCCGCGACAAGGGGCGGAAGCGACGAATCTATCGAGGTAGCTCCGAGAAGGTTCGGGATGAGATACAATTCGCCGCGGTGATCGCTGGGGGGGACGGTCATGGTGGCGCTCAGATCCTATTCCCGTACCGCGATATCCGCGGTGTGCTTCCATGCGTGGTACGAACTTCGAACAAAGGGACCGGATTCGACAAATTTGAAGCCACGCTTGATACCTTCCTCTTCGTACTCCTTAAACTCCTCAGGAGTGATAAAGGCTCGAACAGGGAGCTGTCGCTCTGTCGGACGGAGATACTGCCCGATGGTCATAACGTCGATATTGATGGCACGAAGGTCGTCCATTAAGCTCAGAACCTCATCCTTCGTTTCGCCCAGTCCCACCATGATACCGGTCTTTGTTACCACGGATGAATCGATCTCTTTGGCCCAGCGATGGATGGAGAGGGAGCGAATGTACCCGGCTCCAGGACGAACCTTTTTATAGAGTCGAGGAACCGTTTCTACGTTGTGATTGAGGACGTCGATCTTGGCGCTCAAGATAGTCTCAAGGTCTTTCCGAGAGCCTTTAAGGTCAGGGATGAGTAGCTCTATCTTGCAGCCTGGCGCATGCGTCCGCACGGACTTTACCGTTTTGAGAAAGTGCTGAGCACCGTTGTCAGCGACATCGTCTCGGTCCACGGAGGTAATAACTGCGTGCTTGAGGCCCAGCTCCTTCACCGCGATACCAACACGCTCCGGCTCGAATGGATCGAGTGGTTGGAGTGTCTCAGATGAGCCTTTTTTCACCGAGCAGAAGTGACATTTTCTGGTACACAGCTCACCCATGATCATGAAGGTGGCGGTGTGGTGAGACCAGCACTCCCCGATATTGGGACACTGAGCCTCCTCGCATACGGTGTGAAGATTGAGGGTCTTCACGATTTTGCGGGTCTCAAGATACTCAGGTGAGCCAGGGGCGCGAACCTTGAGCCATGATGGCTTCACGATCTTCTCTGCATTCCTTGGAACTTCAACTGACATACAAAAGACCCGCTGTTGTGTAGACTTTGGTCGTTACGCCATGAGGAGGGCAGGGGTCTCAAGCGCTTCCTTGAAGTGCTTGAGGAATGTTGCCGACATCACGCCATCGATAATTCGGTGATCCACTGATACCGTTACCTTCATGATGGAACCGACCACGATCTGCCCGTTGTGCACGATAGGTTGCTTCTGAACGGCGCTTACCGCGAGAATTCCACCCTGTCCTGGGTTGATGATTGCGGTGAAGTTCTCTACATCGAACATTCCCATATTCGAGATGCTGAACGTTCCACCTGAGAGATCGGTCGAGCTTGGCCGACCCGCGCGAGCTCGTTCGATTGTCGCGCGAGCCTCAAACACAACATCTTTGAGGGTCATCGAGTCGACCTCTTTCAAGACTGGGATGAGGAGTCCATCTGGAATCGCGGTGATGATGCCGATGTTGATCTGAGCTGGCTGATAGATCTGCCCGTTCTTCATCGCGGCGTTTACTTTCGGCTCACGCTTGAGCGCGTACGCGGCGGCCTTGATGACTAAGTGATTGACGCTGATTCCCTTGTATTCCGGAAGCTCTTTCAGGACTTCGCGAAGGCGGAGGGCCTCACCCATATTGATCGAGGCAGTACAGTAGAAATGCGGCGACGTGTTAACGCTCTCCTGCATACGACGAGCGATCGTCTCGCGCATCTTGGAGAGGGTGGTGTAGGTTCCAGCTCCAGGTTGGATTGGCTCCGTTGGTGTTGAAAAGGCCGGTGTTGAAATGGGCGGCGCGACTGGAGCTGGCGCGGCATGATACTGCTGAGCGGGAGCTGCTTGATACTCCGGAGCGGTGGAGCCACCGGCAGCGGCTTCGACATCTCGTCGAATTATCCGTCCGTTTGGCCCGGATCCTTGAACTGACGATAGGTTTACGTGAAGTTGTTCGGCGACCCGCTTGGCCAGGGGGCTCGCTTTAACCCGGTCACTCCCAGTTACCACGCTCAGTGGAGCGGAGGGAATGACTGGAGCTGGGGTGGAGGGAGAAGGTGTTGGAGCTGCGGCTTTCGGAGCCGGGGTAGCTGCGGGCGCCGAAGCTGCTGGAGCTGAGCCGACGGAAACAGATTCACCGGCTGCTCCGATGACAGCGATAACTTCACCTACTTTAGCGCTCGAGTTCGCTGGGGTGAGGATCTTCAAGAGAGTGCCGTTAAAGAACGATTCGATCTCAAGATTGGCTTTGTCCGTTTCAACCTCGGCAAGGATATCGCCTCGGCTTACGGCGTCTCCCTCCTTCTTTTTCCAGATAAGAATCTTACCAGAACTCATCGTATCGCTCAGTTGCGGCATCTTGATATCGGTTGCCATGGACTTCCTCTTTTTGATCTACAATCGTGCCGGCAGTCTGGCAGGGTGGTGAAAAATGAACTCCTGTTGCGCATTTGGTTCGTTTGACTGCAACCGCGTTGGAGGCCACGAAAAAATCCTCAGCGTATCTCAGAGGATACGCCTCCGGGATTTTCGCAATCTCCGCCTTGTTTCGTCTAAACGATCAAAATGCTCACGACTGATACACTTTTCACCACCCTGCCGGTGATTCAAATCCCCTGCCTGGACTTCGCTTTATATTCCAAGTGGAGGGATTTGTACAAACCACCGGAAATCCGTCGAGAACTTCACAACATGGGTTGAAAGTGTCGCCGAAAGTGAGGTAGAAAATCTGCCTGCTCCACTCGGGATTTTAATCTCCCCAATGGTTGCAGAGTGATCGAAAAAACGACCCAAAGCAATAGAGAACTATCTGAAAATATTCAATAATGCACCCTTGAGCGTCCTCGAAATGGTGCGGGGAGGCGAAGGTTAGGGTTTTTTTGGTCGGTCGAGCTGTCCCGACGTAGTTCCACGAGATCTCGTTAGTTTTACGGGTTCTCTGAGAAGACGGCGATTTGGCAACGTATGTACCCTAGTAGTCTACCGGAAGACATGAGCGTAGTTGAGAAAGAGATCCCCCAGCGAGATGCAACTGAACACGCTAACGGGGATGTCGCATCTCCGCTCAAAGTCGCGAAGGGCGGGGTAGGTTCCCCTCAAACTAAACTATCGCGTGCTGTGGCGGTGCGAGAGCCTCGCCCTCTCAGTGGACTTGAGGTGCGTCGCGTCATCAACGAGCGCTCAGAATCTCTTCAAAAGTTTATCGCTCCCCTAGAGGAGGAGATCCGAAAATCATCCAAATATCGTGGTCGTTCCCGTCGCGCGAGCTCGCTTGCTGTCTCAAAGGTGGCGGAACTTGTGCTGAAGATAGTTCGCCAGATCACGCATCGCGAAACCGGTCTTTTCGCACTTGATCCAAACGTGCCCCTTCTCCTAAGCACTCTCTACGCTGGATCCGTCGAGACCTCCATAGTGAGCGGTCTTGTTCGCAGAGCCCAGGCCGCTCTCACAGCCATCTCGATGGAGGAGCGGGAAGGGAGCTTACGCGGGAAGGGTGGTAATTCAGGCACCAGCGCCTCGTTTGACTACGACATCGGGCGTGAGCTCGATGAGTTGACCATGCTGCTCAAATGGTACGTGCGCCGAAAGATGAGCTTGGCCGGCCTTGAAGTTGATCAGATCGCCAAGGGGATTCAGACCGACGGATACCTTGAGCCGACCTTTGATGAAGAAGACGCTCTTTTCGGTTTCGAGGTGCTGCACGATCACCAAGTATTCGGCACCAAGGGATGTTTCGTCATGTGTGGTCTTCGTCTCGTTGGCCACGATGGGCAGCCTCTGTGGCTCCGAGTTTCAGCTAAATGGAACGGACGCCCCGTTTCTGCTCGAGCAGATTGGTCAAGTTGGACAGACCCAGGTGGATCGGAGATCTGTGAGGTGGTGCCGGAGCGGACAGAGTTTTGCTCACTGGTGCCCATTCGGCCGCAAGCCCAGCGTCTTGTAATCGATGATATCCGCGCCTTTATTCCGTATGCGGCCCTTGATCTTCCCTCCGGACGTTGTGATGTCGAGCTTGTCATCTCTGTTGTAGATAATGATGGACGTGAAGTTCTGAGCGCGTCGCGTCCCGAGAGCATCTGCGTTCCACGCCGCGAGCTCGTTGGAGCTCATGTGCCTGCCCCACATTCGGTTGGTATGTGGCCACACGATGTTGTATCAGGTGATAAGGTTTCTGACCTTCGTGTGAGCTCGGGATACAAGGTCGTTGGGGGATGGGAGCGACGGACGGTGTCCGTGCAATTTGATCTCTCGCTCTTCATGCACGCCGGCGAGAGCGTGCTGCTTGAATGTCGATTCATAGACGAGAAGGGAGAGATTGTTGAGCTCTCATCACTCGGTATCCCGTATGTCGCCTCCGAGCTGAACGTTCCGGTTGAGTCCGTGTCCTCTTATCGGTATCGACGGGTCCTCCATCCCCGCGGCGCGTGGGCACACTATCGAGGGTTGCAAATTGATATCCCAGTTGAGTTTTTGTTGTTGTCCTCTGGTACACACACCTTAACGTGCGAGGTTGTTATCGTTTCCGCTGACGAGCGAATACTATGCGGCGATATGGGGATCGTATCGGTGCATGTGGCGGGGGACAAGCCGATGCCTACCGCGAACGCTGATGATGGCATTCGCGCGACGGGAGGGGCTCTTGCGCTCTCACCCGCCGCCAGCGTGATTGAGCTTGAGTCGATTGATATTGAACCGGCGTGGGTGTTCGGTGGGGATGAGGGGGTGCGAGTTCAGGCGACCTTCGCTCCGAAGAATTCCTCGAAGCAGCTCGCTGATCTAGCGGCGGGACGTGTTGGTGAGCTCTTTTCTCCGTATCGCGTAGAGGTCTCTATTGAGCGTGAGGACGGGCATCTACTTCTTCAAGCGTTCTCTGATTCGCTCGGTATGAGCTTTAAGCCTGTGACCCGTGGTGTGTGTGTAGAAGGTCACTCAGGGTTCGCTGAGCACTCAATCGTCGCGAACTTTAAGCGTGAGGAATTGCTCGGTTGGTATTTCGGCTCCGAGGCTCAGCGAGCCAACTCAAAGCTTAGACTCTTTGCGCGTGTACGGGCGCTCTCGTTGAATGGAGAGGTCTTCCTCTCAGAGACTAAGGAGTTCTTCGTTCGCCCACTCACCGGTGGTGGAAAGCACGTCGTTGAGGTCGGTACCCCTGGGCCTCAGATCGTAGATATCGCTGCGAACACCTACGTGCAGACGACCCGCCTCTCATGCCGAGCGTTACTCAACATCCCTCATGGTCGTCATCTAGAAGAGGGGATCACCGTTGTTGCCTCACTGGTGAAAAGCGATGGTGGTACGGAGCGGATCTTCAAGTATCGGCTCGTCACCCATCACTCTGCGGCATGGGTTCGACAACAGATGGGATTGAGTCAGGTTCCTGTAGATTTCGAACACACCCTGTCGGATATGAACGCTAGCGGTTTACGAATCGAGTGCTCCCTTGTATCGGCATACAACGAGGTCCTTCACACCGTTCAGCAAGAGGTTAAGGTTGTTGGTATCTTGGCTGACGCAGAGGAGGCCTCCCGTCACGGGCATGTAGATTCCGTAGCGAGCGTCCTCGCGTCGAGCGATATCCTCTCAGTGAATAATCAGGATGTTGAGGAGAAGGCGCCCTCGAAGGGGATCCTCTCTTGGTTTAAGCGGTAGCAGGGTGGTGAAAAATGATTTCCTGCTGCGCATTTCGATAGTTTGACTGCAACTTCGTTGGAGACGTCAAAAAAATCCTCAACGTAT
>JAIXQT010000092.1 GCA_027485595.1 Pseudomonadota bacterium | reverse complement strand
GTAAGCGCCTCCGCAAGCGAGCCCTTTGCTTGAGCGACCATAGTCAGTAGCGGCGCGTCATCGATCGAGTAGAGAAGTTGTCCCTCAGTCACCTCACCTCCATCCTGGAAGTGAATCTCTTGAAGAACACCTTCAACTCGTGCTCGAACATCGGCGTCGATCGCCCCACTCGTTCGTCCAACAAACTCTGAGGAGAGCACGACGTCCTTGCGTCCAATATCAACGACAGAGATTTCTAGTTGCGGTACTTCGGGTGTCTTCTCTTTGGAGCCGCACCCCGTTACCGCTGCCGCTACGGCGACCGCAGCGCTGATGATAGATAGATAACAAGAGAGAACCTTCATTTCGTACTCCTTACGAGCCCTGTTCGACGTCATAGACAGGCATTTTTTGAAGGTTGGTATATCACTTTTTCAAACCACCTTCATACACTAAGAAGCTTCTTGAAGAATCGTTCTCTTGCTCCCTACCGTCCTCTCTTTCTTCCTCAACACTCCGGTCCACACGAATAAAACAGATGAACGCACCCTCACCCGCCAACTCTCTGTAATCCGTCGACATCGCCTCACGAAAGCCTGTTGCAACAGGTTGTTTTTACTACCTTTTTCTTGCCCTACCCAAGCAAGCTCTCTAGAGTGGTGGTAGTTTTTGTTTTTTGAGGTTTTCACTATGAGGCTCTCCACCCGTTTCGTGGTCTCCGCGTGCGCTTCCCTGGGTATTCTCTGTACCGCTCTTACGTCCCCCTCGTCCGCCATCGCGGCAGGAGCTGATTACGATGGAAATGGGTTCTCTGAGATTCCAGTTCTCGTCCCAAGCGCAGGAGGTCAACTCGAATGGAAACTCTTCGATCCAGCCTCGGGCATAACCACCACATTCCTTCCGAGCTTTGGACGGCTCGGGAACGGTCTCATTATCGCGAACTGGCTCTATCCAAAGGTGACCTCCGCGGGTGTTCTCAACAAGCCGAACGCCGCGAGCAAGGGGCGTTTAGTGTGGACAATTCAAACCGCCGTTACTTCCAAGAGAGGCACACGAACGAAGACAACCATTAAACAACACCAGAAGTTTTTGGGACGACCAGGCGAGACGATCATAACAGGTGGGGACTTTGATGGAGACCGCATCGGTGACGCGGTAGTGCTCGCTAACCGAGGAACTGGATTCTACAAATGGGGACTTCGGGCGAAATTTTTCCTCGCCTCCTACAATCCAGGCCTCAACGTAAATCGAGCCTACTTTGACTTCGGTGTGCGAGGAAAAGACATTCCCTTCTATCTCAACCCCTCTGGTAAGAGTGACTGGTTCGCCGTTCTCCGCGAATCCGGAGGTACCTACAACGTGCTCATGACACAACCCTTTACCCGTGAGACTCGAACGATTGAAATCGGGCCCCTGGCGGACGGAAGCCATCCGCCTGTACCACTTCAGCAAGACGACGGGAGCGATTACCTCGTCTTCTGGGCCGTGTCCGGAAACAACACCAACATCGTCGTGAAAAACCTGCAAGGGCAAACGGTATACTCAACCGATATGCCGCTCGCTGGAACGGTCACGGTTGGGAACTACGGACCGGGAGCTGGTGAAGAGATAGCAGTAAGCGCTGAGGGTAGATTTTTTATCATCAATCCGATTACGGCTCGCGTTATCGAGACCTCTGGCCCCGTTGGGATCGCCGCTGACGGAATCAATATAAACCTACTTCGATAAGGCGGAGGAAGTTATGAGGCCGATACATCGCGCGCTCTCAGCGTTGGTATCGTTGTATCTCGCGTATGCCATACCGGTTTCATTCGCGATGGACGAGGAGATCACGATGCAGGGAGGCGACACCAGCGTCAGTGATTCCTCGCCAAGCGCATACGATCATATCGCGCCAAACCTAAACGAAGCTGCGGCGGTGGCGCTACACGAGGTGGGGCAAACGGGATTTTTACGAAACTTCGGACGGGTAAAAATACGAGGCGCTCTGCGCCTCGGCCCCACCTTTAACGCCCCTTCGTGTATCAGCTGCCACGGCGGTAACGGACGAGGGGCGTTGAGAGTCACTCGCCGCGCCGTTGGAAGCGATACCGTCGTGAAGGTGAGCCTTCCAACTGGAAAACCATCTGTACCAGGAGGACCTGTCGCGGTACCAACCATAGGCCTTCAGATCAGAGACCATGCTATAGCGAAACATCATCCAGAGGCGCTGGTGAGGATTATATGGAGGAACGAAGCGGGGGCATATAGCGACGGGATTCCCTACACTCTCCGAACCCCCGCACTCAGACTTTCCAAAAATAAAACTCCAATGCCCCGTGGCGTTCTAACTTCACTACGCCGAGCACCACCGATCTTTGGAACCGGACTACTCGACGCGGTGAGTGACGCGGAGATACTGAGTCGAGCCGATCCATTCGATCTCAATAGCGACGGCATCTCTGGTCGAGCGAACACGGTCTGGGATGTCCAGACCCGCGCCACGGCGGTTGGGAGGTTTGGGTTCAAAGCCTCCGCACCCAACTTACGACAACAGGTTGCCGCTGCGTACGCAACCGACATGGGAGTTACGAATCCTTTATTTAAGCGAGGTACAAAGACACCCGAGATACCCGCGAGGATTCTTGACGCGACAACATTCTACTCAGCAACGTTAGGAGTGCCGATGGCACGGGATCAAAGCGATCCGACGGTCATCTTTGGTCGTGCGCTCTTCACACAGTTTGGATGTCATTCGTGTCACACTCCAACTTTGACCACCGGAGCGGGTTCACACCCTGCCCTCTCAAACCAAACCATACATCCCTTCTCGGATCTCCTTCTCCACGACATGGGTGAGGGTCTCGCCGATCAGCGCCCAGACTTCTCCGCAACGGGAAACGAGTGGAGAACGACCCCACTGTGGGGTATCGGACTCACGGAGCAGGTGCTCAAAGGCAGGCCGGCGACCTATCTGCATGATGGAAGAGCTCGAAGTATAGAGGAGGCGATTCTTTGGCACGGTGGTGAGGCGAGCGCCGCTCAAAGTCGGTTCAGAGCGGCTTCGGTGACGGAGCGAGAGGCGTTAATTCGGTTTTTGAGGGGGTTGTAGGGGGCGTCGAACTGAGATTTCTAGCGCAACAATCCGGAGGGCCCGTCTCCTGACGGGCCGGAAGTGGCGGAGAAATTCAATGCGAGTTCCGGCCCGTCGGGAGACGGGCCCTCCGGGGTGGGGACATCACTGTTTGGAGGAAAGCAACCGCTCCCCAATCCCCACATACACCCGCTCCAAGAGCTCGATGTTCCTCACCTCAACGAACTCATCGGTTCCGTGCATGTTGCCATGCGGTACCCCGAATTCTATCGTGGGAACACCTTGCCACGCGACGAAACGGGCGTCGCTGGTGCCGCCATCACAGGAGAGGATTGGAGTTATTCCCAACATCTCCTCAATGACGGATTGTGTGACGGTTATAAGCTTACCTTGAGGAGAGGTCGGCTCGGCGTTAACTCCGGTAACGTAGGGACGTGTGCCCTTCTGCCACTCCACTTCATACGCAACACCAGCAGCGTCAAGGCGAGCGATGATCTCACCCTGCATCTCCTCGATTGAACGGTTCGGCGCGAAGCGCATATCAAATTTGAACGACACGACACTGGGGATCACGTTCAGCGCGGTGCTATCCGTGGAGATGGTCGTGATTGAGAGGGTTGTAGCGACACCGTAACAAGCATCGTCCCACGGCTTCGTAAGCTCCGTTATCACCGCGGGCAGGGCATGCGCCACGTTTGGTGTGATGTCGGCGTACGCAGTGTGTCCCAGTTGCCCCCGTAACGACACCTGCGCTCTAACCATTCCGCGACGACCTACCTTAACGCAGTCCCCGAGTTTCTTCTTGGAAGTTGGTTCACCACAGATACAGAAATCGAATTTCTCTCCCACTCGATCGAGCAAAGCCGGCATACCACGAGATGCCGTCTCCTCATCTCCAGGCAAGAACACGGTTGAGCGAACTCCCTGGGTGGCGAGCTTTACAGCCGCGAATATCATCGCAGCGTCGCCACTCTTCATATCGCTCGCGCCCCGTCCGTACAGGATTCCGTTTTCCTCGACCGCTCCAAAGGGAGGATATCGCCATCCCTCTCCCGCGCCTACGGTGTCGTAGTGTCCGACAAACGCGAGTCGCGTAGCCGCGTCCGTGGGACCAATTGAGCCGCAGAGATGAACGATGCCATCGACCTCAACGGACTCCACAACGAAACCCAACGACTCAAGCCAGCCAGCGAGCCGTATCGAAACATCTGAGCCAAACGAGCCTGTGCAGGTATTCTCCTGAAGCAGCATTCGAGTAAGTTGCGCCGAGGACTCAATCTTCATCAGGGGACTCCCGGTTACAGCTTGACGTAGAGCGAAGCATTCTTTGGCATCTGAGCCAAACTAGTATCCGACGCATCCTTATCTAACAGAACGATACAGTCGATCCCGAGTTGCTCTGTCTTAGTATATACACCCGACACCGCAACCCTGTTACGAGGAATGACCGGTATCTCATAGAACTTCTCGCCGATCGCCATGTACCGGGACTCAACCTCAGCGTTGGTTCGCAAATCAAATATCTTCTTACCTGACGCCATAACGACGCCACTTGCGACAACGGCGCCCTCCTCAACGATACCGCACACCTCGCAGTTCGCCCCGATACGTACATTATCCTCGATAATTGATGGAAGACGTCCCGCTGGCTCAAGGATTCCCTCGATCCCTGATCCGGCCCCGAGCTTCACACCTTTACCTACCTGCGCGCCGGTCGCGACACGAGCGCCACCATCGATCATCACACCGCTTCCACCGACGTACGCGCCGATATTGACGATGCCACCCGGCATAATCGTTGTTCCCGCGCCGATGTACGCGCCACGTCGAGCGAAGCATCCGGGGATAAACCGAACTCCAGCTTTCTCGAAATCAGCCTCGCTCCATCCTTCAGTCTTGAGGGGAACCTTGTCATAGAAGTGTTCACCGATCTTTACCATCGGAAATGCCGAGAAACCGGCATTCATGCACGCGACAGCATAGCTCTGCGTCACCCATGTTCCATTCCCGGTGAGCTCAATTCCGTTGGCGCCGATGGTATACGCACTCAGCTTCTCCGCGCACCGAACGAGCCCCGTATCGAGCAGATCGACTGCGCCTTGTTTCTCACTTTGAGTCGCAGAGCCATCAGCCAGCCTCGAGAAGAGATCCGGAGAGGTTTTCACCATTTCCACTCGCAGCACCTGATCTGCGCGAAGCCCGAGGAGGAGGTCGATATTCGGATGAGAGCCCGGCGATGCCTTCGCTTCATCAACGAGGGGGGCGAATACTTCAAGACATCCCGCCACCCCCTCCGCCGTGAGCGCTCCCTCCCTTTGAAAGTGCGAGAACACCCGAAGTGATCCTGATTGCCCCGCGACGTTGGCTACCGTCCGAATCAGGCTACCATCCAGATAGAGCTTTACCACTCCCACCTCGGGACACGGAGTTGTGAGCCGTTGAAGATTTTCCGCGAAGTGACCGCGCGCCGCGTCTACTGACATCGTTAGCACCTATAGTTTTTTATATACTGAGTTAACATTTGCACTGTTGTCTTGGTGGCCTCAACGGTATCGATAAGCGCGATACGAATGAAGCCAGCTCCCGGATTAACACCATCATTCACGACGGAGAAGTAACTTCCAGGGAAGGTAAGGATGCCGGTTTCCTTGGCGAAATCGAGAGCGAACGACTCGTCACCTGGATTGAGGTCTGAGATATCGAGCCAACAGTAGAAGGTACCATCAGGTAAGGTGAGCGGACGATCGATAGACTGAAACGCGTCACGAACGATCTGGAACTTCTGTCGGTAGAGCTCACGACTTTTGCCGACGTCGTCGTAGTTCGTCCATGCGTACGCGGACGCCCGCTGAACATTGTTCGGAAGCACCTTGCGCTCACTCAATCGGATCTTGAGATAGTTCGACACGAGGCGTCCGTCTCCTACCATCGAGCCAGAGCGGAGTCCGGGAAGACTGCTCCGTTTTGAGAGCGTGTCGAAGGCGACTACGTTCGCAAACGAGTTATCGCCATCAAGGTTCGCGCACACCTCAAGCATACTGATCGGCTTTTGATCAAAGAAGATCTCGCTATAGCACTCATCAGACGCCACGGCGAACTGGTATTGCCGAGCAAGCAGAAGGATCTCCCTCAAGCTTTCCTCAGAGTACGATACGGCGCACGGATTGTTTGGATTATTGATATAGCAGAGGCTCGTCTTCTCAAGCACATCTCGAGGGATGCGGGCGAGATCCGGCTGAAAGTTATTCTCTTTTGTAAGATTGAAGAAATATGGAATCCCGCCAGCCAGCTCAGTCGCGGATGAGTACACCTGGTAGGCAGGATTCGGGATCAACACATACGGTTTCGCCGGATCAAGGCACGCAGTCGCGAAGGAATACAACAGCTCCCCACTTCCAAGCCCAGCCAAGACCTGCGTTTCAGAGATCGATCCACGTAGCTTCTTTGCTTGAAGATTCGCGGCGATAATCGCTTCGGTCAGATAGGGTTCTTGCTTGGTTTTCGGATACCGACTCACGGACTCAGCCGCATATGCGTTCAAGATCTCGATCACCTTTGGATCGGGCTCGTGCTGCGGTTCTCCGATGGTGAGGTCAGCGACTACCGGTCGGTCAAGGCTGGAGAATAGCTGCGTTTTCCGCGCCGCGGTGTAGGTCCGCATGGAAGCTACTCGTGGGTTTATCATGCTGGGAATCTAATGGATGGATGGGGCTTTTGCAACCGAAAGACCCCACACGTGGACCTCTACGAATCGACTCCGGCATCTCCTCGCTCCCCAGATCATTCACTCCACACACTTCATCATATCCACCAACAACGTTGGCATCTCTCCAAAGAGATTCCCGCGACCACGATAAACACGAGCAGCGAGCTCACGGTACATCTCTGGTACCTATTTCACTCCAATTGCAACAGGGATCCCCTGGTATGACAGCCCTACGTTCAGACTAACCCTACGACTCCTCGTTGCTCGACAAAAACGTAACCTCGCTGCCTTTAGACTACCCCTCGCTGACCTACCAAACTCGTATATCATCTGTGATTGATCTCGCTCAGCCCCACTCTGGACAGTAAACCATTCCTCACCACGTAGTTCTCGGACCGTACCAATAGGAGCCTGACTCCGACCGGAAATGGTGGTTTTGAGGGTAAAAATACGTCAAAAATCGAGACCCGTTCGAACCTACTATCAGTTAGTTAGCCACCTCCACCACATCTCGCACCTCCTCTCGTCGGCAAGCCCCCTGAATTACTAAACATTTCGATTCAAAAAAATTGGGGTATCAGCCGCTCTATCACTGCGAATAGTTAAGTCTCTGAAATTACGAGCCGAATCCTATACTACGGTATGAGAGGTGATGATGGCTCACGGGGTCCTCCCGTAAAAGTTTTCTCCGCGTGCGCGCAATCAAAATTCCGATCAGGAATTTTCCGCTTCCGATCGGTAGCAGCGGGAGTGATCTATCTACTCCTCGCATCTCTTTTCCTTGTTATAGGTTCATCACGCACACTCGCGCAGCAGATATCTGTTGTCGGTGCCTCAACCTCAACAAGCTCTACGACCCAAGGAGCACGAAAAACATTCTTCGACCCCGCATCTGGAAACCACTGGGTCTTCTTCTACAACGGCACCGCGATCGAATACGAATCATCAACCGACGGCACAACCTGGACCTCACGCGGTACACAGTCGTACAACACCGCGAATTTCTCTGTGGCATACAAGAGCATCGGAGGAACCTCGTACGTATTTCTGGCTACCGAGGCGAACACGTACGATATCTCGCTTATCCGCGGAACGATCTCGGGAACAACGATCACGTGGGAGACGGCGGTTACGGCGCTTGATGGAACATCAGCAAGCGACACGTACGGCAAACCGGTAGTCTCACTCGACACGAGCGGGTATGTGTGGGTCGGAGCGGTGCGGGACTTTGGTGCGACCCTCGGCGAGCGGTATCAGGCGTACCTCGTTCGCACGACGAATGCTGGATCGAGCTCTATCGCATTTAACTCCTCAACGGCGGTCGGTGGTCGAGTATCCAACATCTCGGCACTTAATCTCGTCCCTTTGAGCGGAAGCGAGATGCTGCTCGCTGAGGTCGGGGAATCGAGCCAGAACCTCCTTGCCTATCGATTCGATGGCGCAACATGGGTAAGCGCCGCCACTGGCGGCGAACGGGGGTGGTCGACCTTTGCTCAGCAGGGCGTGGGAGGCAGAGCGTCCGCTCTCGCAATGGACTCAAGTGGAAACCTCTATGCTGGCGGTAACTTCACGGTGGCCGGCAACGTTATGGCCAACTACATCGCCAAGTGGAACGGCACAAGCTGGAGCACACTTGGCGCTGGCATGAATGGCAACGTCAGGGCTGTCGCGCTCGACTCGAGCGGAAACTTGTATGCGGGCGGCAACTTTACCACTGCCGGAGGGACGACCGTTAATTACATCGCCAAGTGGAACGGTGCAACGTGGAGCGCTTTGGGAAGCGGCATGAGTGGCGCCGTTCTTGCGCTCGCCTTCGACTCGGGTGGAACCCTGCACGCAGCTGGGGCTTTCACAACTGCTGGCGGTGTCTCCGCACCACGCGTCGCGAAGTGGAACGGAACTTCCTGGCAGGCGGTCGGGGGCGGAACAACGAATGGCAACGTTAATGCGCTCACAATCGACTCAAGCAACAAGATCTACATCGGAGGACCGTTTACGACAGCAGGAGGAGTAGCCGCCAGCTATATCGCTCAGTGGAACGGAACCGCGTGGAGTGCTGTGGGCGGCGGAACGAGTGGTACTGTGAACGCTCTACGTATTTCGTCGAGCGGCACCCTCTATGCCGGCGGACAATTCGCAACCGCTGGTGGAGTCACCGTCAATAACATCGCTGCCTGGAACAGTGATACCGGCACCTGGAGTGCGCTCGGTACAGGCTGGGGGAACACCGGCAACAACGTAAATGCGCTCGCATTCGACTCTACAGGAGCGCTGTATGCAGCGGGATACGGTAAAAACGGTGTAAATAAGTGGGACGGTACAACCTGGAGTGCTCCCCTGGGGAGCATGGGAGGAGGCACATCCGGTGACTCACTCCTCTTCGACTCCAGTGGAAACCTCTATTTCGGCGGACTCTCACAATACGGGACTTTCTTCGGAGTAGCAGCGAGCGGAATGGCTAAATGGAACGGCACGACTGTAACTGCGCTCGGTGTGGGAATGAGCGCAGCAGATGGAGGGCCCATCTCTCGTGTAGCCTCCGACCCAAACGGAAACATCATCTTCTCGGCTTACCTCGCAGCAGCAGGTGGCGTTCCAAGGACCGGTAGCTACTCCGCCAAGTGGAACGGAACGAGCTGGAGCATGTTGGGTACGGGCGGCTCAAACTGTTGGCCATATGCTAACCTCTTTGACTCAAGTGGAAACCTGTATTCCGGGGGATGTTTTACCACGATTGGTGGGAGCACCAGGAACTACATCGCCACGTGGAACGGCACGAGCTGGAGCGCACTCGGATCCGGCCTGAACGGCGACGTCTGGTCACTCGCCTGGGGTTCGAGTTCAAACCTATATGTGGGCGGCTCCTTCACTACGGCTGGAGGTTCGACCGCCAATCGAATTGCTGCGTGGAACGGCACCAGTTGGTCTACGGTTGGAGTGGGCTTCGGCGATGGTACAGTGCGGGCGGTAGCAGCGGATTCAAGTGGAAATATGTACGCCGCAGGAAACTTCACTATCCTAGGCGGCGGAACGGTCGTAAACCGGATCGCCAGGTGGAACGGCACGAGTTGGAGCGCCCTCGGGACGGGGCTTAACGGTACCGTTTACAACCTCGCCACGGACTCAGGCGGGACCCTCTACGCCGCAGGCAACTTCACGTCAGCGAGCGGAACGACCGTCAACTATATCGCCAAGTGGAACGGAACAGCCTGGAGCGCGCTTGGGACCGGTGCCAGTAACTCCATCTATGCGCTCGCATTTGACTCGAGCGGGGGTCTTTGGGCCGGTGGCGATTTCACCACAATTGGCGGTGTCGCTGCAAATCGCATCGCAAAGTGGAACGGCACAAGCTGGAGCGCCGTCAATGCCTCTCTGGACAACAGCGTGGTATCGATCGCTATCGATCCAAGCGATACGGTGTGGGCAACAACTCAAAACGGGACTGTCTTCTACTCTCGCACCGTCGCAGTTTCAAATCTCCCTGGGGATGTCATGCCGTCCCTTATCGCCGGTGCGAGCGGCGCAGCGCACCTCCTCTACGTGGACAAAAACTACGATATCCAGATGAAAACTTTTTCTGGCTCTCCAGCGTCGTGGAGCAGTAGCACAGCCGTCCATACCGGTACGGTACTCTCGCTAGCCTCGATGTTCCGATCGTACAACTCAAAGATCTCAACGTGGTTCACAGAATCGGGCGCGGTCAAGACTCGCGATGCGAGTAGCCCCTACACCACCTGGTCGGCGGCTACAACGGTGAGCTCAACAGGCTCTCCGCTCAACGTCACATCATACGAGCAGGCAAGCGCAAACGACGATTACCTCGCTGCGTGGAATAGAACCGGGAGCTCTGCGGGCGAGGTAGTTGCTGCTGTTACAACGGGAGTGGCGACGGCAACCCCAACTAACACCCCTACATCAAAGAACACCAATACACCCACCGGCACCCCGACACATACACCAACGGCGACACCAACTAATACCCCCACAATTACTCCGACGGAAACACCGACCGATACTCCAACAGTTACCCCGACCAACACGCCGACGAACACCCCAACTCAATCCCCTACCATCACGCCAACGAGCACTCCGACTAACACTGAGACTCCAACTCAAACTCCAACAGCAACCCCAACTCACACACCAACTGAAACACCCACCACTACACCTACTGAAACACCGACACATACTCCAAGTAATACGCCTACTACCACACCAACGAATACTGCACCCCCTACGCCGACACCAACGGACACGCCAACTCACTCACCGACCGCAACCGCGACCAACACCCCAACAGCAACTCCAACGAGCACTCCAACCGTAACTACGACATCGACTCAAACTCAAACACCAACCAACACACCGATACCAGCTAACACAAGCACGAATACTCCAGCTCCATCAGCTACCCCCACAGCAGGAGGATCGCAAACCCCCGCTACGAACATCATCGGCAGTTCAACGTCCCCCGACGCAACAACCGCCAGCTCTCGCAAGAGCTTCTACGACTCGGTCTCTGGCAATCATTGGGTCTTCTTCTACAACGGCTCTGCGATCCAGTACTCCTCGTCGTCGGACGGCACAACGTGGACCTCACGCGGTACACTGGCATACAACACACCAAACTTCTCAGTGGCGTTCAAAAGCATCGGAGGAGTCTCCTACGCATTTGTCGTCACAGAAGCCAATTCCTACGATGTCGTTCTCCTTCGAGGAACGATCTCGGGGACAACAGTCTCATGGGAAACCGCTGTAACGGTACTCGACGGAACATCAGTAACCGACAAGTACACCCTTCCCCATGTAGCACTCGATTCAAACGATAAGGTGTGGACAGCTGCGTTTAAGGATCTCGGAAACGGCGGAGACCGATACCTCTT
>JAIXQT010000064.1 GCA_027485595.1 Pseudomonadota bacterium | reverse complement strand
CGCCTCAAACCTCAGACTGAGAACTGAAATCATAAGGCTCGTATAAAAGTGATAAGTCGCTACATGCGCAGAAGTAGTGCGAGGTCCCGAATATGGGTAGCACTTTACTCACAAGTAGGAGTTCCTTGCTTGCAGGAGAATGCGATAAGGAGCGAGTGCTTGCATCCATCGCAATACACTCGTGCGACGCCGTGCGCGAGGATGCCGCAATTCAGGTACTCGTCGAAGGTTTTCATCACCTCATCCCGCAAGCACCCATACTGGTGCTGGAACCTGGACTCCCACTGGAACTGAAGGTCGTCCCTGGAGTGGTAGACGATCTGGTAGAGCAGCGAGGCTTCTGGTGTACGTCTCCTGTAGTGCTGGAGCTTCTCCTTTGCCTTCTCCCATATGTAGCGCCTGAGCATGCAGGCTGATTCGGGAGGGGGAGGGGAGGGTGTGTGTTAGATGCGGGCAGAATAGATGCGGGGCATTCAGGAGTTGGTTCAGAGCGTGCTCAGAGAGAGCTCCTCAACGAATCTTAAAATGGTGCGGAGGCTAGGATGGTCCTGAATTCCCGAGAGCAGGGAAGATGGAGGTATACGTCGCGCCGAGAGTTTGATATCCACGCGCGGAGTCGGTGAGGCTCTTGATCTCATCCTCTGTTAGAGGACGCACAATCTTCGCCGGCGTACCGATCACCAAGCTTCGCGGTGGAATCTTCATCCCCTTGGGGACGAGAGTGTGCGCACCGATGATGCACTCCTCTCCGATCTCCGCGTTATCGAGAACCGTAGCCCCCATTCCGATCAGGCACCGATCGCCGATCGAGCATCCGTGGATGATGGCTCGGTGTCCAACGGTGACATCCTCGCCGATGAGGGCAGGGGACATCCCGTGGCTGGTGTGTACGAGGGTGTGTTCCTGCAGGTTTGTGCCGCGACCTACCTTGATAGCTTGGATGTCGCCTCGGAGCACGGCGTTAAAAAAGATAGAGACGTTGTCTCCGATCGTTGTGTCTCCGATGATCCACGCGTTAGGCGCCACAAAAGCAGAGGCGCTGACGACCGGGGTTTTCTCTTTGAAGGGAATAACCGGCATATCAGCGCCTCACGCGTTTGGTAGGTTGATGTTTATCCGCAGATAGCTCGCACTTCCTGACAGATCCTTTCAACGCTTGGAAGGAGAACAACCTCAAGCGCCTTCGAGTACGGCATCGGAGCCTCAAGGGTCGATACCAATCCTACTGGGGCGTCGAGTTCGTCGAAGATCTCACGTGTGATGAGGTGTCCGAGGAACGCTCCGTAGCTCGCGATCTCGTGTTGCTCTTGAACCACAACGCACCGGTGAGTCTTGGCGACCGAGTTGAACAGCGTCTCTGTATCGAGTGGTCGAAGGGTTCGAAGGTCAACGACCTCTGCCGAGATACCTTCTTTCTCGAGTTGCGCAGCGGCATCCAACGTGATGAAGAGATTCTTAGACCACGTAACGAGCGTTACATCGGTTCCTTCACGCTTGATGTCAGCCTTTCCGATCGGAACGAGGTACTCTTCAGTTGGAACTGGACCACGCATTCCGTAGGTAAGCTCTGACTCGAAGAAGCACACTGGATTGTCGTTTCGGATTGAGCTCTTCAAGAGTCCCTTCATGTCGTACGGTGTTGCTGGAGCAACAACGATAAGACCTGGGGTGTATGCATAGAAGTGTTCGAAGGAGTTGGCGTGTTGAGCGCCCAACTGGAACGCGGCTCCACCAGCACCTCGGAATACGATTGGACACTCGATCTGACCTGCCGACATGAGTCGTGACTTAGCGGCGGTGTTCAGGATCTGGTCGATCGCGACGAGCGAGAAGTTGAAGGTCATGAACTCAACGATCGGGCGAAGTCCAGCCATCGCTGCTCCGATACCGATGCCGGCGAAGCCGGTCTCAGCGATCGGTGCGTCAATGACCCGCTTGGAGCCGAACTGCTCAAGCATGCCCTTCGAGCACTTATATGCTCCGTTGTAGTGTCCGACCTCTTCGCCGACGAGGAAGACGCGCTCATCGCGCACCATCTCTTCCGTCATCGCCTCTTTAAGGGCGTCTCGAATCTGAATCTCACGAACTGCTGATTGAGCTGAAGTATCGTTTAACATGGTATTAGGCATAGGTGTAATCCATTGCTGTTTCTGGGGCTGGGAACGCCGACTCTTCCGCGAAGCGAACGGCATCTTGGATCTCTTCCTCGATCTCGTTCTCAATTCGGAGGCGAAGCTCCTTCATACCCTGCGTATCCATGGTCTCCCCGAGAACTTTGATTGGGTCTCGAGACTTCCATATATCGACATCCGCCGCGGTGCGGTACTTACCTGGATCCGCCATGGAGTGTCCACGGTAGCGGTAGGTCTTGGCTTCGATAAGAGTTGGAAGGTGCTGTTCGCGAGCACGTTTCGCGGCCGCGTGCATCGTCGCGCGAACCGCGTAAATATCGTGACCATCAACTGTCTCACGAGCCATCGGGTACGCAAGCGCGCGAATCGAGAGGTCGTCTGTTGGAGCTGTTCGCTCAATCGGTGTTCCCATCGCGTACTGATTGTTCTCGATGATGAAGACCGCTGGGATGCCCCAAAGTGCTGAGAGTGCGAGTCCTTCGTGGAATGCTCCGATGTTGATCGCTCCGTCACCGAGGTAGCACACGGCGATGTTGTCCTCGCCCTTGTACTTCTCCGCGAATGCGAGACCCGCGGCCACAGGAACCTGTCCACCGACGATTCCCCAACCGCCCATGAAGCGACGCTCTACGTCGAAGAAGTGCATCGAACCACCGCGGCCCTTGGCGCAACCGGTCTCTTTACCCATCAGCTCGGCCATGCCGGCGCGGGCAGAACCGCCTCGAGCGAGGTAGTGGCCGTGGCATCGGTAGCCCGTCATGATGTAATCGGTGTCTTTAAGTACTGAGATCGTTCCGACTGCGACGGCCTCTTGTCCGATATAGAGGTGTAAGAATCCGCCGATCTTCTTCTCGGTGTAGAGGCGTGCGGCCTCCTCCTCGAAGCGACGGATGCGCAGCATCTTCGCAAACAGGTCAGTTAGAACTTCATGTTCCATCGTTTTCTCCGCGTGGGAAGGAATCTGTCGGCCGAGCTTTGAAACTACTACGAGCGACCAACAGAAAAAGTGTAATACAAAGTGGGGCTTATTTGACTGCCGCCACCTGCCTGTCCCGGAGGGAAGCGAACATCGCTTCGACCGGAGACCCGACGGGGTTTTATACCAGCGGTCCTGGGGGCTGTCCACCCAGGTACCCACGAGGTGGGGTGTCTGAGTGCGGAGAGCTGGGCCAACCCAAGAAAATAGGCCATCATGTTGATTATACTAAGAGAGTGTATAGCGGGTTGGTCGTCAAAGGTCGTAGAATAGGCGCTATGTCCGATTTGCGATACCTCATGGCCGTTGACCCGAGTCTGACCTGTTCAGGGTGGGCACTTCTCTCTATCCGAGAAGGAGAGGTCCTTGCGGTCGGTAAGATAAAGTCTGCACCACCTTCTGTTCCGCTCGCCACTCGACTAGAGCGCCTCCAAGCTTCAATCACAAAGGTGCTGAACAATCTCGCCTTGGGAGCTGTGGATGTGCTGGTGTGCGAGTCACCGACAACCATGAAGGACCCACACAACGCCATCAAGGTTGAACAGGTGAGGGGGTTATTTGAATCAACGGGTCGAAGCCGAGGGGTAGTCGTGCCCGGTCGGGTCAATCCCCGTTCGGTCCAGTTTGAGGTTATGGGTTTGACCGGTAAGCAGGTCGCTCGAACGGCGGTAAAAGCCGCCGCGGTCCGAACTGTTCAATATCTTTACGGCCCGACGTTGCGGCGACTGGGGTTGGCCGCGACCGAGGAGGAGCTCAAGAGACATCAGGACATAGTCGACGCTATGTTGATTGGTCGCTTCGCTGTTTTGCGAATACAGGGCGCGCTCGAATCGCAACAACCCCTTGAGTCGATTTTCGATACCCAGAATAAGCAACAACGAAGTTCGTGGAGGGTCCGGTCATGCGCGGTGTAGCCGATTCAATCGTGAGGGGGTGCGCTGTGCTCTCATTTTTTCTCGCGTGTGGCGTAGTGCGTGTTGTGTCAGCTACCGCGGAGGAGGAGAAGGCACCGTCAGTTGAGTCTTCCCCCGAGGGTGAACCTGCCCCGCAGAAGCCAAAGGTAAAGCGCACTCCGTTGGTTGGAGAGGACCCCCGAGGGCCGAGTGATCTCACCGTCTGTTCGCAAAATTTAAAACTCTACGGCACCTACAACACCCTCAAGGTCCGGAATCCCGCGTACACGCAGCAAGAGCACGATGAGAAGATCTCAGCGCTCGTTGAGCGGTTTGATGCCGTTAATTGCGATGTCATCGCGCTCCAAGAGGTCATGGGAGAGAAAGAGGCCGACGCGAAGGCCGCTCTTGATGAGCTCGCGACGCGGCTTGGAAAGAAGGATAATCGAATATTCTCATCGAGGGTGGCGCCGCCTGCGGAGGGTGGTATGACTCTCGGCTTTCTGGTCGCGAATGATCGCGCGACCATTCTCAACGCAGTGTCGTACGCGAAAGTCGAACTTCCCAAGTTGACTGAGAAACAGCGACCGAGGCTTTTTCTTCGAACCCCGATGGAGCTTCAGGTCTCAGTGCCTTCCCGCAACGGCCACGAACTCAAGACGATCTCTGTCGTCAACTTTCACTTCAAGTCGAAACGTGGTGCGGCTTCGGATCCCACCGGACTTGAGTGGGAGACCTACCGTATGGAGATGGCCGAGGCTCTGCGTCGAATCATCGATAATCGACACAAGCAGGCGTTCGCGTCCTCTGATTCGCTCTTGATCGTGATGGGTGACCGTAACGGTAACTACGATGTCGCGAGCGCTCGAATCCTTGAAGGGGCCCTCGTCCTTCAAGAGTTCCGAACGAATGGGGCCTGTCGGTTGAGCAAGCGCGGCGTTCCGATCTGTAAGGTCGGAACCACGCTCCCGCAACGCCTGTTCAGCGTGTTCGCTCGTAACGAGCGGGTGCACTCACTTCCGGGGACCTTTAGTTACGAGGGGGAGTACTCGTGGCTCGATGATATCTTGATGCCAGCTGAATCATTACCCTTTGCCTGGAAGAACCCCTACGCCGAGGGGGAATACGACTCGGGGGTCGTGTACGCCCCGAAGTCAGCGTCGGACCACGCGCTCGTGTACGTCAAGCTTAATTGGTAAATTTTGAAAGTTGGTTCATGACCGCTTGAAAGGTGCCGTTGAGACTTTCCGAGTGGCAATAATCGTTTGTATGTGAGCTATAGAACGCCGAGCGAACCTGCTCCTGTATCTCTTCGTCGGTAAAGCCCCCATTTCGCGCCTTTGTAAACTCGTTGATGAGGTCCTCAGTGTTTTGAGGTATCGCGAGAAGGTGTCGCTTCGTGAGAGCGCCAGTTACGGCCCCTCCATAACTGAATCCGATACCGTTGAGCTGAATGTCATTAAATTTCCGAATAGAGGTGAGCGCCTCATGCAGATTCATGTCACCACCTGGAGCGGCGAGGTTTCGGCCCTGAAAGTATCCGAACGTTTCGTCCACGATCGCAAACTCGTGCGGCACAACGAGGTAGGCAACTGAGTGGGGGCGGTGTCCCGGAGTTGAGACGCTACGAAGGGCTACATCTTCGTCAAGTTGGATCGAATCGTTTTCTACGAGATGCTTGTCAATCTTGAGTCCTTTCGAGAACTCATCAAAGGAGAGAGGGTCCTTTACCAACGGAATACCGAGCGCCGCTGAGAGGTCTTGATCCTTTTCGTAGAGGGCGCGCACGAATGACCGGTCCGCAAGTTGCGTGTGCATAGCAGCGGTACCGTAAACCCTGAGCGAGGGAATATATCTTCGAAGAAGGGGTATTCCCGCAACTCGATCGGCGTCGAGGTGTGTCAGGAACACCTTTCGAATGTTCGCGAAGGAGAGTTTCATGCGGTCGAACCGTTCCTTGAGCGCGGCGACATGCGCGGATGCTCCCGGGTCGCTGAGCGCTATCTCTCCGTGCTCCGCGACGATCGCGTAGCGGCAGGTTGCGCCGAGGGTGATGAGGTAAAGACGTTCGTAGATGAGGCCCGAGGCTCTGAGGAACATGGTAACCCGTTTGCAAAAACTCGTTACCAACTCTGCCATCCACCCGAATCAGGCCCACATGACAGAGCAGGTGATCCTATTGTTTCACGGGATGGGGCGATAACTCAACCGAGGGAGTGTCTTTATCATAAAAATGCCGCCGGAGAGTGGTAGACTCTCCGGCGGCATAGAAGAAAAGATTAAGAAGACAACTGGAGGTTCGCACCCTACGGTAAGGGTGCGAACACACTATCCATTAGCTACGGCCTTCCTCTTGCTCTTGCTTGTCTTCTCAGTAACCGCAACGTCTTCATTTGTCCCGTCAGCTAATTGTTTGGCAGCGGTGCTGCTGAGATGGGAATCCAGAATGAGGCTTCGGATCTCCTTGGCCATCTCTGGGTTGTCACGAAGGAATTGCTTCGATCCCTCCCGTCCCTGACCGATCCTCTCACCTTTGTAGCTGAACCACGCGCCAGCTTTGTCGATGATTCCCTTCTCACTACCGATATCGATAATCTCTCCGAGTAAGCTGACGCCCTCGTTGAAGATGATATCGAACTCAGCCTCGCGGAACGGAGCTGCTACCTTGTTCTTCACGACCTTTACCTTGACGCGGTTACCGGTTACATCGTTGGAGTCCTTTATCTGTCCGATACGACGAACATCCAATCGAACGGATGCGTAGAACTTCAGAGCGTTACCGCCGGTGGTTGTCTCCGGGCTTCCGAACATAACACCGATCTTCATACGAATCTGATTGATGAAGATGATGGTGGTGTTTGATTTAGCCGTGATAGCGGTAAGCTTCCGGAGTGCTTTGCTCATCAGTCGAGCTTGTAATCCCGGCTGCATGTCACCCATCTCTCCGTCGATCTCAGCCCGTGGAACGAGCGCGGCTACGGAATCGATAACAACAAGGTCTACTGAGTTTGAAGAGACGAGAGCCTCCGCGATCTCAAGTGCCTGCTCTCCGCAATCTGGTTGGCTGACGAGAAGCTTGGAGGTGTCTACGCCAAGACGCTTAGCATAGTTCACGTCGAGCGCGTGCTCTGCGTCGATATATACAACAGTGCCGCCAGCGCGCTGAACTTCTGCCGTAGTGCTAAGGGCGAGAGTGGTCTTACCAGAGGACTCTGGTCCGTAAATCTCGCAGATTCGGCCCTTTGGAATTCCACCAATGCCGAGCGCCAAATCGAGAGAGAGGCTTCCGGTGGAGAAGCTCTCCATTACCTCGCCATCATGGGCCTCAAGGTTCATGATAGCGCCCTTTCCGTACTTCTTCTCGAGTTGAGAGATCGCGGTTGAGAGAGCTTTGCCTTTTTCGCCGTCTGTATCACCGTCTCTATCGTAAAGTTCCATACTGTATCTCCTCTTATTTAGTTAAATCGTAATGGGTCGAGTCTTTGGTTTGTGAGCTTCTCTCCGAAAGCTACCATGCCTTAAAACAGTGGTATGCTAAAGAGAGAAAATCCTTTCGAATGGGTTAGTGAAGCTCTCGGATAACCCCAATAAGCCGCCCCTGAATTGTCACTTTATCCACCGTGATCGGCTGCATCGTTGGGTTCGCCGGGATGAGCATCACGGAGCCATTCTTTAATCGACGATAGCGCTTCAAAGTTGCGCTCCCATCCTCTAGAAGGGCGACGACGATTTGTCCATCTTCAGCATTCTCTTGTTTCTTAATAACCACAATATCTCGGTCGCAGATGTGTTCGTCGATCATTGAGTTTCCACTTACCTCAAGACAGTAAACCTCTCCACGACCGTCGATCATGCCTGGGGGGATATCTATCGTAGCAGCCTGCTCAACCGCCTCGATGGGACGGCCTGCCGCGATAACGCCGACAAGGGGAACGGCGGTTGGGCCGAGTTCCGGTGTTACCCGGTCGAGGAGCTCCAGCATTCCGTCTATGCCACGTCGGATGAAGCCTTTTTGCTCTAATCTTTCGAGGTGGAAGTGAGCGGTGGAAGCAGATTTAACGCCGATAAACTCTGCGATATCCTTGAGGGATGGGGCGTAGCCCTTTTCCGCAAGGAATTTTCTCAAGAATTCAAGGGTTTGCCGCTGTACCGGAGCGAGTGTGCTGGATTGGAACGATGATGTGTCCTCTCCACTTTGTTTGCGTGTTTTAGCTTTCATGAGGGTCCTTTCAAAAGCCGTCTATGGGCGTACTATATGGAAAAAGGATAGAAACGGCAACCTGATTGTTTCATCTAATTCACTTTTTTCTCTCAACACGGCTCCCCGTTTTTTTTTAGCTTCATTAATCGCGTTTGCCGTCCGACCACTACTCCTTGAGGGTGATATTCTGCCCGCTGAACGGAGCGCGTGCTCGTAGCGTTAGGACTTATGCCAATGATACCGGGAGAATCGAATGTTGATGGCGGGGAGCGCAGAAATGTTAAGCTCCTTGTGGTGGATGACCACTCTGAACACTTCGAACAGATTCGCACCTTCGCTGAGATGTATAGCTCCCAGTTTACGATTGAGTGCAAGCTGGCTCAGGATGAGAGAGAGGCTCACCAAGTGGTAGAGGCATGGCACCCCTCAGTTGTGCTTGTCGACGTCCATCTGATTTCGGATGCTTTAACGCTGATCAAAGAGATTAGCCACAAGGGAGCCTCGGTTGTCGCGGTTAGTGAGGCACGCATACCCGAACTCGCTGAGACCACCCAAATGTATGGCGCGGTCGGATGCTTGACGAAGAGCGATAATCCAGATGACGTCGAGCAGCTCATGGGATATGTCGCTTCAATTGCGGCATCGTCGGTGGTAAGTCACTAAACTTACAGCTCCGTGTGGATGAATCCCTCTTTTTAGAACACGATTCTCGGGCTAACCTACCCTAGCAGGGTGGTGAAAAATTATTTCCTGTTGCGCCTTTCGATGGTTTGACTGCAACTTCGTTGGAGCCAACGAAAAAATCCTCATCGTATCTCAGTGGATACGCCTCCGGTTTTTTCGTCGTCTCCGCCTCGTTTCGTCGAAACCCTCAAAATGCTCACGACGGAACCATTTTTCACCACCCTGCTAGTCAAGATTTGATAAATTTCTCTCCCTTGGAGACGTATATGGCGGATAAGTCGGTGTTGGAGAAGGTCGCTGGAGCGATCGCGTTAGTTTCGATCGCGGTGGCCGTTACCGGCACGAAGGGATGTCAGGAGGACTATAACGTTGGTGGGCAGACATCTGTAGCCACGCAGGCTCCAACGGGCACAGCGACGGTTCTGGTCTCAGCCACTGTTACTCCGAATGGAAGCGGCACCGCAGTGGTCGCAACGCCGACGGTATCTCCCGACGAGGACGTCAACATAGAGGAATCGGGCCCTGCCGGTTCTGAGGATACGGGTCTCCTGGAGGAGCTTTCAGTGTTGAGTGAGAGGGACGAAGACGTGGCACCGGGGGCTTCGGTCGGAGGTGGCGCCCAGCAGGCGAATGGAAACTGGCTTGGAAAGGGCTTCGAGGGTGCCGATGGTGGCGCTGGTGAGTGGGAGGATGGTGATGGCGATGGGTTCTCAAACTCCCGTGAGGAGCTCTCCGGTTCTGATGTTAACGATGCGTCATCCGTTCCGGGTGATGTAGAGCGTGGGCAGCTCGAGTTGCGTATCAGACAGATTGATCAGGATATGGATGGTCTGTTGAATGATGATGAGGCTAAGCGAGGTACCAACTCGAATCTCTCCGATTCAGATGGCGATGGACGCTCTGATGGTGCCGAGGTCTTGTCAGCGTCTGATCCATTAGACCCTACCACGATCTATGTTGATGCCGATGGTGACGGGCTTAGCGATACCTTCGAGCAGGGGCGTGGATTTAATCCGCAGAGCAACGATTCCGATAATGATGGATTACGAGACGATCTGGAGGTCGTTGTTGGAAGTAATCCGATGCGGGTGGACTCTGACGGTGACGGAATCTCTGACGGCAGGGAGTACGATCTGAATAGCGATCCTCTCTTGGGGCAGCCTGATCGTGCTGGCAAGTAGAGCTGGTCGGACAAAGTTGCTTCGCAGTCGGGGCGGCGGGATGACGCGTGAACCGAGCAAGGTGAGTGGAAGAGTCGCGTTGAGCCGCAGAGGGGTAGTCGACCGATAGAGCGCTGAAGATACATACGGCGGATCGTAAGAGTCGGGCTTAAAGAACCGATGTTAAAGTCCCGTTCTAAAGCCAACAGATTCGTGATCCGTGTTGCCTCATTAACACATGATGGTGAGGAGCTTCTGAGGAATTGGTAGCAGGTGCCACTCCTCGAGGGCGCTCTGAGCAATCGCTCTGATGCGGAGGATCTTCCTGTCGATATTCCTGCTATGAGACTTGTGAACGTCGCGCAGGGCTTCCTAGCTCCCGCGTATCATTCCGATT
>JAIXQT010000201.1 GCA_027485595.1 Pseudomonadota bacterium | reverse complement strand
GGCCGAATCGGTCGAATTCCCATCTGTAACGGCCACTCCAGTAGTGGGAAGCAGGGTTCTCCCTACGACATCCCGATAGAGAGAGGCATACGCATCGACCACTGATTGCATGGAATACTCATCTGAGATCCGGTGGCGAGACCGTACGCCCCGCTCTCGCCAGGCCTTACGACCCTCTCCACTCACACCAATCAACGCATCGGCGAGGCTCTTCGCTGAACGAGGTGGCACGATAACACCAACGCCATCAAGCAACTCTCGAACATTGCCAACATCACTCGCCACACAAGGCACCTCACAACTCATCGCCTCTCCAATCACATTCGGAAATCCCTCAGTAACGGAGGAGGAGCATAGAATATCGATAGCGGAGTAGAGATCCGAAATGGGGGAATACTCTCCTACAAGAGTCACCCGCGAAGTGACACCCGCTGACGCGAGTAATCGGAGAAGCTCAGGGTTTTCTTTGCTCATGCCACGACCAACCAAGAGAAGGCGGGCGTTAGGAACCTGCTTCAACACCTCAGCAAACGCCTCAATAAGGTATGGGCGCCCCTTCGCGCTATCATCCCTGCCGATATTGCCAATCAGAATATCAGTGTCGGCGACGCCGTATTTCTCGCGAGTGGTTCGCCGCATATCTGCCGATCGCGAGAACTTCCCCACATCAAAGCCGTTTCCAATCACGAAACCGTTATGTCGACTAAAACCGATCGCCTGATGTTGGCGCCGACTCTCATGAGTGCAGTACACAACGTGCTCGGCCCGAGATGAAAGCCACGAATTAGCCCGAATAACCGCGCGGGTAGAGAATTTTCGCTCCCGAATGTCGTCAGTGCCTCGGCGAATATTCCATAGCACTGGCACCTTCCGTCTCGACAACGGACTCACGAGGGTAAGCATCAGGTTAGCGTGATACATCCATCCCTGGAGAAGATCCGGGGAGAGATCATCGAGAAGCTTCGGGAGATGCGCAAGGGTTAGCGTTCCAGTAACGCTCGGGCACATCCCGAGCGAGTGGACCGTCATGCCCCGAGCCTCGAACGCGTCCGCCAGGGGCTCCCGAGGAGACAAACTCACAATAACATTATCAATCCCTCGTCGCTGGAGCCCCTCGGTCAACCGGAGCACCATCCGTTGAGCGCCATCCCCGCGCAATCCGGTGATACAATGAACTACTCGCATACTCGCTCGTCACGCCGCACAAAATTAGGTGACAAGAATACACCACGACTAACGCCCTCATTATGAGGGGCCTCACGTTAAGAGAAGTTGCTTGATCAAAAGATTTTTCGGCACCCTGCTAGGTGATCGAGGCGGTGCGCAGCTCCGCGAGCGCCTTCCCCGCGTCTCGGGTGACCTTCTCCATGGCGTCGACACAGTACGATGACCGTACAGCGCCGAGTCCATCACTACCCAAATCTTCCGTAGCTAAACGGAGCGCCTTCGTGAAGGCCTGCGCAAGCACAAGAACAGAGTCTAGGCCAACAGAGTTATCACCAAGCTCATTAAGGATGTAGGCAGTGACATGCTCCACTCGGGTGTCGTACGGCTCCCATTTCTGCACTCCCATGACTTCACGCTCCGCTGGGGAGCGCTGCATCGCGCGAGCGACCTGCGTATCGATGGCATGCATCGCCTGGAGAAGTCCCTCCTCTAATTTGCCGCCTTTCGTGCTCATACGCCTGTCTCTCTCCTTATCCGGTGATACACCACCGCACCGATTAAGACTCACTCGGTGGGGGCTTCGATGCTCATTTTAGGGTCAAAACACTATCTCCGAGCCGCCCCGACCCACATGAACCGGGATGATAACATTCCATCCGCCGTTTCCATATAGGTGTATACCTGACGTCCTCGAGGAACCGAGAACTTTACGAGAACTTGATACTCTCCTCGATCGTTGGTTACTACCTTTGCGACGGTCTTTTCTTGCACAACGAGGTTGAGCTTCACCGCTCCAAGAGGAACCCCCGCATCCGAGATTACCCGGCCGCTCACTCGATGTACCCTCTCTCGACCTGAGCGTATAACCTCACGACGCACGGTTATTCGAGCGGGAGATCCCCCGGGCTCTGCTGTCGGTGGTTCGGGGGCCGCGGTGGGCTCACCAGGAGGTGCTTGTCGTGGGGTCATCATCTCGGTGGAGATGCATCCATTGTATCGTGACAGGTGCTCTGAGATCTCCCGAACACTCGCGCTCGAAAAACGCGTCGCGGAGGGAATAGAGATGCTCGGATACATGAGTCCTCCCCGATCGCTCACATCGTGGAAACCGCCGAAGTTGTGTCCCACTTCATGAGCAAAGATTCCAGGGGTCGCCGCGTCAACGTAAGATTGAGTTATTCCAAACGCGAGCGCAGGAGCCGCGCAGACGGTGCCGATGTAGGCTATACCGATAACACTTCCATCCAGATCCTTCCCGGTAAAGAGATGCTTGAGATCGACCTCCTCATGAAAGTCCCTCCCCTCGACACCCAAGTTAGATCGGTTCTCAGGATTCCCGGTAAACACCTTGAGAAGGGTGGCGGAGTCCGTCATCGTATACGGCGATGTTTGTGTGTACACATGCTGTTTCACCAAACGGAATCTGATACCAAGCTGAGCCTCGTAGATAGCCTCCGCGGTGTTAAGCATGCTGGCGATTACCGCGTTGCTCGACTCGCCATACTTCGCGTACCACTCAGGATCGGCATCGGTGCTGATGGTGATAACCTTGGTTGCTTTCGCCTCCCCCGTTTCAGAGTTCCCTGCCGGATCGCTCTCAGGGGCGATCGGCATAATCGTATTTTCGTTTCCATCCTCCGCGTGGGCAGAGACAGCCTCAGCTACGCTCGCGGAACCAACGGCAGCGCCACACGCACCCCTATGGAACGCGTGGGCTGGAATACTCGAAACCCGTGCTGAGACCCGGATAGAGCCGTTGAGCAATACTCGTACGGTGTAGATACGTTGGCGGCTCTTACGAGAACCGGTTGCTCGACCAGGTATCGTGACCTTCAATTCGTTGTTGATAACAGAGGCGGCGGCCGGATAAATCCTACGACCTTTTCGCACCGTTCCTCCACCAACAGCGACCTTTCCGCGCAAGAGCACAGGCTCTACCGTATCGATATACTTGCCGCCCTGCTTGTCGATAAGCGAGGTCCAAGTCTTGTTCCGCCGCACATTAAAGCGGGCGTCGATATTTCCAAGATTCATGATTCGACCAGAAACTTTTACGGTCGGGATGGCATCTAAGGGTTTGGAGGACGAGGAACGAGCCTCAGCACGGCGTAAGCCATGCACTTCCAGTGGAGCCCGATAAGGGGTAGTGGCCGCGCCCGCTGACCGCGGCACAGAGACTACGAAAACCAGTGCTACAACAACCGAGAACTGCTGGACCAAACATCCACGTCTCATAACCTTCTCCACTCTTCTGCAGGCATCCATTCCTACGGCGGAAAACGCGAGGGCGTTTTCTTTTACGATGCCCCGCGTAGAGGGAGGGCTCGAAATTTTTCGAAATTTTTACAACCCTTGTGCGAATCCCCACAGAGCAGCTACATAGCCTAGAGAGGCTAACGCGTGTGGCGGATGATACCAGCCACCCCCATCTCTTCATTTTCTATGGTTCATCACGTGGCTCACCCAATTAATCATATCGCTCACTTGTTGTTGTGGATCGCTGTCGTTTCATCAGGTTGTGGCAGACCAGCTATCGTGTCTCCAGATGACGCTTTCCGGCCAATTACCGTTGAACGGCTCGATCTATCGGACGACCTGAACCTGGCGGGATTGGAGGAAGCTCTCGCACAGCAACGGGAGATTCTGAGGAAAAGTGGAGATACCACGATGAAGTTCGGGCGAGAGTCTATCTCCCGCCGCGACTATAGTGCGGCGTTGGACGCTCTTTCCGTCGTTCTGCAGAGCTCTCAACCTCTCAACGCCAAGCTGAGCTATATACGAGATACCTTTCGATTCCTTGAGTGGTACGGCGGAAAGGAATGGGGCGAAATCCTCCTTACGAGCTACTTTGAACCTATCATTCCAGGAAGCGTGACACCGACCGCTCGCTTTTCACAGCCACTCTACGCAAAGCCTGACGACCTGGTAGTCATCGATTTGAAAAAGTTCTCGGAGCGTTTTAAGGATGAAGCAGCTCTCCGCGGGCGAGTACACCAGGGAAAGGTCACGCCGTACTTTTCACGGGAGGAGATAGATGACGGAAAGGCGTTGAAGGGAAGAGATCTGGAATTGTGCTGGG
>JAIXQT010000265.1 GCA_027485595.1 Pseudomonadota bacterium | reverse complement strand
GTTGGAGACGTCAAAAAAATCCTCAACGTATCTCAGAGGATACGTCTGCGGTTTTTTCGCCATCTCCGCCTCGTTTCGTCTAAACTCTCAAAATGCTCGCGACGGAACCATTTTTCACCGCCCTGCTAGGCGATGAAATCATCGCTACCTAAGTTCAGTAGGTTGACTCCCCTGACCGGGAGTCCTATCGTTTCGACCACACATGAACGCAGTTCCTCAAGCTACCCCAGACCTTCATTCTCCGATCGGCCTTGTTGCTGGTAACGGTCAGTTCCCCCTCGAATTCGCCGAGAACGCCCGCGCTCGGGGCCTCGCCGTTGTTACCGTTGCGCTCAAAGGGGAGGCGGATAAGCGGATTGAGGAGCTCTCCGTAAGCACAACCTGGGTGAGCGTTGGTCAGCTTGGAAAGCTCGTCAGGTCCCTTAAACGGGCGGGATGCCGCCAGGTTGCCTTCGCGGGAGGGGTTACCCGGGTCAACTTTGTGGATGGCTTCCGGATCGATTGGGTCGGATTGCGTATGTTATCGAAGCTCCGCTCCTTTAACGATGACTCAATTATGCGAGGGATTATCGCCACCGTTGAGAATGGCGGAGTCCAGGTGATAGGGGCGAGCACTTTGCTAGAAAAAAGCGTTCCTAAAGTGGGAATTCTCACCAAGCGCGGGTTAACGCGGGACGAGATAGAGAACGCAAAGATTGGTTGGGAAGCCGCTCGCACAACCGGTGCCCTCGATATCGGTCAGTCAATCGTCATGCGCAACAAGACCATCATCGCCGTTGAGGCGGTGGAGGGAACCGACGCCACCATCAAGCGAGCGGCGGCGGTTCGAGGAGAGGGAGGTGTCTTGGTGAAGCTCGCCAAGCCCATTCAGGATCTTAGGATCGACCTTCCTGCCATCGGTGTTCGTACGATCGAATTGATGCACGAGAACCGTATTACCGCGCTCGTCGTTGAAGCCGGAAAAGCGATCATGCTTGACCCGCAGGGTATCTTAGAGGCGGCTCACCGTCTCGATATCGCTATTGTTGCGGCCGAGGACGTGTCGCAGCTTGAGCGTTAGCGCGAGCAGTTTCCTAAAAATAGCCTGGATCCCATGATGATATGCCCCGCGTGATTGGGTTTTGTAAGGGGAAAGTGTTGCCCTTTCAGGTGGTTGTCCCACGTTGGGCCGCATGATCAAAAAAGCGTCCATTCGTTAACAAAAAGTCAATTTTGGTCGTCTCCTCCTCTTTGAGAGGAATAGACCTTTTCAGCGGCTCCAGCCGTGTTTTTCACAGGGACGTGTATGTTTGTGTGGACTGATCCATCTAAGCCAACTATCGAGCGGGACACCCGTACGGAGCCAAAACGAGGCGTCTGCCTTGTCTCCGCTCGGTGGCTCGCCGTTGATTCTATATTGCATTCCTTAATTCTTGACCCAGAGGGTGCGGAGACGCGGGGGATGATGAGGCGAGACCTTCGTCTCATGTACGCCACGGGTCTCATCCAAGAGTTCGGGGCGCATCACAGTGACGCGTATCAGGACGCGTCGGGGGTCTTGAACACCTGGAAGAAATCCCTCTCAAGATAAAAGCGGTCCGCGGCTACCTCGTCCGAAGATTTGGGAGTGACTCCGGTGGAGCGGCATGTCTATCGCTTGTTAGCGGACTGCCAACATTCTATCGAGGGCCGTCTTCGCTCGGACACGGATGTCCTCCGGAACCTCGATAACCGTTTCGTTGTTCACAAGACAGTTGAGGGTATCCTCCAGGGTAATCTCATTCATGTGCGGACATCGGATACTGCACAGACGTAGCACGTCCTTGTCGGGGTTCTCAGCGATGATGTTGTCCGCCATGCTGCACTCTGTCAGAAGGAGGAAGTGAGGAGCTTGTGAATTCTTGACGAAATCAACCATGCGAGATGTGCTCTGTGAGTAATCAGAGGCAGCTACCACCTCGGGACTGCACTCAGGGTGCGCAAGCACCTTCACCTCCGGAAACTGCTTCCGTATGTTCTGAATATCCTCGACTGAGAACTGCTCGTGAACCTCGCACCGTCCACGCCATCCGATCATGACCGGTCCGGATGGCACAGGCTCTCCCTTCTTCGGAAAGAGGATCTTCTTTCCCGTCTCCTGGGCAACGTTGCTCGCAAGGAACTCGTCGGGGAGGAAAATAATACTGTCTGAGTTGATCGATTGAACGAGGCGGGCAGCGTTGCCGGACGTGCAGATGTAATCTGATTCAGCCTTCACATCGGCGTAGGTATTGATGTACGAGACCACCGGTACCCCAGGGTGCTGTTTCTTGAGCTGTCGCACGTCCTCGGCGGTGATGCTTGAGGCGAGGGAACAGCCCGCCACCTTCGCGGGAAGGAGAACGGTCTTGTTTGGATTCAAGATCTTTGCCGTTTCCGCCATGAAGCGAACACCGCAGAAGATGATCGGATCGGCGTCCGTTTCAGCGGCTTTGCGGGAGAGTTCGAGGGAATCTCCAACGACGTCAGCGACCGTGTGGTAGAGGGCCGCTTCCATATAGTTGTGACCAAGGATGATAGCGCCGCGTTCCTTCTTGCGGCGGTTAATCTCGTACACCAACTCCGCTTTGATGCGGAGCTCGACATCGGGGATAAGCTTCGAGAGCTTAGCCTGCATGAGTTTGAATGTTTCTTGAACGGTTGCCGCTTCTATAGCCATGCCGCCATGGTATCGCGGAACGGGGCGTGCGGTCAAAATGACCGGTACATAGGGGGGAGAGGGGGCGCAGTCTCTGCGCCGGGGAATAGGTCTAACGACGCCACTGCATCAGGATGAGCGCAAGGCGCTCTTTGAGGGTCTGAACGGCGCCATCAGCGTCCGCCGGATGCCTGCCGTAACTGAACACCTCGATATCATCGAGGAGAGAGCTGATTGAGAGTGCAAGGTTTTTATCGGGGAGAGCGGCTGTAACCCGGGACCGGAGCTCATCCATCGTGCTGTTTTCTGACACCCGAGAAAGTTTCGAGGCGATGATGTGTCTCACGAACGCCTCGAGATCCTTGATAGAGGTCACGTCATTCAATGCGGTCGCCGAGACCTCCTTGGAGTCTCGAGCCGGCTTTTTGTGGGTAGCGACGAGAGCGATACATCCTACGCCACATACGGTCGCGAGAACGAGGAGCGCTAATTGAACGCTTACGTAACTCGATACTCGCTCGATGATTCCGGGCTCCGCATAATCGAGTGGTGGTGCGATAGGGAGTGGTTGCATAGTGGGAACTGTCGCTGTGGATGACTGGTTGTCCTGTACCTGAGGGGCAGTCGCTGGTTGCGCGTTGCTCGCTGAGAGGTCCTGCCCGCGAACGGGAAACGCCACATCTGATGTCGAGATGGTCTCATACGAGTCAGTCTGAGTGTTAAAGTAGGTGAGCTTCGCTCCCGGGATTCGCGTAAGTCCAGGGGAGAGAGAGAGAAGCGAATACGTAAACGTTTTGCGGGTGACGAGCTTGCCGTTTCGCCGATCCGTTTTTACCTCGGGTCGCTCCTCGTACACCTTAAAGCGCGGGGGAACGTTAAGTGGGATGGTCTTCAGTGTGTTCAGATTTCCCTCGCTCGTTACCTCAACCGAGATGGTTTTTGTCTCCCCGGTGTTGACCGCCTCGAGGGGGTAATCGACCCTGATAGAGGTCGGACCTACGATCGCAACAGGTGGGGACGATCTTCGTTGCTCATCGGTCATAGGAGGGAGGGGCTTCACGTCAAGGGTAAGCTCATTTGAGGTCACTGAAACCGGCTTGAGCTCGGTGCGGTTGAGGAACTGTTGAAAGAAGTGATCGCTAAAAGGGTCAAAGGAAAAAGAATTGTCGATGGCTCGCTGGTCTGGGATCTTGGCTTTGAGTTTTCGCGCCGGAATGGAGATCGAGCCGGACCGAAGGGGAAAAAGCGCCTTGATCGACTCCACGGAGGTGTAGTCAATACGGTTCACCGCGCGAATAGACCGTTGGTTGTCGGCGATCGTCTCCTGCCATACGCCGTCGTTCGTTGGCTCCTCGATGGCGAGCTCGCTTAAGTCCACCCGTGTGTAGAGGCTCAGGGTGTGAACTACTTGTTGGCCCTCATAGGCGGATGTTGGGCTCACCGTTTGTCGCAAGAAGAGAAGGTCTCCGTCTTGCTTGCCGGTTGGATTGTTCTTGAGGTGGCTAGCCCCGACAGGTACCTCGAGAGGGATGACCGCCATCGCCTTTCCCTCGACCGTTACCGTTGCCTTCGGTGTGCGAAGGTTGCCCTCGCGACGCGGGGTGAGGTGATACACGTACGAGATGCGGGAGTTCATAACCCCGTTAACGATCGAGATACTGGTTCGTGGCCCCAGGAGGCTGACCTCGAAGTCCGAGTCGTCGGTCAATGCTGGGGGTGGGGCGTTGCGAGCGCCCTCAATGGTGACGGTAAACAGGAAGAGGTCGTCGACGTGTCCCGACTTGGGCGAGATCTCTGAATTCACCGACACCTCTGCTATCCCCACAGAAGCGGTCAGGAAAAATACAATCGTAGTAGCGAGCCAAAGAGGTGCCCGCGTAGCGACCGTAGCGAGGTATCTAACAACGTTCATAGGTAGCGAAAGTTCCTGGATGTACTAGCAGGGTGGTGAAAAATGATTTCCTGTTGCGCATTTCGATGGTTTGGCTCCAACCTCGTTGGAGCCAACAAAAAAATCCTCAACGTATCTCAGTGGATACGCCTCCGGTTTTTTCGTCGTCTCCGCCTCCTTTCGCCGAAACCCTCAAAATGCTCACGACGGAACCATTTTTAACCACCCTGCTGGCGGTAGCCCCAGAGAGACTAAGGTAGCACCTATATGATGCCACAAGGAGCCGACAGGTGTACCGACTTTAAGGGGGACTTACCATGTTTGTCCCCCCTGAGGCGGACGGCCCCGCTCCCGTCTGATAAGAAGGGGCGATTCCGGAAGGGATTCAAGCCACGCCTCAGCCTCCTTGTGGGAAGGGCTTCGGGTGTCGAGGGCGTGTGGTTTTGAGGTGATGTTCTGTTCTGGAGGGGGCTCCTGCTCCTGGTCCTCCTTGAGCCGCTCGTCCTTCGCCTCCTCCCCGTCTGGTTGTGCGGTCGGACTGCTCTCTCCGGGAGACGGCTGGGGGGAGGCCGCAGCGCTCGGGTCAGGGGAGGGAGAGCCGGTTGGTTGGCCTCCGGAGGATGCCGAGGGGTTCGGGCTCGGCGTTGCTTGATTCCCCGTTGCCGGGGATTGCTCCGGTTGGGGGGAGCCATCTGGGCTCGCGGCCGGAGATGGGGAGGGGGACCCTGGTCCTTGTTGCGGATCCTGGCTCTCTTTCTTCTCTGGCTCAGACTGCTCGGGCGAGCTTTGCGGAGATGGTGAGGGGGGCGGGGAGCTGCTTGGATCGCGTGTCGGGGTGGGAGTCGGTGTCGGTCTCCTTTTTTCCTCCTCAAGGAGCGCCTTAGCGACCGCTTTGTTGTGCAGAGCTCGCTGGTCATCAGGCTTGACGTCGAGCGCCTTAGTGAAGGCGTCGAACGCATCCTTGTATCTCTTCAGCGCCAGTAACGCATTCCCTTCGTTGTAGGTATTCTCGAAGTAATCTTTGCCATTCGTTGCTTGAGAGGCGAGCGACTGGAATATCCTTTGTGCCTCCTTGTAGCTACCACTCTTAAAGAGCGCCGAGCCATATCCCTGTTTCAATGCGGTATCGTTCGGAGTCTCCACAAGCGCAGACTTAAAGGCCTCGGCAGCTTCCTTGAATTTACCTTCGGAGTAGAGATCGTACGCCGCGCGACCGGTTGATGAGGTCGTGAGGGGGGCGGCGGAGGCGACGTTTGAAAGAAGCATCATGACTACGATACTTCGGAGAGCTATGCTGGATCGTGGCATCGCGGCGATACACAGCCAGGTGATGAGAGCCCCCAGGGCGATCCACGATCCGAACTCATCGTAGGTGCGGACCGTTCTCGTTCCCTGACGTATACCCCCCTTGAGAGAGAGGGACGCTTTTGTGAGCTCGAGGATATCTCGATCGTCCACGGTGGCGCGCACGTACACCCCGGAGCCGGCTTGCGCCAGAGCCTTAAGGGACTCCTCTCCAAGTTTAGTATGAACCACCGCGCCCGCGGAGTCCCGCAGGAAGCTCCCATCTTCAAGCTCAATCGGAGTTCCGACCGTTGTACCAACACCGAGAACGTCGACCCGAATCTTCTTGGATTTGATCAGATCGATTACGCGATTCAGGCTGAGTTGATCGTCCTCGCCGTCAGATATGAGAAGGATTCGGGCATTCTGCGTGGTGCCGTCCGCAAACCGATCGAGCGCGGTTTTCATCCCAGCCTCAAGATTTGAGCCGAGGCTTGTAACCATCTCTGGGGATATCTCAGATATAAATTGCTTGACGACTGATATATCGTCCGTGACCGGGCAGAGGAGGTAGCTGTAGCCAGCAAAGAGGGTGATGCCGTATCGACGCGGAGCTCCCTCTCGCATGAACTGATCAATAAGGTCTTTCAGTTTTCGTTTCGCCAGCTCAATCCGAGATGGAGGTACGTCTTTGGCCAACATGCTTCGACTGACGTCAACCACGAACATGTAGTCGTCGTTCGAGGAGGGGATGGTCACATCCGTTGATCCTGCGTAGGGACGGAGCATCGCCAGGGTAATCAGGACCGATGGAAGGAGCGTTAGAAGCAGGCGTCTTGCGAGGCTCCCTCGAGGAGCCAACCCCAGCTTCTCCCTTTTTGCCTCGCCCTTTTTATTCTGGACAACGAGCAGAGCGAGAAGAAGCCCGAGGAGTGGGATGGTGAGCAACGCGAGTGGATTGAGAATACCGGACACTGCCCCCTCCTAGCTGACCTTCATAAAATACGTCACCGCAAGCGCCGTTCCAAGAAGGTACGCCCCGAACGCGATCATCGCAAACGGAGCGAAGAGCTCATCAACGATTATCTTATCTGGTTGCTCCTCTTCCGTTTCGGTGAGCTTCTCTATCTCTTTGTACACTTGTTGAATTCCCTCTTGGCTGCTCGCGTTAAAGTAGGAGCCTCCGGTCATGGTGGCGATCTCTTTCAGGGTCTTCTCGTCAAAATCAGCCATCGGCCCGAGAGGAGCGCCAAGCATCCCGCCAAGTGGTTGGTTGAGAAGGGGAGCAGATCCTACACCGATACCGATGGTATGAATCTGGATGCCCAAATCCTTCGCGATGTGCGCGGCTTTAATAGGACTTACTTGGCCGGCCGTGTTGACACCATCGGTCATCAGGATAATGGCCTTCGTTCCCTCTTTGACCTCGCGCAGCCGTTTGAGCGCGAGCCCGAGTCCATCGCCGATCGCGGTGCCATCGCCCGCCATGCGGGGTTGAATCGATTTGACTAACTCTTCAACCAGACTGTTATCACTTGTGAGCGGACTCTGGAGGTACGCGGTGTTGCCGAATACTACGAGTGCTACGCGATCGTTCAATCGGGATCTCACGTATTCAGCAACGGTCGCTTTCAAGCCCTCCATACGGGTCGTTTGTCCGAGTGAGGTAGGAAAGTCTCGGGCGGACATGCTGTTCGAGGCGTCAACAACGAGCACGATATTACGACTCGCGCGATCTTGTTGAACGACCATGATCTTCTGGGGGCGTGCTGCCGCGATGGAGAGCGCCGCTATCGCGATGAAGGCGAGGATGTTGAGAACGGGCTCCCGCAGCTTTTGTCGCACACTCCGTGGAAGGGAGGCGAGGAAGGACGCGCTCGGAAATGATACGGTTGATGTAGGCTCCCGTCGTAGCACGCGAACGAGGATATAGAGAAGAGGGGCCGCTAGGAGCCACGGATACGCGAATGTCATCGTGCCCCCAAGCTTGTTCGGTACTCATCGATAAGACTCGCGAGCTTTGACACGAGCTCCCGAGCGGATGCGTCGCGCTCAGGGGATACCGGTGAGTAGCCGAGCTCCTCATAGGAGGCAACGGCGTCGATAATAGTTTTGAGAATAGGAGGTGTTTCGTCCGTCACGGAGGCTCGGAGTTCATCCCCGGTGAGCTCGACAACGTTGCGTCCCGAGATATGAGAGAGGATACGCCGAGCGATCCGAGAGGACCGCTCGAGGCTCATCTCGCTCCGTACATTCGCGGCTGCTTTCAGCTCCGCGATGAGTGTATCGACGATCTTACGATCCCCTTTGATACGCCGTGGAGCGTTTCTCCGCCAAACCGCTACCGCCGCGAGCGCGAGAACGGCTACGATGGCTCCCCACACAGTGAGGCCCGGAACCCACGCGATGTGCGGGATGTCAGTGATATCGTATGGCTCAGGTATCGGGGTCATCGAGCTGTCCTTCGTGTTCGTTCACGCATCAGTCGAACCAAAGGGCGGATGACGCTCTCGGAGATCACGATGTGATCCGCTCGGCAGGATTGGGCCGTGTCGCGAAGGCGTAATCGTTGCGCCTCAAGGGCCTCGTTCCATTTCTGCCGTACCATCTCGCTTGAGGTATCAACAACGACCTGCTCCGCTGTTTCGGCGTCGGTGAACTTTACGAGTCCGAGCGCCTCACCCTCTGTCAGGGGGGATTGAATCTGCACGAGGACCACGTCGTGAATGGTTGAGAGCGTTCGAAGCTCCGCGTCAAAGGTGGGGCAGAGGAAGTCCGAGAGGATGAAGACGATGCTCGGTTTGCGCAGGGTGAGTGATATCTCCCGCAACGCGGCCGCGAGATCGGTGCTGTGGTAAGAGCCCTGCTCGTTCATGAGCGAGGCGAGGATCTGCTGCGTTCGCTTGGACCCAGACTTCGGATTGAGGTAGGTGAGGGGTTTGTCCGCGAAGAGTGACAGCCCCAGCAGGTCGTTACCTCGCTGCGTGAGAGCCCCCACCGTAGCGACGAACTCAAGGGCCTTCATATACCCGGAACGTTGATTGAGAGCGCGCATTGAGGCGCTCATGTCGACCGCCACCAGCACTCGAAGTTGTCGGTCCTCCTCATAGGACTTTACGAATACCTTCCCCGTTCGAGCGGTGGCTTTCCAGTGAATGTGCTTAACGTCATCGCCCGGTTGGTACTCGCGAATGTCGGTGAATACGAGCCCTGTCCCCCGAAACGCCGAGCGGTACTGACCCATGAGGTCACCGGTCACCAGTCGTCGCGAGCGTAGTTGTATCCTGCGCAGCTCAGCGGTTTTCGGAATCGTGAGAGGGGTGGCCCGGGCGTCCATGAGTGAACTCTACCGTGGTATCCGTTACGGGATGGTTACGCTTGAGAGGAGGGTCTTGATAATTTGATCGCTATCTATGCCCCGAGCCTCCGCCTCAAAGGTCACGAGGACACGGTGACGAAGAACATCAGGCGCGATCTCCTTTACATCATCCGGGGTCACAAAACGCTTTCCTTTGAGGAACGCGAGCGCTCGGGCGCATACCCGAAGCGCGATGCTCGCTCGTGGAGAACCTCCCCATTCGATCATTCCCTTGAGTCCGTAGGCGTCAGCGTTCCTTGTCGCGTGTACGAGTGAGACGATGTAGCGATCGATCTTTGGATCGATATACACCTCGTCGCACTGGGCTCGAAGATTGCTGAGCTCGCTGAGCGGGAGAATCTTTGAGAGGGTGGTGTTATTCGCCGCTTTGTTGGACGCGAGGTCGATGATAGCGACCTCTTCATCGAAGGTCGGGTATCCGACCTTAACCTTCATCAGGAATCGGTCTACCTGCGCCTCCGGAAGGGCATAGGTCCCCTCCTGCTCAAGGGGGTTTTGGGTCGCTAGCACGAGAAAAGGGTGGGGGAGCTTGAAGGTTTCCTCTCCGATCGTGACCTCGCGCTCCTGCATCGCTTGGAGGAGCGCTGACTGGACCTTCGCCGGCGCGCGATTGATCTCGTCCGCCAAAAGGAGGTTCGTAAAGACCGGCCCTTTTCGGATCACAAAGTCTCCGCTTTGTGGGCGGTACACCTCGGTTCCCACCACGTCAGAGGGAAGGATGTCCGGGGTAAACTGTATCCGGGTCATCTTGGCGTCGAGAACCTTCGTGAGTGCCATGAGGGTTCTGGTCTTTGCGAGCCCCGGGACCCCTTCAAGGAGTACGTGCCCATCGGCGAGGAGCGCTATCAGGAGTCTATCGAGTAGTTTATCTTGTCCGATGATCTCTCGATGAAGCTCTCCCTTAATTCGGTGGAATAGCTCGCTAAAGGATGTGTCGTTCTGGGTATCCATGGTTGGGCCTTGCTCTGTTGATGCTCGTTGCCGGTGTCACTTATTCCGTTGTCGTGGAGAACGAGTCGTCCTATTCTCTCCCTCATGAGGGGTGATGTCCCGTTGAATCCGAGGACCCCTCTCACCACCGGTGTGACAGAGATAGTTGTACTCGTTTCAGGACCGAACCAAAAGGTAGAAGTATAAGCTTTGCCATGGATCCCGGTCAGGTGCGGCGTTCCACACGCCAACCATGAGTTGAGACATCTCTCTCGAAGGAGCTAGCATGGCAATTAAGATCAATGAGCCTATCGGACGTAACGTGTGGGCGCCGTTTTTGATTCGACTCGCCCTTGGAGGCTACTTCGTCATGGCTGGTCTGGGAAAACTAGAGGTGCTCGCCGCCTTTATCGAGCAGGTCAAGAGCTTTGGTATCCTTCCTCCGAATGTGGCTGCTCTCTATGCCACGTTGCTACCGTACGGTGAGGTAGCGGTGGGGGGGCTCATGATAGTCGGCTTGTGGACTACTTTGACCGGAATCCTCTCTGGGCTTTTGTTGCTCTCGTTCGTTTTTGCGTTTGGCTTCTTCCCCGGTGGTCACGACCTATTTAACAAGGACCTTATTCTCTGCGCGGCTGCGTGCTCGCTGCTCTTTAGCGGTCCTGGTGTCTACGCGCTCGATAACATTCGCCGGGTAGCTCCTGCAGCCTAACTGATAGGGATAGTATGACCGGCAATATCGTTCCGTGGCGTTGGAAGAAGAAGACTGTTCCGGTCGGTGGGCAGCAAGATGCTGTCTCTAACCTACAACGACAGGTCAATCGATTGTTCAACGAGGTTGTCTCTGGCTCCTCGATCCTACCTGATTTCGTTTCAGAGCCCCTTGCCCAACTGGGTGAGCGACTCACGACCTTCGCGCCGAATGTGAACATCCGAAAAACCGACACCGCCGTTATCGTTGCCGTAGAGCTTCCCGGCATGGACGAGCGTGACGTTGAGATATCACTCACCACGGATGGCCTTGCGATTCGAGGTGAGCGAAAGCCTGACGCTGACGCGCTTGATGCGGGGGAGTGGAACTACTCTGAGTCGGAGTACGGGCCGTTTGAGCGGATCGTTCCGCTCGCTGGGCTTCACATCCATGAGGATAAAGTTGACGCCACCGCGTCGAAGGGGATCGTGACGATCACCTTGCCTCTCATGGGAGAGGCGGAGATCCCGGCGAAGAAGGTGCAGATTCGGCCGTCGTAGGGGCTTCTCAGAATTGGGCTCGGAACTGGGCCTAAGACTCAAGGAGAGATCCCGTTCCGACTCCGCGGCGACACCGGGATAATCCGATCTTACCGAGCATGTCCAAGACGAGCTGAAAGTGTAGGTGAGGAGGTCTCTCCCCATGTATGGGAGACGGAAGAAGCTCTTGCTTGGGAGTAAAGTGTTATCCACATCCGGTTGCGACTGCTCTCCTCATCCGGAGATGGGCAGAAAAGCTGATTCAGAGGGGAGCGTGGAGGGCCTTCCGACCCTTTGTAAATGAGGTATAGTTCTGCCCATGGCCCGCCGTAGACAATCAATCCTTACCACCCTCAAGCAGCGAATCCCCAAAGGGGAGCGTGTGCTGGTTGCGTTATCCGGTGGAAAGGACTCCTCGGTACTTTTGCACGGACTTCTCAAGGTGAGGCGCCTTCTGGATATTCAGGTTGAAGCATGCCACGTCGATCACGGACTTCGAAAGGAGAGCGGTGAGGACGCGGCGTTTGTTGCGACGATGTGTGAAAAGCTCGGTGTTGTATGTCATGTCGTTCGTCTCGGTAAGCGTCCACCTCAGGCTAACATGGAGGCGTGGGCACGGGCTGAGCGGTATCGCGCGCTCAAAGAGGTCATGGAGCGGGAGAGCTTGACCCTCCTTGTGACCGCCCATAACGCGAACGATGTCGCCGAGACCCTCCTCATGAGGCTCTTTGCGAACAAAGAATTGACGACGATTGAAGAGAGCGACCAGCGGCGGCGGTGTCTTCGACCCCTCTTGGGTATCGCACGGGAGCACATAGAGGAGTTCGTGAGTGAGAATCGGATTCCCTTCGTAGAGGACCCCTCAAACGCCGACACGGCGATGGTCCGGAATAGGGTTCGTAAAAAGATCCTTCCTCTTCTGGAGCGGGAGTTTGACCCATCGATGGTATGGATCCTCTCTGAGCGGGCACAGTCCTTAGCGGCGGATTGTGAGGCGCTCCAGTGTGTTGCGGAGGAGGCGGCCTGCCGTATCGGAGCAGTCGAGTTCCGTGATCGGGGATGGCTCGAGCGGTGTCGCACGGAGCTGCTATCCCTCCCTTATGCACTTAAGTGGCGTGTGGCTCAGGTGCTTTTTACCCCCATCCTGGGTCATACCGTCGGAGAGCCCCGTGCCCGGGCCCTTGTATCGTTCCTTGAGGGGGCCCAGCAGAGCCTCGATCTGGGCGGCGGAAGGGGGCTGGAGACGGTCAAGGGGTATCCAGGAATTAACCTTCGATCCTAACAGGGTGGTGAAAAATGGTTCCGTCGTGAGCATTGTGAGGGTTTCGGCGAAACGAGGCGGAGACGACGAAAAAACCGCAGACGTATCCACTGAGATACGTTGAGGATTTTTTCG
>JAIXQT010000220.1 GCA_027485595.1 Pseudomonadota bacterium | reverse complement strand
ACTTCGTTGGAGCCAAAGAAAAAATCCTCAGCGTATCTCAGTGGATACGCCTCCGGTTTTTTCGTCGTCTCCGCCTCGTTTCGTCGAAACCCTCAAAATGCTCACGACGGAACCATTTTTCACCACCCTGCTACAGGATCTCTCGCGGCTCAGCGGCAAGGTCGCTCTCAACGGAAGGGCCCGGCTCTCGGCGAGACATCAGAGAGAGAGCTTTCTCCGCCTCTTTTTCAGCGGCTCTTTCAACGAACTCCTCCAGGGTACATCCAACCATCTCGGCTGCGATCCGAACTTTCCGGAACACGGAGTCCTTTATGCGTACCCTATTGCCGTTACGAAACATGGTTACCTACCCCTCACATGGACCACTTTGAATGCGTCGTAACGCAAGGTCCTTCAGTATGAATAGCAAAGCGAACCGCCTTAAGAAAGCGCGACGTGCTCGCTGACTGGGAATTATGCGTTCCGTCATCCACCTGCACGCTTCGCTTTGACTCCCCGACGACCGAGCTCTCGGAGGATAAGGTCGCAGTGATCCCCCTGTATCTCAAGAACCCCGTCCTTCAGGGCCCCGCCCGCTCCACACACCCGCTTAAGATCCTTCAGAAGAGCCTGAAGCTCGGTCTGATTCAAAGCTAACCCAGCGATCGTAGTGACCGTTTTACCTCCCCTACCGTTGGTCTCCCGCCGCACCCGGACATTCCCGTCTCCCCGAATCTCTAATTTCCGGGCTTCAGCGCAACCGCACTTAGCTCTGGGACGCTTACATTCCGGACACAGTGCCCCTGCCTCTGTGGTATAGACCACCCGATAGTCGCTCTCTTTCGCCTTTGTCATCCCGCTAGCCCCGTTACGTAACCGATAGGTACCCAAACTATCGACTTTCTACCGCCCGCCATAGGCCCCCTTCATATTCACGCCGACTAATTGCGACCGAAACAACCTCTCATCGAGCGACCGCAGAGACCTCTCCTGGCCCGGAAGTAAGAGCGAATGGTGCTTCCTACCGTCAAGCAACTCTACGATGATATCACCTTGGCTATCATCGCACTCCCAATCTATACGCCGAAGGGACGGAAGGGGCATCGGGGAGGAAAAAGCGCGTAGTGTCTTCTCTCCCTCGAGATTGAAGTAGAGCTCAAAGTACGAGAGCACAAGCTCCCGAGCGGTTCGGAACACGGGCTCACGATACCTAAGCCCAGGAAAGTTCGATTTCGCAACGGCACCCCAACGCCCCCGCCAACGGAACGCACAGAGGATATGGTCATCGTCCCGAGTGGCACAGAGGTCGATAAGGCGAGGCTCCAAGCCAGACCGCGTGAGAGCGGCTGCTGCCAAAAGGGCGCCATCGAAACAGTGGGCACGGTTATCCCTGAGGACCGCCCGAGCCGAGAGATGTCCATCCTCACAGCGATATGGAACGGTGTCGAGAAAAGATTGAATCTTTGCCGGCGCATTGAGAGATCTCAGTATGCGCTCCTCTTTTTTCGTCCACCCCATCTTCTGATCCCCGCATCCCATCCGACTGCCAGCCCGAATCTCGCTCTTGCATGAGATCTACCGCCTTTTTGGCTAAAGCGGGAGAGGGAATGGCACAAGCTAGCTACGCCGCAACCCGATGGGTAGCACTCTCTTTCGGCGTCAGGACGATGATCGGGAGGTGAACGGTAAATGTAACCCCACGGCCCTGCGACACCTGAACATGCCCTCCCAGCTGCCGGGTAAGGGTCCGAACTAAGCTCAAACCTAGAGAGGCGCTCTGGTCCACCAGATTATCAGGGACCGGCGTGGTGCCGTTGTCCCATACCGATATGAGAACCTCCTCAGAACGGCGCTCAAGTCCCACGCGCAGCTTCATCGGGCCCCCGTCCGACTTGGCGTGCTTAATGCTGTTTGTAACTAACTCGTTTACAATCAGCCCACAGGTGATAGCGGCATCGATCGGAAATTGAAGCTCCGCGATAGCGTAGTCGGCGTCAACGGGTCTTTGCGGGGAGCTACTCGAGCGAATAAGTTGGGACGCGAGGTCGTGGAGATATCCGCCAAAGTTAATCGTCGAAAGGGACTCGGATCGATAGAGCCTTTCGTGCACCAGCGCCAAGCTACGAATCCGCTCCTCGCTCTTTCGAAAGAGCCGAAGCCCAGCCTCATCCACCGCCTCCTTGGACTGAAGACGGAGAAGACTGCAGATGAGTTGAAGGTTATTTTTCACACGGTGGTGAACCTCCTTGAGAAGTGCCTCCTTTTCCATGAGGGCCGAGGATATCCTGTCCTCGACAGCTTTCTTGTCGCTCATATTCCGAGCGATTATCGAGAATCCACCGCCGGACTGCTCGGGGAGGTGCGAGACGCTAAACCACACCGGAACTATTGAGCCATCTCCCGCAACGAGAGAGACCTCCCCTTGAGCCTTGAGGTATGGGATATGCACCACCCTCTGCGCCTCCTTCCACAGGTCGCCAGTAGTCCCAACCCGCACGACCTCTAACGAACGCCCAAGCATATCCCTCGCTCGCCGTTTGCAGAGTTCCTCTGCGGCGGGATTCCAGTGCCATATCGTGCCATCTGGATTGACGCCGATCACCGCATCCCTCGAGCTGCGAACGAGCGCCTCGAATCGAAACGCCTCCACGGCGGTCTTAGCAAGTGCGTTAGAGTTAGCCTCGTACCGGGCCGATAACTCCTCTTGCTGAGCGCGAACTTCATCCGCCAAACGCCCCGTATCTCGTATCTCCCCTCGTAGGGATACGATCGTTTTTTGGGCTGACACCGTCCGGATAACGAACCAGGGAAGCGCAAAGAGGGGCACACCTACAACCAGCATGACGGCGAGATACTCCACCAGGGAGAAGGGATCTCCCTGGACCATTCCGGTGAGCGCCACGGTGAGTTGATCGATTCCACCAACGAGGAATCCAAGGCCGAACACAATAAGGAGGCGGCGAACACCGCGCGCTGAAAGCGATATCTGGTCGTGCGCGACCGCAAGCGCCAACAGCCCGCCGCACACGAGACCAAGCCCAATCACCACGTCGATAAGGGGGTGAATCGCCTCGAGACTAACCGGGAAGAAGCGGGAGGTGTTCGCAATAATCTTGTCGTTCAAGGTGGGTCCTTAACTGGCGCTAACGGGGGCCGAGCCTCACTATAGGTCTACCATGAGCCAACTTCTACCTAAAACTGGGCGTAGCTCGTGGACCCTGTCTCTTATCATAGAAGCCGGAATCCCCTAAACCTCCCAGAGAAGCCTCATAAAGGGACCACAAGGAAGCTCCTAGGCGTCAGAGGGCCTAAATAGCCCACCCCGTCGGCCCCGACCTCAAGTTGGGTCATCGCGAAATCGAGTTGGTAGGACTCGGTATTATGCTGACGTGAACGTGGCTCGTTCGTGCATGTCCGGCCCGCGGCGTTCCCCGATATTTGGGAAATAATGTGAATGTTACCCCGCCGGGTTTACCGAGATGTTGGTTTTAATTCGAATGTTGCCCCGATGGGCCGGAATGTGCGAGCACGCTCACGTGGAAAGGCGCGATTTATACCCCAAAACAAGGACGTACGCCCTCTCCATGCTCGCCATCACACACTCGAAAACGCGATGAGCCAATTTATGAAGAGCCTCGCGTGCTATCGGGCGGGGGGCAGTGAAGTCTCGAGCTGTAAGAGAGCCCCCTCCCCAATTCCGAGCCGCTTCATCGTACCTGCGGCGAATTCCACCACGTACATGCTAGGTTTGCTAACGCTCCGTGGAAGCTCGTTAAGTGGGGGAACATCATGGAGTACGCCGACCACCTTCATATCCCTGCCGACAAAAACCATGTCCAATGAGATATAGGTGTTCTTCATCCAGAAGGAGTTTTCGCGCTCCTCGGGAAACACGAAGATCATCCCAGCGTCCTTAGCGAGCGATCTCCGGTACATCAACCCCATCGCTCGCTCTCCGTCGTTTGAACACACCTCAAGGCGAAACGGCGGGCTTTCATCCCCTGAGGGGGATCGAAAACGCCCCTCAACCGTCGGAAGGTGCGAGGGTTGCGCACACGCAGATGCCGCGAAGGCAAGCAGAAGCGCTACCACTACACAGCGGAGCATGACAAGGAAGAGCGGCCGCACTGGAACGATGGGCCGCACGGCCGAGATCCTCCACATTACGAGCGAAGTCCCCGTAGCTTCTCGGTTAATTCAGGGGCCACGGTGAAGAGATCGGCGACAAGCCCGTAATCCGCCACCTCGAAAATGGGGGCATCGGGATCCTTGTTAATCGCCACGATGACCTTTGAGTCCTTCATACCCGCTAAATGCTGAATGGCACCGGATATGCCGACTGAAATGTACAGATTGGGGGCAACTACCTTCCCGGTTTGACCAACCTGCCAGTCGTTCGGGGCATACCCTGAATCAACCGCGGCACGCGACGCACCGATCGCGGCCCCTAACGAGTCCGCGAGTGGGTAGACGACCTTCTCAAAGTTCTCCGCAGAGCCAAGTGCCCGCCCCCCACTGACTACCACCGCCGCATCAGATAATTCAGGCCTGTCGGCCTTTGACATCTCGTATCCTACGATCTCTCCAAAACGTGGCTGCTCATGGAGCTCAGGGTCTCCTGCCAGACCGAGCTCTGAGCACTCCGAACCACCTACCTCCAAGGTTGCTGGCGAGAATGCCGTTGAGCGCACGGTCACGACCCGGGTAGGAGCAAGGAGCTCCACCTCGGCGATGATATTGCCCGCGTACATCGGTCGACGCAGTGAACCATCAGGATTCACGCCGATGACATCAGAGGCCTGAGCCGCTTCCAAGAGCACCGCGACGCGGGGAAGGGCGTCCTTACCGGAGCTGCTCGCAAGGGCGACTACACTCGTTGCGGAAAGCTCCTTCGCGGCGAGCGCTATCGCTCTCGCGTAGGGCTCCGCTCGATACTTTTCGAATAAGCCGTTCTCGGAATATCGAACACTCGTCAATCCGTACCCGAGCATCTCTTTTGCCGCCACCTGAGCACCCGAGCCGAGCGCGACCCCAACGATCTGCTCTGCCTGCCATGGCACTTTAAGCTCCCGAGCAGCTGCCAGCGCGCTGAGCGTCCCCTTAAGCACCTTTCCATCTACGTGTTGAATGAAGAGAAGAATGTTTCCCATCGTGTCCTACCTTTTAAAGAACCTTAGCTTCGTTTTGAAGCACATCAACGAGCTCCTGAACGCTCGCCACCTTTCGTCCGGCTTTACGAGCGCTTGGAGTAGAGAGCTTTCGAACCTTGACCTTCACATCAGATGAAACGCCAAGGGATTCGAGTGTGATAACCTCGAAAGGCTTCTTCTTAGCCTTCATCAGATTAGGGAGCGCCGCGTAGCGCGGCTCGTTTAGTCGAAGATCGGTCGAGATGACGCACGGAAGCGGCACCTTAATCGTCTCAAGCCCCCCATCAACCTCCCGCGTAACTGTAACGGCCCCACCGTCTACCACCACCTTTGAGGCGAAGCACGCCTGCGGCAGATTGAGCCGCGCGGCCACGAGCTGCGCTGTCTGGCTCGCGTCGGAATCGATCGCCTGCTTCCCGAGCAGGACCATCGCGTAATCGCCCTTTTTGAACACCTCAGCGATCGCCCGCGACGCGAGATCGGAGTCGGCCGGCCCATCGTGCTTGATCAGGATAGCTGAGTCAGCTCCCATCGCCAGGGCATACTCAAGCCTCGCGCGAACGTCATCCGGACCGATACTTACCAGGACGATCTCACTGACGCCCCCCTTCTCCTTCAGACGAATCGCTTCTTCGACGGCGATCTCGTCAAACGTATTAAGGATCCATTTAATCCCCTCGGTCTGGATACCAGAACCATCGGGCAGAAGTTTGAGTTTAAGTTGCCAGTCGGGCACGCGTTTCACGGGAACAAGTATCTTCATAGCGCCTAGATTACCCTAATCATTGGTCGTCCCACCAGGGATTTCTATACTTGGATGCAGAGGCCTTGCACGGGTTTCACCGTTATTTTGTGGATTCCATGCGACGAAGTGATATCGACGAGACGACCGTGCGCTGCTTGTAAAAAGCTTTGTACTCATCGATCTCACGTCGCCACAAAAGAGCTGCTCCGTTTCTCGGCTTATGACGCCGAAAACACAATCAATACGAACAGCTGCCCATGCGACCGGTCTGCGATATGGGGTGACAACGTTCGTTAAAGACCACGAGCATTCCAATTCGCTTGCCACAACTACGACGATGCGACTAGAGCCTCTGAGAAAGGAGGGCGAAGGAGTCGCGCCCTTCCAACCTTCGCCGCCTGCGCCAAGGTCGGATGAGATTTCTCTAACCGCGTAAGCTGATTCAGATGATCGGCTGTCTGACTTACCAAGCGGGCAACATCTCCATCGGCTACTCCGGAAAGTCGAAGCAGGCCGGAAAACTCCTGCCACGTCTCGGAGTCCATCCAGGTAATGACCGTCAGCGCGGCATCTGGCAATACCATCACCTCCGCGCTTCCTGGGCCCTGATATTTTGCCTTCACGCGCTCCACTATCTGTGACATGCGCTCAAAAAGCTCCTGCTTAACCGGATTCGCCTTCAACCTAAAGTACGGGCGGTGCGGGTCACCAGCGATACTGGCCACCAGGCCTACGAGCTCGAAGAGCGCGCACTCATCGAACAGTTTGTCAGAGATAGCCTCACTCAACTCAAGGACGAGGCTCGTGCACAATTCAGCGGCCCAATAGCCTTTTTCTGTAAGACTTCCCCCCTCAACATATCCGAGGGCTCGCAGACCATCGAGTGACTGCACAAGTGAGGTCTCTTGTTTCTGCTCGAGCTCATCCGCATCCCGAAGTTTACGACGCACTCGCTTCTCGGCCTTCTTTCGCTTCTCGCCGACGAGCCCCCTATCACTCTCGACGTTTTGCTGCTCAGTAATCGCCTCCTCTCGCAACCTACTCGCGTTCTTTCTATCGAGGAAGGCGGCCAAGCTTCGCTCAACCGTAAATTGAAGATCGTCCACGTTTCGATAGCGAAGCAGGTTAAGAACCGTGGAGGGCGACGCGAAGTACGAGGACCGCAGCGGCTCTGGGGGCCGCTTGGAAACCTCAAGCAACACTCGAGCGTCGGAAAATTTACTCGGCGTGATGATACATACGCCGACAGCGTCCTTTCCTCGCCGACCGGCCCGACCCGCCATCTGCTGAAACTCAGATGAAGACAACACGCTGAACCCCTCAGAGCCTCGTCGAGAGTGCGCCGTGACCACAACCGTACGAGCGGGGAAATCCACCCCCGCCGCGACGGTTCCGGTCGCTATCATGAGGCGCAGCATACTGCGTGACATGAGCTCCTCAAGGAGGAGTCGCCAAATCAGCAACTGTCCGGCGTGATGAGCCCCAACTCCGGTCTGCACGAGAGCCTGGTATTGAGGATACCCAGTAATGAAATCCGGATCGAAGTTATATTTCGTGATAACCGCCTGGACCTCCGCCTCAAGCTGCTGTTGCCGCTGCAGGGGCAAAATCGCCTGAGGGTTTCGAGAGAGGGTCTCCACATCTGCATCGCATTGCTTTCGCGCGGTGCGAAAGAGGATAGCCGGAAGCAGCTCATCTCGCTCAAGTTCTCGAAGAATAGTGGAAACTGGAAAATCTGCGTACAACATTATGGCCTCCTGCTACCACGACCTCGACCATCGCGACCACGCTGTGCTCGGCCACCTCCTCGGCGACCACCACGGGCCTCCCGCTCGCCGTTTCGATCAAACCGTCCCTTGACGCGAGTTCCGGTCTCATCGAGAGAGAGAGATCCATAAAAGTGCGAAACCTCCGGAGAGAGATGCCCCTTTTCGTCGGCAAGTGGGATTACACCGAATTTCGGGTGCATGAAGCCGTAACGAAGCTCAACCGGCCGCTCCTTCTTCATGACGATCCTGCACTCCTTATTTCGAGTCTCCTCTATCCACGCCGCGATCTCCTCTGCGTTCGAAATTGAAGCGGAGAGCATAAGCAACGTTGTTGAGTGGGGCGTGAGAATAATACTCTCCTCCCACACCGCACCTCGCTGCGGGTCGGCGATGTAGTGCACCTCATCGAGAATTACGAGTGAGTACCTGCCAGAGCCCTTGTACAGCTCGTTTCGGTAGATCTCGGTAGTGGCGATGACGACATCGGAATCCCCCTCGATCTTTCGATCGCCCGTCAGAAGTCCAACGGTATAATCAGGGGCGAATATCCGCTGAAACTCGCTATATTTGGTATTTGATAGGGCTTTGAGCGGCGTTGTATATACGGCGTGCTGGCCCTGCTTAATCAGGTGGCGCATCGCCTCGATAGCGATGAATGTCTTTCCAGACCCTGTCGGGGCAACGACGAGCGTATCGATCCCGTTAGCTAAATTATCAATCGCCTGCCTTTGAAAGTCATCGACAACAAAATCCTCTTTTTTAGGAACTCCGATACCAGAGAGAAACCGCTCCCGGGATTCCTCAATAGCGCTATCTTTCAGGATCGATCTCTTCATCTACTACTCCAAAACGATCGGCTCAGCGACGGGCGAAGGAAGCTCATACCGACAGGAAACAAAACTACGCACAAAAACAGGGGCGGATTGAGCCAGATCCGCGACGGAACCATCAAAGGCTATCGTGCCATCAAAGAGAGCGAGCACTCGCTCAACACAGGGAAGAAGTCGGCGAAGGTCATGACTCACCATGACCGTTGTGGGGCGATATTCTTTATGGAGCTCAACGATGAGGTCCATGATAACGCTACTCGCCACCGGATCTAACCCACTCGTCGGATCGTCCAAAAGAAGGATTCTCGGACGCCCTACCAGCGCACGGGCTAACGACACCCGGCGTCGCATACCACCGCTTAACTGGCCTGGCATTTTGGAGGCGGCCTTCAACAAGCCTACCCGCGCGAGCATGCTACCTACCTTTTCACACACCTCCTCTCGGACCTCTCGTGGAAGGGAGGTGGTTGGAACCTTACCACCAACAAGGGGAAACGCGACGTTGTCGTATACCGTCATCGAATCGAAAAGAGCCCCCTCTTGAAACATCAGGCCTACATCAGCAACGGACGCGCCCTTGTCAAAAATGACTGAGCCGTACTCACATTTGCATGTGTGCGCGATAATCTTTAAGAGAACGCTCTTCCCGCCACCACTAGGCCCGATCAACCCGTTGATGGAGGCTGGCTTCAACGCAAAACTGACACCCTGTAGAACAGAACGATCACCGAAGCTTCGATAGAGGTCATTAACACGTAACACGAAATACTTTACTTCCCCTCTCCACCCTACGCGGAGAACATATCACACGAAACGTCCACAGTTTCCGCTTCTTCAGTTTCCAACGCTGCGGGACGCCACCGCCCTTCTCGCACCGCCAGAAGGAGAGCCTCGTGGTCTTTCAGCGCGTTGAGCTGGAGAAGCTGTTTCCTCCATGGTGCGCCCCTACACATCTGGGACGCGAGCTGCTTGAATTTCCCGCCACACGAGCTTTCTTGGAAATCTTCCCTCAAAAGCTCACAATATCGAAAGAGGACATCGAGCATGAGCGCGTGATTCCCCTTTAATCGAGAGGGCTCATCGTTCAAGATCTCTGTGAACACAAAGGGATTCATCATGCTCGCGCGACCGATAAACAAACCTGCTACCTTGCCCTTCAATCGAGCCTCCGCGGTCTTTCGGCAAACCACATCCCCACTTCCAAGGACAGGAATCGACACCCGCTCAGCGATCTCCTGAACGAGGTCCCAATCAGCCTCACCACGATAGAGCTGGGAACGCGTTCTTCCGTGTATCGCCAGAGCCTCAACGCCCTCGCCCTCAGCCATCTTTGCAACCTCGAGGGCGTTTCGAGAGCCCTCGTCCCAGCCGGCGCGAATCTTTATGGTGAGCGGAATGGAGATCGAGCGCTTGACCTCACTAATTATCTTCTGGAGGTGTTCCGGTTGGCGCATGAGTTCGCAACCACCGCCACGCTTGACTACCTTAGGCGCTGGGCACCCACAATTGATATCCACGAGGTCCGCACCAATATCTTGCACCATGAGGGCGGCGTCGCGCATACGATCAACGTCATAACCGAAGATCTGCACACAGTACGGACGCTCCTCTTCAGAAAACTTCATCATCTCAAGGGTTCGCTGAGAGCCGCGGGTCATCCCCTCGACGGAAACAAATTCACTCACCACCAGACCGACGGCTCCGGGATTGAGCTCCTTAATGAGACGACGAAAGGGACGGGTCGTCACACCACTCATCGGCGAAAGCACGAGCCCCGGATTCACTTGGATATGGCGGACCTGATACGACTTAATCACACAAACACCCACGAACTTTTTTTGATAAAACATCTATCAGGAAAGGTTTTTGAATAAAGTCCCTCCCCCCATTACCGAGAATACGTGTCACAACCTCTCCCGAGCTAAACCCGCTCACGAGCAGCACCCGAACATCGCGGTTCATTTTCTGAAGTCGAACAAACACATCCTCACCTGAAAGCCCCGGCATGAGAATATCAAGGATCACAAGGTCGAACGTCCCACGCTCCTCTGCATATATCTCAAGCCCCTCTAATCCCGAGGAAGCCGTCATAACCTCATAGCCGAGGTGAGAGAGGCTCAAGCCAAGAACGTTACGCACGGCATACTCATCGTCTATAATAAGTATACGCTCACCTCGCCCACGGACCGGGCCTGTCGAATCGACGTCTCCCTCACTATCTCGGCTCTCATGTGTTACGGACGGAAGAACGATCCTAAACTGAGTGCCCATGTGCTTCTCGGAGTGCACCACAATAGCACCCCCCAACTGCCTCACGATTGAATTGACGGTGCTCAAACCGAGCCCAGTGCCGCCCTCCTTCTTTGTCGTGAAGTAGGGCTCAAACAAGCGCTCCTTAACCTCATCGTCCATCCCCTCGCCGGTGTCCTTCACCACCAACGCGCAGTAGGTAGCCGCGGGGGGCTCCTCGCCAAACAATTCACGAACCTCATCAGCGCCGCACAGCCGGTCCACCGTCACCTCAATCGTTCCACGCCCCTTGATGGCGTCCCGAGCGTTGACGATGAGATTGATAATGACCTGACTAAGGTACGCTTCAGACGCCATCACATAGAGTGGATTGCTGAGAGGAGTCCATGCCAGCCGAATCTCGGAGGGGATAGCGCTCTTAATAAGGGTCGAGATACGGGAGATAACATCGACGATATCGATCTTGGTGGAGAGCTCTCCCCCGTCGATTCGAGAGAATCGAAGTATCTGCTGCGTGAGCGAGGCCGCTCGCAGAGCCCCCTCCTCGATCGCCACCAGTGACTCAACGTGGCTACCCTCTCCTGGCAAAACGCTTCGAGCGTAGGCAAGGTGACCAAGAATTCCAGTGAGGAGATTATTGAAATCGTGGGCGACCCCCCCGGCTAGCAGACCTAGGGTCTCTAGGCGTTGTCCGTGAAAGACCTCTCCGGCCCGATCCTCTGAGAAGGTCGAAAGGATCCGAATCAGGAGCAACTCACCTTCAAAGGTAGCGATCCGGACGAGCAGAGGCCCCCGCCCCGCTGGCTTAAACTCCGTGGAGAATTCTCGATTACTCCATGGGATACGTTCTACCTCAGGCCAGAAGAGCGATGCATGAGCCCCTACTAGCTCACTGATTTCAATCCCCAACAATGTGGCGAAGCTGGTGTTTGCCCCACTGCATATGAGGTCTCTGGAGACGACGCAGTGCGGCTCGGGAAGGCTCTCAAGGATGGAGTGGGCTACAAGATCAGACATTTTTTATGGGCTACCCAGCGAGATACACCAGCAAACTACCGAGCTGATTGACATTTTGCGTCTACCCTCAGTTCCCCCACTATACGTGGTTGAGCGCTCTCTTATCAACGGACTCTCTTAACAACTCCACCTTGCCCCGAACCAGTCGAATGGCATGTCTAACATGTTACAACTACTACCTATTTCAAAACAGGCGCCCAACGCACCTGAGCTGGGCATTTCCCCTCCAACCAGATCCCCAACCGATGCACCACACAGTAAGCGGGATGAGCCTCCCGGAACATGCCGGCCAACAAGATTCCAGCCCTTACACACGAGTGATTTTGAGCCTATTTTAGGCACCACCAGCGTTCTCCAGAAAAACATGGATCCCTTTCCCAGCCATCCGAATCTCAATTGCTGAGGTGGCGTTCACCTCTCTGTAGTAAGGCTTGTAACCTGAAACGGATGTGGTAGGTTTTATCAACCGTAAGTTTTTTTAACGGGGAGTCAGTTGTTATGTCTGAGTCTGAGTCCGGGATCCTTAAAGGAGTAGTGAAGTGGTTCAACGATGCCAAGGGTTTTGGCTTTATTGAGCACACCAGCGGGCGCGATGTGTTCGTGCACTACTCGGTGATTTCATCCGAAGGGTTTAAGACCCTCAAAGATGGGGAGACCGTAGAGTACGAATTGAAGGAAGGTCCGAAGGGTCTTCAGGCATCCAAGGTGCTACGCACGAAGAAGGACGAAGGTTCTTCGGATGAGTTGGCCTCGACAGATAGCGAGGGCACTGCCCCAGCTTCTGAGTGCGAGATAGAGGAATAGGCTACGCTTACACCTCAGTTAGCTTGACGAGCCCCGGCCACGATAATTCGTGGCCGGGGCTTCTGTTTATCTGCTTGAACATACCGCCGACTCTGCACAGTAGCGAAAACACAGCGGCGTATGAAGAGCTGCCCCCCTATTCCCGGTCGTCGCCCGAACCCGCCTCCGAGCCCCCCCTCAACGCGCACCCGCTAGGTCCGACACCATCGCAACGCTCTTCGAAGGGCAGCGAGATCATCCCGAGCGGCACGACAGGCGCCAGAACCGGGTGCGCGCCCACACGATTCTTCCGCAATCGTCGAGAACACCTCCACAGCATCGGACGGCGCTAGAGGCTCAAAGCTTTTCGAGTACATCCGCTCGCGCATCAAGGCTCCCCCAACGCAGAGGAGCCGACCATGCGGCAGCGTCACAGGCAGAACCCGCACTACCTGACGTCCGGCGGTGGCTTGATGCCGATGCGCAGGATTTGAGTCGTCCAGGCGCGGGGCGAACATCACTATAGACCCGGCGCCGATGGTGAGCGCGGTTGTCAGCTGAAACGACTTTGTAAGGTACCAAACGTGAGAGAACATACCAGGCTCGCTCCGATACAGGCAGTCAGCAAGCATCTGCAACGAGCATGCCAGAGGCTTTACGACCTATAAGGTCAGCGAATACGGCGAATCACGACCGATCATACCGGAACCCGCGTGCCACCCTACGAACAAATTGCGGTGCACGTACGAAGAATACCGACTCCCGCCTCCGCGACGTTAGCGCAGAGCCTCAAGAAGCTTTTCATGAACGGAGCGGTTTACCGAGACAATAACGTCAGACAACACCCGCGAAGGTAGGGCTCTAAAGCTCGACAGTGGCTCGCCGGCGAAGTTGGTCACAATGGCACCCGCCTCCGCGGCGATAAACGCAAGCGATCCACCGTCGATCGCCTGACACGAGCGATGCACCACCGCGGAGGATGTTCCCTCAAGAATGTCTGTGGAGTGATATCGACCGGGCTCCTCAACATACGCCGAGGCGATATCCTTCGCGACCATCACCTTCGAAAGTTTCTCGACAAGCACGGGGGCGTTAAAGAGGAGGACCGGACCATCTCCTTTCGTTACGTCCCACCGCGCGCCCGGGCGGCCCTTGGAGATATCCTCTCGTGTGCAAAGGTACGCCCCCTCCCCTTTGATCGCGACGAAGCACTTGTCCCGACGAGGCATGTAACAGATCGATCCAACTATCTCCCGCTCATCATGCAGCGTCACGATAACCTGATAAAATTCCCTTCCGTCGATATAGGGTCGGGTGCCATCAACCGGATCAAGGAGGAGCTCCAAACATGAACTCCCCACAAAGTATTTTCGATTGAGCGAACGCTCCTGTTCCTCAGAGAAATAACAGAGATTGGGGAACCGAGCCAAGAGAACGACCTCGAGAAAGGCCTGAATGGAGAGGTCCGCGTCTGAGAGCGCGTGATGAAAAATGGTATCTCCATCCTTAGCCTCGTGACACGCCACTCGGGATTGGATCTCGGCGCTATACGCGCCAGCCGTGACGATGTGGGGAAGCAGATAGGTGATAACCTCTCTCGGGTTGTAGTGCATAGGCGAAGAGTACCAAAGCCTTACCCGTACAGCTATATTTTTTAAAAGGGTTACGCGCGCCCGCTTTTTTTTCGCCCCCTTCACAATCAACTTGAGGTGGTTGCTTATATCCGAGCCGATACCATGACCTCGCGGCGCAACTTAGCGAGAGATCGCAACGGGAGGCGTCACCCTCGAAGGCGAGCGGCCCCTTTTTCACTATCAAAACGAACGGCAATCCTCTAAACTCTTAAGGATAGTAATACCGGTAGCCGTAGTCGATGAGGGTTTCCAATCCTGATACATTGCTTACTGGCGACACAATTCCAGCGCTGCAAACGAGGACTATCCATGGATAAATACAAACGACTCCTCCTCGCGAATAAGGTCTGGGTTGAAGAGAAGCTTTCACTCTCTCCTGACTTTTTCGGTGATTTAGCCAAGGAACAAAAGCCCGAATTTCTGTGGATCGGGTGCTCAGACAGCCGGGTGCCAGCCGAGGAGATAACCGGAACCGCCCCAGGAGAGATATTTTCCCATCGAAACATCGCAAACCTTGTTAATCACACGGACTTCAACCTGTTGAGCGTTCTCTCCTTTGCAGTGGAGTATCTCAAGGTTAAACACGTGATCGTATGCGGGCACTATGGGTGCGGAGGTATCAAGGCCGCGCTTT
>JAIXQT010000082.1 GCA_027485595.1 Pseudomonadota bacterium | reverse complement strand
GTCGCGGAGAACGGCGCGCGGATGAATGAACGTGCGTTACTTGGCGAGATTCGCGCCGCACTTGGCCCCGTTGTCTGCGCCACGGTCGCTCAGGAGGGGAAGATAGAGGGGATCTCGGTTGAGCCACTGCTGGATCTTGTTTTGACGAGAGCCGAGGAGAGTAGCTCTCTCATCTCTGGAGAGCTTGTTGACGCGATCTGGAGTCGTGTGACGGAGGCTGCAAAGCCCGGCGCGGTCCTTCTCTCGTCGAAGCGTGCGCGAGCGTATCTTCGGGACCTCATGAGGGTACGTGGCGAGGGTGTGCCGGTGCTCGCGCACGAAGAGCTTTCTCCTCGATTCGAGGTCGTGCCGGTTGGGACGATAGAGTTAGATGAGGAGGTGCATAGGACCGCTCTCTTGAATCAGGCTATGGACGACGGGTATGAAAAAAAAGCTGCCTAGGCACGCAACTTTGTGGGGCCGGGTCTCGATACTCGTGTGTATCGCGCAATGCGTGGCGTGCGTGCCCTTGGGGGTGGTTCCAGAGAGCGACCTTCGCAAGGCGGATGGGCTTGTCGATGTTGGAACGAGGTTTCTGCGCGAGGGGAGGTTGACCGAGGCTCGTAAAGCGTTTGAGTTGGCGTCTGAGCTAGCTCCGGTGGCTGGGGCGGTGGATGGGCTTGGGTGTGTTGCGCTTCTTGAGGGGCAGTACGAATCGGCGGAGGGGTATTTCACTGAGGCTTATGAGATGGACCGATCGTATGATGAGGCCTTGGTGAACCTGGGGCTTCTCAAGGAGCTTCAGGGAGAGCCGTCCGAGGCAAAGGCTATGTATCTTAAGTACTTAGAGAAGCATCCATCGTCCGGACGCGTTCGGAATAACCTGGCGGCGCTTGAGTACGATGGGGGGAGGCGTAGAATGGACACCGTTACAGCGTTGGAGAAGGCTATAGTCTTGTCTAATCAGGCGGTTATTCGCGATAATCTGGTCGCACTCAGGGAAAAATAGAGGGACGGTGCTATGACTAAGAAGGCTACTACCAGTAATGCGATCACTGCGGATGCCCTGAAGGTATCTCGCCGCCGACCCTCCACGCTCCAGGCGGCCGTTGGTTCATCAGCCGCTCCCGAAATGGAAGCCTCCCCAGAGCTTCGTGCAGCGGTCGGTGCCTCGGAGGAGGAGGCTTTGAATTCACTTCTTTCGAGTATCACCGATACATTGGGTGACCATGGGGGCGATAAAGCCCACATGCATGAATTCCTTAGCCTTATCCTGGATACCGACCCGGCCCTCAAAGAGGAGATTTTACGCGGAATTCGCGTTAGTAAGTGATCCTTCTTTGGGCTCGCCGCAATCTAACCTTTCATGGAGATTAAGAGCCCAGAGCTATCCGCTGAGCGCCGTATCCTTATCGCCGATGACGATGCGGATTCGCGAATCGTCGTCGCGAGCGTTATCTCCATTTTGGGACACTCTCCAGTTGTCGTGCGCGGAGGAGGGGAAGCTCTCGAGGAGTGCGAGCGGCAGCTTCCAGACCTCGCCATTATCGATTACACGATGCCAGCGGTCAGTGGTATTGAGATGTGCCACCGATTAAAGACTATTCCGGGCGGAGAGCTGGTTCCCATCCTCATGCTCACGGCACGAGATAGCATGCAGGACAAGATCTCAGCCCTTGAGGAGGGGGTTGATGATTACCTTACGAAACCCTTTAACTACCAAGAGTTGCGCGCGCGGGTAAAAGCGTTGTTGCGAGTGCGGGACCTCAACGTAAAGCTGGTCGCTAAAAATGATGAGTTGAAACAGATGCAGGAGCGGCTGGTCGCGAGTGAGCGGCAGGTAGCCGTTGGACAGCTTGCTGGAACGGCGGCGCACCAGTTGGGACAGCCGCTCTCAGCTATCATGCTTAACTGTTTCCTGATTGAGAAACTTCCGAAAGATGACCCTAAGTTTATGGGGGCGGTTGTCGCGATTAAGAATGATGTTCGTCGAATGGTTGAGATGATCGACAAGCTTCGAAACATCAAAGCCTCAGCCCGTGAGGAGTACTTCGGTGGAACGGAGATCTTAAAGCTTAAAGACGAATAGGGTCCGCTCCACACATTCAACGCCTCAATCGATTTCTCTTGGCCGCGTTCGGCGCAAATCCGCTTTCTTGTTCTGGTCACACCATCTATACTCCACGGTAGTCTAGACGCACGACCGAACTCATGTACGCGCAACCAACTCTTGATTTTGAATGGGCTACGACACCTGAAGAGGTGGCGAACGTCGCGGCGAGTATCGCGAACGAGCCGATTATTTCTGTCGATACGGAGACCAGTGGTTGGCAGGTGGGTAATGAGCAGCTCTGCCTCATTCAGATCGGGGTGCCAGGTCAGCGGCGTGTCATCCTGGTGGATGTGATAAAAGCGGGACCTCCGCTCGCCCTCGGGCCCGTATTAGCCGCCCCGACCCCACTCATCGTCGCCCATAACGCCTCCTTTGAGGAGCGGCAATTCGCGCGCTACGACATGAAGCTCAAGGGGATCAAAGATACTCTCACGATGGCGCGTCAGCTTCGCCCCGATCTCCCAAACCATACGCTCCGCACCTGTTGTAAACTTCTGCTCGGGATCGAGATGAGTAAGCAGGAGCAGACGAGCGATTGGTCGGTTCGACCTCTCACTGAAGCACAAGTGGCCTATGCCCGTCTCGATGCGGAGGTCGCGATCACGTTGTATGAGTATCTCGCCGGGCTTGAGGAGCAGGCTTCTCGTGAACTTGATCTTCCGGTCGGTGATCTCGTGAAGGAGTATGGGGCCGTTCTCAAGCATCGGTATGAGATCAGCGCTGGTATCTCGCACGAACTCGCGTTCTTGCAAGCGCGAGAGGCGAAGATCCGTGAGACTATTAGGCAGAGACTCATAGATGGGGAGCCCTCCTACGATGGTCCCTTTGGGAAATGTTCGATCCAAAAAGTGAAGCGCACCGAGGTTAATCCAGTGCGTGTGCGTGAGGTGTTCCCTGAGTTCGCCGATGAGGTGATTCAGGAGTTCGTTGATCGCAAACGTTTTGACTCCGTGGCCAAGGAACGAGGACTCCCCAAGAGCGCGCTCGAGTCGGTACTTGATACCGTTGGCTTCAACGACCGTTTACAGCTCACCCTCAAGGACGAGAACGGGCTTACTGAGTAGGGGCACCGCCCCGTGAGATAATTCCCCAGTAGTATCGATATGAAGCCCTGTCGTGGAGGCGCCCGTTGTGTTGAATCGGTCCCCAGTTCGCCGCCTCTGCTGCGGCGATGATCTCCTTTGCTTCCCTCACCTCATCAGCGGTAGGGGTCATGCCGCGAATGATGCTGGGAATTTGATCAGGGTGAATACTCCACATTCTGAGATATCCAAATTCATGCCGTGCCTTGTACGCGTCCTGAAATGCTTGTTCAGGATTTCGAATATCAACAGTCACGTTGTGGTTCGCGATCTTGTTGTGACTCAGCGCCGCGAGAGCAATCTCACTCTTTATCTTGCACAGAAGGGGGTGACGAAACTGTTCAGGGCTCCTCATTCCTGAGGAGGGGATAGCGCCCCCGAAATGGGAGATGCAATCCATCACTCCAAAATCGAGGGTTTCAACTGAGGGATGCGCCGCGAGTTGATGGATGGCCTCGATCGCCTCGGGTGTCTCGATCAGAAGGTGAAGGGGAATCCGACGCTCACTACCACTCCTCTTCGCGTAGTATTCGATAATTCCGGCGGCCCACGTGACCTCACGGGTTGAGGTGATCTTGGGGATGGTGATGTACGCGAGGGACCGTCCCGCTCTCGTCACGAGCTGCTCAAGGTCTCTCTCAAAGTGTGGCGATGAGGAGGCGTGAATTCGAACGCCGATCTGTTGGCGAGCGTTCTGGGGCGAGTTGATAATCGATGTGAAGGTTTCCCGTAGCGAATCCTCCTGTCCAACGGGAGCACCATCCTCAAGATCGAGGGTGATGTCGACTAAAGAGGTCCCATCATCCCGAAGGTGCTGCCCCTGAATCGCTAAAGCTTTGAGGGCGAACTTCTCATTGCCGGCGATATGTTCGCACGGAGCGAGTCGGGGTGGCGTATGGGTGATGTCGAGAGGAGGTGTCATGCGGTGTCTGATGATGTCTATCTCCTGACAGGTTCCCTTGAATGCGGGGGGAGGGCAAGGGGGGATGGCAGCCTCTCATGTTTCATTCACCCGGAGGGCCTGTCTCCTGACAGGCCGGTGATGCACGAATGTGCCGTGCGAGTGCCGGCCCGTCAGGAGACGGGCCCTCCGGATCGAACCGCGTCGGTGAGGTTTTATCCTCTGCCGCAACCCGCCCTTCGCCGCTATACTCCCGCTTCATATCGTCTAGAACTACAGGAGGTTCTCTCATGCCAGGTTTACAGGTTGGCCAATCAGCGCCCCGTTTCTCGCTCAAAGATAAAGATGGAAAGGCGCACTCGCTGGATAAGCCGATGGCTGAATACACCGTGCTCTATTTCTACCCAAAGGATGATACTCCAGGGTGCACCTTAGAGGCGAAGGAGTTCTCTGGTTTGATCGAAAAGTTCGCTTCTCGGAACGTGCGGGTGGTTGGTGTCTCCGGTGGGGATGAGAAGACTAAGGAGAAGTTCTGCAAAAAGCATTCGCTTAAGGTTGCACTCGTTTCCGACACGGATTTCAAGGTCGCGAAGTCATACGGTGCCTATGGCACCAAGAAGTTTATGGGCCGAACCTTCCAAGGTATCTTCCGTAAGACATTCCTCGTAGACAAATCCGGAAAGATCGCTCGTATTTTCGACACCGTTAAGCCAGAGGGACACGCTGAAGAGGTTTTGGCGGCTATCGATGCGCTCTCGAAGAAGGGTGGGGCGCAAAAAGGCGCGGCTAAGCCTGCTGTGAAAGGTATCAAAACTACCGCTCGCAAGACGGTAGCCAAAAAAACGGCCGCGAAGAAACCTCTCAGAGCTAAATCCGCGGCCAAGGCCGCTCCGAAGCGAGTTGTTCGAAAGACGACCGGCTCTCGTATCGTCAAGAAAGGTTCGAAGACGAGGTAGGTCACCGGGCCATGTGAGCGCGAGAGCGGGTGAAGATCCGTTCTCGCCTCATGTCGGCACTACGCCACCCACGGCAGGAACGACCAGAAGCTCGGTTCGTCAGCTGGATCGTTCATGATGTCTCGCGCGATACACCGACCAGCTTCGTTCACCATCGCATCGGTGTAGAGCATGTCTGAGCGTTGGGAGGTAATGCCAAACGTTCCGCTCACCTCAAACATGTCGTGTCTGTTCGTGACAACGCGTGAGGTTCCGTACCAGAGGGTTGTCCCAGAATCAACATCGATGATCTTTGTGTGAATCGTCCACTCGTCAAGGCGCGAGAGCCGCTCAAGGTATCCGACCAGTACGAGGTCGTATCCGGCGGTGCGTGCGAGTGAGAGCGCACCGAAATTACCAGTAAAGAAATCATCCTTCTTGCCAGGCCAATCTTGGCGATTGAATACCTCCACTATCGGCAGGGTGTCGTACGCCAAGAGCTCTCGTTGTGTTGTCCATCCAAGTTGGTCGCTTATACCGGGTAGTTCAGAGTTTTGAGCGGTAAAGTTTGCCTGCGTGACGAATGGGATAACTGCCATGCGAGCTGTAACGCCACCCTTAAACCGTTGATCTATGAAGCCAGGGATATCGGTTCTCACGTAGGCACGGGTCGTGCACGTCTCGCCCGTGTGGCGAAAGAGCATCGCACAGCTGGATAAAATTACCGGGAGTGTCAAAAGAGTGACACGGAGCGCAGCCCGGATCCAGCTCGAAGTTTGTAAGGATGAAGCTAATTGCATGAGGTTACTATGTTTACTCCAGTAGATGTGAAAACCGGACCTACACGTCTCTCGAGAGTTCAAAGAGTATGCCAGGTTCTGGTGGTTTGCACCGGTATTTTACTTGTTGGTGCGACTGGATGTAGCCCTCGCTACGATGATATGCCCGCGTACTGGCCGATTCCAAACAAAGATTACGACAACTACGGTCCCGGTCGATTCAAGACCTCGCTCTTAGCGGCTCAAATTGATCGTCACTACCGAGGCTCCGCGCCCGGTCCGATCGGCGTTACGACCTTCGTTAACGTTGATGACCTCTATTCCTCAAGCACCTTTGGTCGCATGGTAGGCGAGCAACTTATGAGTGAGCTTGCTATGAAGGGATTTGATGTTATCGAACTTCGGCACACAGATGCTCTCCAGTTTCTTGACCGAGGTGGTGAGTTCGCGCTCTCCCGCGACGTGGGTATGGTTCGACCTGAGCGAAATCTCGCCGGAGTAGTTGTCGGCACCTATGTCGCATCGCCCGAGCGAGTGTACGTAAACGCGCGTCTCATTGATCCCTCGACATCTGTGGTGCTCTCCGCTGGTTCTGTCGAGATGAGCAAAACCCCTGAGCTCTCAAAGCTTCTTCGTGGCGGAAGCCTTCCTGGCTCGCTCGAACGTATTCCCGTTCGTCATCTTGGAAATGTGACGCAGCCGGTCGATCCAACGGAGACCGCTCGTCGTCGATGGAGTCAGGAGGAGGGTGGATGGGATATCCCGCAGGTTGCTCCCGTTCCGAGCAGCCCCTCAGCGGCACTTCCGCCATCGCCTGTTGCTCCAAAGAACGTACCTTCAGCTCCTCAAGTGCTCAACCAGCCGGAGGTGGGTATGAAGAATGAGAATCTCGGGCCTGTCGTAAAGGTTCAGTAGCGCTTCGAGAGCTTATCAGTGAGGCCGAACTTGGCGCCTCCCGGGCGTAGCTTGCCGAGCTCCTCAAAAGAGCCCCCTCGGTGCTCTTCGCTCTTCTTCGAGCAGAAGCCTTGCATGAGGGCGCACGCCCGGTATTGCTTGGGAAGAATGGCATTCAGAGCGACCATTGAGGTGACAACTCCGACCAAGACCCCTAACCACAATGCTACATGAGCGCGGGGAGCCGAGAGATTCATATCTGATTTTTTCGAAGTCCCTTTTCCCACTGTGTCTCCCACTCAGCGCACCCCACCACGAGCTGGTATCGACCTCACGTTGAGCTATCTTTAGATTTTCCTGGTATCCTGTTAGGTTTATTGATTTAGTAGCTGTAAACCACAGTTTTTTCTGGTAGGGTCGGTGGCGGCCTGTTCCCGTATACGGCACTCCCGATGTCGGTGGGTTCAGTGCAAAGAATCTTTTGGCTCTTTAAGGGGTTACGTAGTCATGAGCGCTGTTGAAACAACCAGCCATTTTTGGGTAGCCGCTCCTCCTCTCTATTCAAGTACACTGCTCGTCGCTTCTGGAGTCGATACCTCTGGTTCGGGGCGTGCAAAGACGCAGCTAGAGATCTTTGATTTGGACGGAACGCAGGTCAACTCGGTTGAGGTTGAATTCCCAAGTTCGGAGGTAGGCTTTATTGAGCTCGAGCCTTTTACTGCGGCGCTCAAGATGCAAGGTGGGGTAGCACATGGCCACCTCAAGGTGACCTCTTCTCAAGGAACTCGACATCTCTTTCGACAGACGATCGGCTCGAGTGTTGTCCTCTATCAAGATCCGGTGCCGGTCGCTTCGCGCGAGAATTCTTTCATACCGGTCGTTATCGGCGGTCGTCGCGAGCACATGGTGGTGTTGGTGAATGGGGGAGAGGAGGAGGGGCAGATCGCCTGTAGACTTTTCTACGGTAATCGCTCCCCTGAGTGGACCCTCACGGTTCCTGGAAACGGGAGTCGAGTGCTCTCCCTTGAGAACGAACTTCTCGCATCCGCCGATCAGAAGGTGTGGGAGAAGGGGGCTCTGCAAGCTTACGTTCGATT
>JAIXQT010000217.1 GCA_027485595.1 Pseudomonadota bacterium | reverse complement strand
TCGCGGGGCTACGGAACCGAGACGCGTCACTTCTGAGCGCCTCCATGTTCGGAGACTCTCCGATATAGAACTGCACGGTGCGCTCCTCGCGGGGCTTCAACACCACGCTTATCTGTATGAGTGCGCATGGATCCATTCCCGCGCCAACTCTACCGCTCAACTTGACCGGTTTTGGTTTAACGGGGAAGAAAGACGCCGAAGCCCCTCGCTCAAGAGCTGCGGGACGTTTCAGGTCTCCGTTTCGTCCGATAAACTCGACCCGAGATCCGGAGTAGCCCACAACCGGTTCGCTGCTTCCGATCGAAACCAGGCGTCCCGCAAACTCGTTGTTGTAGTGATTAACCGCGCATATCGCCTGAGCCGTTCTATCAAAGCTCGTGGTGATGAAGCGATAGGTGTTTTCACGTGTCACGCCGAGCACCAGGTCAGCGTAGAAGTAAAGCTCAAGCTTCTGTTCAGTTGCCTCATGATTGGTCAGGGTCGCGGTGTACCATTTTACTTTCTCCTTCGGTGCCCCTGAGAGGGTCAATCGAGAGGAGACGCCGTGGTTCATCGTCTCAAAGGTTGAGAAGCCGAACTCATGGTTCACCTTATACTCTAGTCCATCGCCAGCGGGAGATGGGGTGAGTGACCAGTAATCACCGTGCTCAGAGCGTCTGATGTAGACGGCCTCGCTCGCGGGATCAAGAACCGGATCGTTGCTCCAGCTCGTGAGGCGATTCTCGCGGCTGTTCTCGGACCAGGTGTACCCAGCGCCTGAGTCGGTAACGATGAAGCCGAAGGATGGATTTGATACGACGTTGGCCCACGGAAGTGGGGGACGGACCGCGCCCTCTCGAGGAATAACGTATCCGTTCGTCTCTGGCGAAAATCCTCCGATACCATTCTCAAAGATGAGTGCTGGTTGACGCCGTTGTGGTCCCGGAAGCCGTTTGCGTGGAGCCGGCGCTGGAAGGGCCAGGACCGTATCAAACGCAGAGGATTTAAGAGCTTCTGCTAAGCCACCAAGCTCTGCGTCGATCACGACACGAGCGACCGTTTCAAGGAGTGATATCTCGGATTCCGATATCTGGCTCGTTGATCGAAGGAAAACACCTCCCGGTCGATCTGCCAGGTGCCCAGCCGGGCTCAATCGGATGATGTCCTTGAGGTCCTCCGCGAGATGTTGAAGATAACTTCCCTGGTCCTCATAGAGAATCACAAGGTCCATATCGATACATCGCTCCCGCAAGAAATGATGGGCTAGGAGGAGATCCTGAGCTACCCGAGCTTGGCGTGTGTCGTTGATCTTCACGAGGACTATCGGAAGGTCGCCGGAGATGCCGAAGCGCCACAAGCCTGATTGTGGGAGCCTGTTGGCGAGTATTGAGTCAGCGGAGCCCCGAACCGTCTCCTCGCTGTAGAAGAGACATCCCGCTAGGCGATGGAAAAGGTCAGCTTGCGCCGCGGTATACGCGTGGCTTCGCAACTCAACTTGAGCTCTGCTCCACGAGAGTTCAAACGCGCGACTGACGTGGAGGAGCTCTTGATACCGGTCAACAAGTCCGATGGCGTCCCGACGTGAGCGCGCGGCTCCTGTAATGAATACAATCGTCTCACTTGCCCCTCTTCCGAGGCGAACTTTGCAGCCGAGTGAAGCGATAGGATCAATGTTCCCTCCATGATTACGAGCTTCGATCCCCTTTGGGGCAAAGTGTAGAGGCTCCTGCATAGAGCCCGTCCTTCCGATGAAATCAGCTCGAGAGGTTTCGAAGCGGATCGGCGCGTAGCTGGTCTTGAGGGTTACACGGTGGAAGAGGAAGAGCTCCTCCTCATGTTCCGTCCGTGGACGTCGAGAGCACAGGATCGCGTCCGAGTCTTTGAGCACCTCGGCCCCAATGAAGAGTTTGCTGAACGCCGGATGGGCGGAGTCTCCTTGTCGAGAGAGGAGGACTGGCTCAACGTAGCTCGCTACCTCAAGCTCTCTTTCTACGTCACCTAGATTGGTGATGGTGACACGACGAAGCTCTACGTCATCCTCAGGGGCGACGGTGATCTCGGTGTGTACGAAGATCTTGTCGTCGAAGCGCTTAAATTCAGCGCGGCCCGGGGTGAAGATCGCTTCGTAGGATTCAGCCTCAACCTTGGTAGGTTGGTACGCCGCCGACCAAAGCTTTCCTTGCTTTAGATCCTTTATATAGATGAACGAACCGTGCTGGGTGGCGGTTGGGTCGTCACGCCATCTCGTGAGCATCGCGGTCTTGTTGAAGAAACTAAAACCGCCCCCGGATGAATCAACCATCACAGAGTATTTTCCATTTGAAAGAACGCGCACTCGAGGAGCCGCGGTGTGAGGTGACGAGATCACCTCTAGTCCCGCCTCCTCTTTTGGAGCCTCCTCAACGAGGATCGTCTTGAGCTCAGGCTCATGCGGAACGATAGCTGATACTCGGTCTGGGAACTTCTCATGGAGCAGGAGCTCGGCCGATTTGATGACCGGTTGAGCGTGGAAACGGTCGACCATGACGCCGTCATTGAGCACGTTGTTGATGCTGACTAGGGACATTCCCTGATGGTGCGCGAAAAATGACTGCACGATGTGCTTTCCATCCGCTCGTAGGGTTCGACCGGGGGTGTAATCCACGGACTCGTAGAATCCGTATACCCCGCGCGCGCCCTCATGCTCGATCCGGCGAAGGTTCGAGATACAGAGCTCAACCGATGGAGCGTAGGGGAGGGCGATGAAGGTTGAGTAGGGTGAGATAACGAGGTCTTCGGAAAGCCCTCGTTTGAGACCGAGTCCCGGCACCCCAAACGCCCTGTATTGATAGGTCTTCTCGAAGTCTACGCCGCTGTAGGCCGACTCGGAGATTCCCCACGGAACTGATTGTCGTCGCGCGTAGTGGATCTGCGCTTCGACCACCGCTCTCCCCGTCCGTCCGAGGATCGTTGTCGGGAAGTCCCTCATGACGAGGAACGGCATAAGGTACTCGAACATCGTGCCGCTCCATGAAACGAGCGCCTTGCCTCCAGGGGTGTTGGCCAATGAACGTCCGAGGGAGAACCAGTGCTTTTGCGGAACCTCTCCACGAGCAACCGCGAGAAAGCTCAGGAGCCGAGCCTCTGAGGCGAGAAGGTCATAGAAGCTCTGATCTTTGCGCGCGTGTTCCGCGTTGAATCCGATTGTGAAGAGGGAACGGTACTCGTCGTAGAGGAACGAGAAATCCATTCCGTCGATAAGAGTCGTCACCTGTTGGTACATGACCCCGATAGTCTGTTCGCATGAGAGTAACACCTCACGAGCGGCGACCATGGCACGTAGAGCCTCGCTCTGAAGATCCGCAGGGACCTCCGGCGCGGTAGCCTGGATCAGCTCCTCTACCTGAGTAAGGAGCACCATGAGAGAGTTGGGGGTGAAGGTTGCTCTTCCCGCTGACTGAAGGATCGATGTGGCTTTTGTTGCTAGCTGAGTCAACTCACCGGGTTGTGCCCCTGAGTGCTCGACGGCCATTGTTTCGCAATGGCGCTTGATCTTTTGGAGCGGATGAACCCATGCCACAAGTGGCAGAAGGTGAAGGAGATCCTCCGCGACCGCTCCAAGTTTAACGAGCGGTTTATTTCGCTCATCGCTGCTGTAGGAGTGGCGCTGAGCGAGCGCGACCAGGAAGTTCGAGTGATCTTCAAGGATGGAGAGCCAGGTGAGGGTATCCCCTGATGAGCACCCTCTGAGAGCCGCGTTGAGCGTTGTGAGCGTCGCGAGCTCCTCAGCTGATGCACCGTCTCGTTCCTTGAGAACCGCTTCAATTCGGGCGAGAAGCGCGTTCTTGTGATGCTCTGTGGCGAGCGGGGTTGTCGGCGAGCCCTCTAAGAGGGTCTGCAAGGTGTAGAGATGTCCGAGCAAGTTCCCGCTATCTACGGTTGAGATGTACCGAGGACTTAGCGGGGCGAGGTTACGGATGGCGTACCAGTTGAAGAGATGTCCACGGTATTTCTCCATGCGAGCCATCGTATCGAGGGTCATCGATGAACGATGCACGGCCCGATGAAATGGTACAAATCCGAGGTCGTATGCCGAGAACACGCTCAAGATAGAGAGGGAAAGATTCGTTGGTGATGTGCGTTCTGCAACTACCTCGTTGGGGATCATCTGCAGATTGTCTGGCATGAGGTAGTTGTACTCTTCACGCATGTAGTGGTTGAAGAACTGCCAGGTGTCAAACGCCGCCTCTCGAAGGTAGTGGAGATCGCTCGGGGTAAGAGCCCTTCTCTCGGCCTCGAGAGGAGTTGATATTCGCTTCGCCACCAATGGAGAGGCGGTCCAGAGCGCGATAAACGGAAGAGAGAACGCTAACGTTGAAGGCTCTCGATACGCTGCGTACGTGGCTAGCGCCGCGATTACTGCCATGTACGGAGTGAGCAGTTTGATGAAGTCCCGTGTCTCATTCTTCGTTCGACGTTCCGTACGTTCGGCGGGCTCCCACTCGAGGAGGTGCTTGTGGGTCACAAATACACGGCCCAAGGTCGTCGTGATAGCGTTTAACATGAGCGCCGCTTGGTGCGGAAGGAAGCAGATCGCGCAGAATGAGCGCGCGGCGTTACGCCAGAGGTCGGTTCCGATATCACCTAAGAATCCACCGAGAGAGATGCCTACCGTCGGCAGAGCGAAGACGCTCGCGAGTCCGGCCACAACTGGGAACGCTATAACTAGTGACACAAGCACGGTCCACATCAGTGGTCCCCCCGGCAGGAAGAGCCATCCTCCCACAAGGGCCGCAAGGCACGTTGGTGCGAGGAGACTGCGACGGAGATTATCGATCATCTTCCATTTGTGAAGTGGCGAGAGGCGTGAAGCGGGGATTCTATTGCCCGTCACTAACCGAGGTAGGAGCCATGGAAGGAGCTGCCAATCTCCACGCACCCAGCGGTGAAGACGCTTCGAGTACGCCATGTAGCGAGTAGGGAAGTCGTCGTAGAGCTCGATGTCGGAGGCGAGACCAACCCGCGCGAAGGAGCCTTCGAAGAGGTCGTGACTGAGCAGGGTATTTTCGGGAACCTTCCCCTCCATCACGGTTTCAAACGCTTTGATGTCGTAAATTCCCTTGCCGACATACGAGCCCTCAGCGAAGAGGTCCTGATAGACGTCCGAAACAACGTTGGTGTACGGATCGAGTCCTGCCTGCCCGGAGAAGAGCTGCGAGAACCAGCTGCTCGTCGCCGAAGTTAGGGAGATGGTGACT
>JAIXQT010000039.1 GCA_027485595.1 Pseudomonadota bacterium | reverse complement strand
TTCGCATCTGGAAACCAAGATGCATTGAAATGGGAGTTCCATTCCTCTCAAGCGAATATATCTTCAGGTATCCACGATTCGCAGCCTCTTCGGCGACGGAACGGTAAAATTGAAGTGTTTGCGGGGAGCACATGATGGCGCTTTTATTAGTCCCTTTCCATCCTTTGCTCTCCAGGGAGAAGAAATCATCAAGCGCAGAGTTATCCAAGTCTGAGTGCGAGTTCAGGGTGAGGAGATGTCGCTCCGCGAGCTTTCGGTTCTTTGAGGCAAGTCGATGTCTAAAGGTGCGCGACGTAGCAGGGCAGTGACCAAATGGATCTCGGGGATTTAGTTCCATCAACGGCATTCGGCGAGTGCTCCACGTGCAGCCCAGAAATCCGTCAAGGATCGCCTCTTTGAGTATCTGGTGGGAGGCCCCGTCTTCGGGGACATCCAGTAGTTCGAGAACTGTCCATTCTCGCTCTCTCTTGAGGGATTCCCACATTGCTGAGGTGATGACACTGGAGAGCAAGGTATCGTGAATGACGTCGAATCGCGATGAGTGGATTCCAGATAACCCAGAGAGGGTTCGGGCTGGTATCTTTCCAAAGAAGTGCTTTTTATGAACCACTGGCAACACACCAACGATCCGATCACCGGCGTGCGCGGTGATAAGTTGGGAGCGTTTGCGGTCGGCGAATGCGCGGGTGTACGCATCGAACCATTCAGGTTGAAAAAACGGCTCTCGGTATGGTCCCTCGGACGTGAGAGTGCGCCATTGCTCTGTAATGGTGCTTGGTATTTGCGTGAGGTCGTGGTGCCAGGAGATCGAGATGCGTGATCCAGTGTAGGCGGTGTGGCGGTGTGCTGTAACGGTCATATGAGGCGTACCTTGGAGTTCTGAACTTTACGGTGCAAAAGCGGAAGCCTGTATGACGTGACTTTGGTACCCCAGAAGGTCTGCCCCCCATACCTTTTCTTTAAAGCGGCCGTGATGGCCTCGCGCGGCAAGAACCTCCGGATAGAGGAAGCGTTTGAAGACTAGAGACCGGACCCTTGATGCCTCCAGTTGCTTGCCATCTCCTACTTCATCGAAGCTGCCAAGGCCCTACAGCGCACCAAGATCAATCGGAGGTAGCTTTAGCGAGCCGCTTTGGAAAAATAGAGTGCACCAGAGGTGAGATACTTGTGGTGAGTGGGAATTATGCCCTGTTCCACGAGTAGAGCATGTCTGGGATGCAATTATCACTGATGTTGGGATAAACAGAACCTTTTGAGCGAAGTCCCTCGCACCTCATTCCGGCGTTCTTCATTACCCCGCCTGAAGCAGGGTTCTCTGGATGGTGGTACGCTTCGATACGCTTCACCCCAGGGTCTGCTTGTAGGAGCTGAACGAGCGTCTTCCACATCTCAGAGGCGTAGCCCTTTCCCCAAAAGTTACGATTGAGGATGTAGCCACCGCTCACAGTCGTATCGTTGATAGGCCCAAATCCAGCTGACCCTATAAACTCGCCACTGCTCTTCTCCCGAACAATCCAGGAAAACTGCCGGATGGGCACGTCATTCTTTCCTTGAAAGAAATCCCCAAAAAAAAAAAAAAAAAACTCAGACTCATCAACTCTGCCTGTGACCTTGAAGGACATGTATTTACTTGTCGCGAGATCGTTCGCATAGAGGTCAAAAAGAAGTTGTCCATCTCCAGCCCCAACGGCCCGCAGAATGAGCCGTTCCGTTTCGATAATGAGCGGTGGCACCGAAGTGAGCGGTGCGGCAAAAAACGGCAGTTTCAGGTTCACTACTTGTGCTTGCATCATGGAAAAGATGGTATCACACCTCTCGTTTGTATCATGACCGAAAGCGATTTATCTGAATTCTTGTCTGTAGACCCGGAAGAAAAAGAAAAAGTGGACGCTATTCCTTCACTCTCGATGGCGCTGATGCTTTGAAACGGGAAGCGTCACATTTCTCCTCCCGACTTCGAAAAGCTAAGTGAATCAGCGGAACGGGAACGGATATTCAAGTCACGATCGGGTTACAAGGGCGTCCAGAAATTCCTGAACAGCATCCTCAGTGGTGGCCCACGACGTTACGAGTCGAATCGTGTCGTGCGCTGCATCCGGTGACTCCCAGATGTAGAAGGCCCCAGTAACTCTGGTACACTCTACTTCATTGGGGCCATCGTACGCACCGTAGCGCAACAGCACGACTCAGCAATAGTTTCAGCTGTCCTGCAATTCCCACCGGTTACCCCACTTTTGACTCGTCGGATGCCGCAGTGGAGCGGACAAGTGAAACGGTCAGTTGCGATGGGAACCCCGTCGTGACGTTCCGATAGGTCCGCGTCTCATGCAAAGTTCCACGATTGAGCGCGGCTACCTAGTCGAAGACTCCTTGATCACGAAACTGCAGGAAGCGAGGCTCCCTCAAATGGATTCACCAACGAATTGGTGATGATATCGATCCAACTTCGGATCGTAGGGGCGGTGTTCCCAACGGTACTCTCAGGTTTCCCAGGAACTCCGAATACGGTTTCGGCGCTCGCCGTGCCAGGAGTCGTAAGGGTAAGTCGAGTTGTAAGGCCATATCCGAAATCGTTCGCAAAAACTGAATGAATCGCCACGGTGCCTCGAGGTCCCTGAAGCTCCCACCGGGCGTGATACACCGAATGCCGAGCAGAGGCCTCGCCTTTTCGGTGCTCCACCTCAATCTGGTCGGTGATCTTCATGAAGTTCGGATGAGCGCGAACCTCAGTTTTGAGAGACTCCATATAACTCTTCGTTTGTCTGATGTACTCAGGGGCTTGCGAAGCTTCCGATCTCATACCGTAATCCTGTTGAAATGAATTTGGCACGGTGCTCATGCACTCGTTCTCTGTGCTCCATGATCCACACATGTACAAATGTAGTCAAAGGCATGGAGCCCGCCATTTCGCTCCTCTCGTGGATACCGCTCGTCTTCCTGTTCGGACGGTGAATCCATTAAACCTTGCTATGGCAAGCATAGATCACATAGAGGCTATTTCGATCTTATAGCCACAGACGATCGGGGGACATACCTGCAAGAGAAGCACCGGTATACCCACTGGACCTTCCCCCAGAGCACTGGTTCGGCGTACCTCCGGTTCTGCCAAAACATCGGTGTTTCTTGGATGCGCCCCCTGGTCGGAGGGTGCTGATAGCGGTGCATGGTTCCAGCATACTGGGCGGATTTGAGCTAGTCGGATGTATCAAATAATTGTGGCTTCGCTGATTCGACCCTGTCGGGCGTTGCTCTTTTACGATCGCTCGGTGGGGAGCCCCGGAAGCGTGGAAGGCCGTAGGCCTGGATTGGCGGGATAGCTGCCTCACGACCACTACCTATTATTCTTCACCACGCACCCGGTCCGTAATAAGTCGAGCCGAGCGATTGCGAGTGAAGTAGTTCCAACCCCATTGGATAAAGACCAGTAGCCGATTGGTGAATTCAACGAGGTACATGATGTGCACAAAGAGCCACATCAGCCAGGCGATGAAACCTGAGAATTGGAAGCCGCGAATCTCAGCAACAGCCAGGGAGCGCCCGATGGTAGCCATGCTACCGCGGTCGTGGTAGCGAAATGCTGGAAGGTTGGTGGGGGCGCCCACGATGCGTTTCATAATGTGACGT
>JAIXQT010000158.1 GCA_027485595.1 Pseudomonadota bacterium | reverse complement strand
TGGTTCGATGTGGGCGCGTAGGGGGCTCATCATGTGGATTGGGATACCTCTCACAGTTATTCAAAAATTGGCTGGGGGCTCTGCCTTGCGTAAGGTATTCATCGGTTGGTCAGGTCGCGATACTGCGACCGCGCAAAAAAACTACCGTCCCGCCCTCTCTTTCCATAATCATTCCTGCCCGTAACGAGCGTGGTACGCTCGAACACCTCCTTCGACGCATTCCCACATTTGAAGGAGCAAAAGTAGAGGTAATTTTTGTTGAGGGGCATTCCACAGATGGCACATGGGATGGGATTCAATCCATCATCCTGAGCTATGGTGGCCCCATGCAGATAAGAGCCTTTCAACAGTCGGGGTCGGGTAAGGGAGACGCTGTAAGGTTGGGTCTTGAGCATGCCCAGGGTGATTTGGTCGCTATCTTAGATGCGGATTCGACAATGCCGCCGGAGGAGTTGCTCGAATTTTATGAAGCGTATCGACGGGGAGATGGCGATTTCCTCAACGGAAATAGATTCCACTTTCGAATGGAACGTGGCGCTATGCGACCACTCAATAAACTCGGGAATATCTTTTTCTCGCGCGCTGTGAGTTTTACTCTCGAGTGCTCCCTAGGAGATACCTTGTGTGGCACCAAAGTTTTTCGGCGCGTCGATTATGATCGGATGCGACGATGGCGCAAGGATTTTGGTGATCTAGACCCGTTTGGAGATTTCGAGCTCCTTTTTCCAGCCGCGGTTCTAGGCTTGGGTATTTCAGATGTGCCGGTTCACTACAAAGCTCGAATCTACGGCGCAACAAACATTCATCGCTTTAGGCACGGTCTTCAACTTTTATGGATGTTGTGTGTAGCCTTCTGGCGTATCAAGATAGGCATGCCGCCGAGAAGACATCATGGAAGCTGAGCCATGATTTCTCTTTTTGGGGGGCGAAAGAAAGCACTAATGTCAGTTGTACACGAAATTGAGATTGAGAGAAGAGGTGATACTGTTTGACGACGCAAAGGCTTTATTACCGACTCAAGCAAGCCTTATTTCTTATGGGCAGAGATATCAAGAGATATTATTTGCTCATAATCTTTGGCCTCATAATGGCGATGCTTATATGTGAATTAGCGGCCAGAATCCTAACAAGAGACTCGAATGGCATCGATTCAGGCCTGAAATCAGTCTCTTTTCACCCTCCCAAATCTGATAAAGTTATCAATCTCCTGATACTGGGAGAGTCAACAGCGCATGGGGCTGCCTATGATCCCAAAGCCAGTCCAGCAGCGGTAGCAGTGAGCTACCTGCAGGAAGCGCTACCGGATTTCACATTTAAAAAGAACGTTGTCGCTTGGGGCGGCTCACTGCTTGAAGAAAATATTAGAAGACTAAGCCAGATTAAAATAATTGACAGGCCTGATATTGTCGTAGTTATCGCGGGGCACAACTTATTTTTAAGCTCTTTTTCTGCAAGATCACAATGTTCATCGACAGCTGCAAGGGTTGAAGATTCTTTGCTCTCATATAGTGCCTTTCTCAGATGGATGCTTCCCAGAATTAAAATACTAAAGCGAGGAGAGCGCCCAGATTCTGCCTCAAGGGACTTTTTTGATAAGCCTGTCGTGTGCCCTTTCATTTGGCGGCAGACCTTGGCCTCTTTTGGTGACAATCTCTCTGCGATCGCTGATTTTTGTAATTCTCATAACATTCCGCTTCTGGTTTTTCTGACCGCGGGAAATGAAGCTGATACAAATCCCACACGGAGTGTTTATAAAGGGCAGCAGGTAGACCAAAAAAACTTCAAAGCGTTGTTTAACACAGGACAAAAGCACAGCCTTTCGGGCAATTTCTCAGAGGCGGCGATTTGTTTTGAGGAGGCAAGAAAAATTGACGGTAATCACGCCGAGAATCTTTTTTGGCTGGGAAGAACGTATCTCGAGCTAAACAATCTAGGTGAGGCAACTAAATTCTTTGGACTAGCTCGTGACCTGGATGGATTCCCGTGGAGAGCTATCAGTGATGAGAGAACAATTCTGAAAGAAACCGCGGAGAAAAAGTTTTTCAAATGGTTTGATATCCGCGATATAATTCAAAAGAACTATCCTCATTCAGTGCTTGGATCAGATCTTTTTTACGATCGACATCATATGGCTATCGGCCCATACAACCTAGTAGGGTTTGAGATAGCTAAGCAGGTTTGCCAGCAATTCAAATGCGATCCACAAGGGCTACAACAAATATCTGAGAAAGACCTAGCCAGGAAGGTTGGTTTTACTAAAAGTGATCTGTTGAAGTTACTTAAGACAACTGTTTATTGGTACCGTAATGCTTCAGGTTACCAGCAAGAGCAAATCTTTAGCCTCAGGACAATGATTGATTACATGGTCGCACATGAAATGATATCCGAAGTGCCCGCTACTAAGACATTTGGCCAACTGTACGCTGATACATGTAGAAACTGTGAAAACAAGCTGCGGGCACTGGCTAATATAAAAGCCCTTCCTTCCAATGATTCTCAGTGCTCTAAAATCCAAACGGCTGTAGCTTTTTCTCCTCAAGAGATGTGCTGTTCGGACGGGAAAAATAAGCAAGAGCTCTTCACAAACATATTATCAAAATATCCATGGATGGAGCACACGTCCAACTAATGCACACCGATCTGAGCTTTTACAAGGGTTCAGGGTCTCATCGATGTGAGTGGTGGGCCATCATATGAAGCAGTCTGTATGAGCCGGCTCGTTTTTTGTTCCTTCTATGTTTAAGACCGGAGTTTTTCGCCCGTATGACTCAGAGCCTCGATTTTATAGAACTTACCATTCTTCTCCCATGCCTTAATGAGGCGAGAACCGTTGGTGCCTGTGTTGAGGAAGCAGCGCTGTTTCTGAAGCGATCGGGGATTCGGGGAGAGATAGTCGTCGCGGACACCGGTTCGCATGATGGTTCCGCTACGATTGCGGAGTCGCGCGGTGCTCGCATCGTGAGGGTTCCGTTGCGGGGTTACGGCGCTGCCATTAATGCGGGGTGTTTTGAGGCGCGCGGGCTCTTCATCGTGATAGCGGACGCCGATGGGAGTTATGATCTGGCGAATCTCGATGAATTTGTTGAGGCGCTTCATCGCGGAGCGGAACTTGTCGTTGGTAATCGCTTTCGCGGAGGCATTTCGCCAGGGGCTATGCCTTGGAAGAACCGGTACATCGGCAATCCGGTTTTGAGTTGGATCGGTAAGCTGTTATTCGGTAAACAGGTGGGTGATTTCCATTGTGGGCTCCGAGCACTTCGAAAAGAAGCGCTTCCAAAATTGCAGCTTTCAACAACGGGCATGGAATTCGCATCGGAGATGATCATTAAAAGTCTGCTTGTGGGACTCAAGGTCGTTGAGGTGCCTACGACGTTACGCCCAGATGGGCGTGAAGGGAGCTCTCACCTGAGGCCGTGGCGAGACGGTTGGAGACATCTCCGTTTAATGCTTCTGTTCGCTCCGCGCTTCCTATTTCTCTATCCGGGGCTCGCCCTGATAGGCTTTGGCGGTGTTCTCTTAGTCGCCTTAAGCCAGGGGCCCATCAATGTGTTTGGGGTCATCTTTGACATTCACACCCTGCTGTACGCCGCCTTCATGGTTTTACTGGGTGCCCAATGCCTTATGTTTGGGGCCTTCGTTCACGTATATTCGCGGGTTGCCGGCTTGAAGCCGATGTCGAGTCCGTTAGAGCGTTTGCTGAAGCCCGCGAGTTTAGAGCTTGGCGTCTTGGCTGGAATCACGCTTGTTGTGGCGGGATTGCTTGGAACCATATCGGGGGTACTTGATTGGAGCGTCCAGGGCTTCGTTTACATGGACCCTCGGAACGGTTTTCGCAAGATCGTTCCTTCCACCGCTCTTATGTTCCTTGGAGTTCAGGTCATGATATCGAGCTTCTTCATGGGGGTCCTTAAAATCGGTATCCGACGTGAATCCCCTTTAAGTATCCCCTCGCAGAGTGCTTCCGCTCGTCTCGCTCCTGAATTGACCGGAGACAGCGCTCAAGATCCATCGTAATTAGGACAAAATTGATTCGGCGCTATTCGCCGCGACTATCCTCTGCTATCGAGACGGGGGCGCGACAAGGTCTCTTTTTTTAAGCTCCGCCAACGCTGCTTCAATAAACCCGTACCCAATAGTAACCGGATTTCCGATTCCGACATTCACAATGATAATGTCGTTGGAGAGTATCTCATCCCAATCCAACGATTTTTTCGAGAGGGAGTGGAACGCCTCTTCACCGCCGTATCTCCACTGACGGAAATAGAAGTAGAGTTTATGCGCCTTCGCCAGATTCCACTCGTACAGGTGTTCTGAGAGTGCGAAGAGATAGCTGGTCCCAACCAAGAGTGTGGATGGTTGAGCCGCTGTTTCCGGCTCTTGGTAGGTTATTGAGACGTACGGGGTGGGTTTGTGGAATCGCTCCGGGAAGAGAACGTTTGCTATCTTCAAAAGGTCGCGATCTTTGCTCCGTGGTTCCGGCTCCACGGTGTAATTGTCACACGAAAACGCTCGGAACGATCTCTCGCCCATCTCTTTGAGCTTGGCGTTGATCGCCCGAAGTCCGAGACATGATGCTACGTCGTTCCAGTGTGAGGCTGAGGGGGCGAAGAACCGAAAGGGTACCTTGCTCTGTGCCTCTTTGAGAACATCGACCGTGTCCACGTAGATGACACCTTTGTCGTTAAATGCTTTTTCAACAAGCTCGTAGGGATGGACACGCTTCTCTCGTGATGGATCGAGGTATCCGGCGGGAATCAACTCAGGGTAGAGGTGCGCCATGTTTGGTGTGACAACGATGATGAGGCTGGTACCGCGAACCTTCAGACGGTCCTGAAGCTCTTTAATGTCAGCGACGCGTTGCTCGAGTTTGTTGATATTCTTGGGGCGCTTGTGGTTAAGAGCGGAGAGGTGCGCGGTCTGAAAGAGCTGATTGTCGTGTCCGACACGAACTGAGCCAACGTTGAACGCTGATATCTGTCCAAACCCACGAGAGTAGATCTCATTCGCTAAGAGCGTTAATGGATACCACAACCCGGAGGAGCGCTTCGCTCTTGTTTCGAGGGTCTTTTGCCAGGACCTTTTAAGAAAAGCCTGCCGGGATAGTGGGGGGGCGGGATTCGCCATCGGCATGCCGGCGGGAGCCCGCTCGGTGACGATGGGGCGGAGATCGTTGAGAATAGGGAACGCGAGGAAAAGACCTACGAGTGCGAGGAAGGCCACCTTTATACCAATCGCTGATTTCGAAGAGGTCGCTTCCATGATCAGAACTGGAAATAGATAAACGGTGAGAAGTCAGTGCCGGCCATCGCCGCGGCGGAGAGGAGTAGGAGAAGCGCTGCTTGCGAAGCGGTTGCCGCGATCCGAAGCGCCGGCGGGCTCCACGATTGGACTCGGTCCTTGAGCGCCACGGCACCTGGAATAAGGGGCCAGAGGCAGAGGCTATACGCCACCACGATCATAAAGATCTCGAAGGTAGAGGTCACGGAATAGAGTGGTAGGATCTTCCTCACTCCAGCCTCACTGACGAGGTGTTGGAAGTACATAGTGGCGTGAGAGAGGTCGTCGGCGCGGAAGAGAACCCGGCTCAGCATCACTAAGAAGAGGGTGAGTAGCACCTGCGCTGCGTGCGGAATCTTCAGGAGGTACTTGGCGAGGAAGAGCCGTTCAAGGGTCATGAAGAAACCGTGCCAGACGCCCCACAAGATGAAGGTCCATTGAGCCCCGTGCCACAATCCAGAGAAGAGGAATACCACCCACAAGTTGAGGTACTGGCGTGCAACGCCACACTTACTTCCACCCAATGGATAGTAAAGATACTCCCGCATCCATCGTCCAAACGACATATGCCATCGTCGCCAAAAATCGGTGAAGGAGGACGCGAGGTAGGGATGATTGAAGTTTTCCGGGAATCGGAACCCGAACATTCGGGCGAGCCCGATCGCCATGTCAGAGTACCCCGAGAAGTCAAAATAGATCTGAGCGGTGTACGCCAAGATTCCAAGCCACGCGAGGTCCGGA
>JAIXQT010000054.1 GCA_027485595.1 Pseudomonadota bacterium | reverse complement strand
TACGATCTGGAGCGCGTCGATATCGAGACCTGAATCCGTCTCGTCGAGGATGCAGAGCTTCGGCTCAAGAACCGCCATCTGGAACACCTCGTTACGCTTCTTCTCCCCGCCGGAGAAACCTTCGTTCACGGCGCGCTTGAGCATATCATCGTTAAGCTCAAGGTGCTTCGCCTTCTCCTTCAGGAGAGCAGCGAAATCACGAACCGAAAGGGCTGGCTGACCACGGTGCTCACGCACTGAGTTAAGCGCAGTGCGCAAGAAATACGATGTGAGAACGCCTGGGAGCTCCACTGGATATTGGAACGCAAGGAAGAGTCCCTCACGAGCTCGAACCTCTGGGTCGAGTTCAAGCAGGTCCTTTCCATCGAACGAAACGGAACCTTCAGTAATCTCGTAGCCATCCTTGCCGCCAAGGATATTCGCGAGGGTGCTCTTACCGGAACCGTTCACTCCCATGATGGCGTGAACCTCTCCTGGCTTAATCTCAAGGTTGATCCCCTTAAGAATCTCCCTTCCCTCTCCTTCTACGCGGGCGTGCACATTTGAAATCTTCAACAAGCTCATACTACCTCACTATCCTACGCTTCCTTCGAGACTGATCTCCAAGAGTCGTCGCGCTTCAACCGCGAACTCCATCGGCAGCTCATTTAAAACTTCCTTACAAAATCCGTGAACGATCATCGACACCGCGTCCTCGGTGGAGATACCACGTTGGTTGCAGTAAAAGATCTGATCTTCTCCGATCTTCGACGTTGAGGCTTCATGCTCCACCGTCGCTGTTGGGTTCTTCACCTCGATGTACGGGAACGTGTGCGCGCCGCACTCGTTACCCATGAGCATCGAATCACATTGAGAGAAGTTTCGAGCACCCTCGGCGCTCTTCATCATCTTCACGAGTCCACGATACGCATTCTGGCTTCGACCAGCGGAGATACCCTTGGACACGATCGTGCTCTTCGTGTTCTTGCCGATATGGATCATCTTCGTGCCGGTATCAGCCTGCTGCTTATTGTTGGTGATAGCGACCGAGTAAAACTCACCCACTGAGTTATCACCCTTCAGGATGCAACTCGGATACTTCCAGGTGATCGAACTTCCGGTCTCAACCTGCGTCCAGGAGATCTTTGAGTTCTTTCCAGCGCAGAGCCCGCGCTTCGTCACAAAGTTATAGATACCGCCCTTTCCATCCTTATCCCCTGGATACCAGTTCTGGATGGTGGAGTACTTAATTTGCGCGTCACCGAGAGCGACGAGCTCAACAACCGCCGCGTGGAGCTGATTCTCATCTCGCATCGGAGCAGTGCATCCCTCCATGTAACTTACGTAGCTTCCCTCATCGGCGATGATCAGGGTTCGCTCGAACTGTCCGGTCTTAGCGGCGTTAATTCGGAAATAAGTTGAGAGCTCAAGGGGACAACGAACCCCTTTCGGAATGTAACAGAACGATCCGTCGGTAAAGACCGCGGAGTTAAGCGCTGAGAAGAAATTGTCCGAGTGAGGAACAACGGAACCAAGATACTTCTTAACGAGCTCTGGGTGATTTCGAATCGCCTCTGACATCGAGCAGAAGATAACCCCTACTTCCTCAAGTTGCTTCTTAAAGGTTGTAACAACGGAGACTGAGTCGAAGACCGCGTCCACCGCGACACCCGCGAGCGCCTTCTGCTCATGAAGAGGGATGCCGAGTTTCTCATAGGTCTTGAGGAGCTCAGGGTCAACCTCATCGAGGCTCTTCAACTCTGGCTTACGCTTCGGAGCCGAGTAGTACACGACATCCTGGTAATCAATCGGAGGGTAGTTCACGAAGGCCCAATGTGGCTCCTTCATCTGACGCCACGTCTCGTATGCCTTGAGACGCCATTCGAGCATCCACTCCGGCTCCTCCTTCTTCATGGAGATAAAACGAATAATGTCAGGACTCAGCCCGGGAGGTGCCGAGTCTGTCTCGATATCGGTGTAGAAGCCGTACTTGTATTCCTGATTGGTATAGGTATCGAGGACGTCCGTACTCATAATAGTTTTCCTAAATCCTTCGCACTTCTGGTCACCGGAGATCCCGGGGTGGAGATCATGTCAAAGCCGTCACAGTATACCCAGAGCGCCACACTAAGTCGGCTTGACCGCTCACTTTTTCCGAAAAACGAATAACGCGCTGAATCGTGGTAGTGAGGGTAACAATCTTGAGCATTTTATTCAAGTATAGCACGCCCCTCACGGGGAACTGCAAAAGCTAGCTATATCAGTCTGTTACCACAACAGAAATGCCAGGAAAGCTCGGGGCCGGCGATTCCGGTAGTTGAATAAGCCAACGAAGCAGACTCTGGTAAAAACGGAAGAGCGGAATGCGCTCGGCTACCTGAAGGCGGATCTCCTCACGGCGACTCTTGAAGCCAGCGTGACTCTCTCGGGTAAGGTGCTCCCGTTCCCGCCAGAAATTGGAGAGCGGCTGAACCTGAACCTCGAACATTCTATCGCCCCACGTGATGACCGACTTCATCGCCTCCCAGCCGCTGTTCTTTTCAACGTTACGGATGTAATCCTTGGTCTCTACAAAGGTGAGTTGCGCCAACTGAGGAGTTGCAGTCTCCCCCACCCACTGCAGCTCGGTTGGAGACCACGAGAGACGCTCAAGCTCCTGATGCAATTTCACAACCTCTTCAGGCGTTCCGACAACTATCTTAATGCCGAAGATATCCTTGACGTAGTAGCTGAGGTGCCGGAGCTCCTTATCTCGCGTCACCAGGGAGTCGAGTCCGAAGATCTCATCCACCACCTTATTCCATAACTCCTCCTCAGCCTTAATGCGGCTGATGATCTTGTGAACGCCGTGGGTGTTCGGTTGCGTAGGTTGATACTCGACCATGTTAGCGACGAGAATCGGAGATACCCACCCATGCCCATCGAAGTATTTCAATTTTCGAAGCTGGCGATTTCCGAGGTCAAGGTCGATCGTTGAATACAGATCGTGCCGTGAGAGAATCTGCGTGAGCGTGAAGCGCTCGTTAGTCGTTGGGGTCTCTCCGATCACAACACTTTGAAGCTGATACTTCCCGACGAAAGAGTTGCAGAACAGCTCGCACAGTCGGTGGAGCCCCTCTTCACCCTTGCGAATCATACGGTCGAACGCCGCTCGACACTGCTTGAGGTGCGCCCGAGAGAAGGCTAATTCACAATGGCGATTGGGATCCCGTTCGATCTCCTCTCGCACCTTACTGAGATACGCGACCAAATCGTTGAGGAGAGGCTCCTGACTGACCATCCAAAGGGGCGACCGCTGACGAACCTCGTAGTCGAGGGTGGCAGTTTGTTTCGCGACAGCAACGTCAGCAACAGAGTCACTCATTCCCTTGTCCTCATGTGCGGCCCCGCAATAACGGGTACCTTCATATAGGGTCTACCATGCATTCGGTCGAACGAGAAACATTGCCAAATGAGAACAACGGGGTGATGCCGCGGTCAGCGGCAGGAGGGGCGAAAAGCCCCTGGGCTCAAATGCCGAATGAGAAACAACGGGGTGACGCCGCGGTCAGCGGCAGGAGGGGCGAAAAGCCCCTGGGCTCAAATGCCGAATGAGAAACAACGGGGTGACGCCGCGGTCAGCG
>JAIXQT010000154.1 GCA_027485595.1 Pseudomonadota bacterium | reverse complement strand
GGAGAAAACGCGCGCAGGTGTATCCGCTGCGATACAGCGAGCACGTTTTCTCCCGAAGACGACGCGATCTCGTAGCGCAGCGAGCCGCAGCCCAGGGGATTTTTGAGATGGCTTCTAGGGCTCCCCGCGCACCTTCCGCCGATCATCTCCCGGACTCTTCCCCGGGGACATCATGCGCGCCATAGCTCTTCAAACGTGCCTATTCCGCTCGTAGTGAGATGTGAACACAGACAGAATCCTCTTGGGGCCACCGTTCAACACGAGCCCATGCCGTAGCCTGATGGCCATTCGTCGCATTGACGACCTTGTAAAAGCTATCGCATATCAATGCGCTGCGCTCTCGCACCTTCGCAAAGCCAAGCCCGTGAAGAGTCACAGCGGCCTGCCCCTCTGAACCAAAAACAACCAGGGCGTCCGATCCCTCGACCACTCCACGCTCACGAGCGGTGGCGGATACGGAGCGACGCTCAAGGATATCTCTCTGGCAGGTAGTTAACCCGAGCATTCCTGCGGTTACCGCTATGCCGCTTCCGGAGATCCTCATCGAGGAGGCATCGGAAGATGGAGAACGGTGCGATCGCGTGAAAGCACCCGGGAGATACGAAACCACATCATGGTTGGGAGAGGTGCCTCCAACGAGAAGTGAGAAGGCTCCTTGGGCGTGACGAATCATCTCCGTAGCTTTGACCGCGACCTGAAGACCCCTCGCCTGAACCTGCCGTGCTACCGCCATAATGTCATCCTTACAAATGAGATACACCCGATGGAGGGCTCTGCGCTTGCCCTCTCACCGTTGTAAGGTAAATGGAATCTTCCACCTACTCAAATCAGCGGCTGGGCACAATAACTTCAACTCCTTGGAGGTACCCGACAAGGGATTTCTCGTGACTCGCCGTAGGCACCCTACACACGAGCTCCAAGAGACGGCGATTCAGGAGGCAACAAAAACAGCAACTTGCATCCTCTCACTTCCGGTCCCCGTAGCCCTGAAGAGTAGCCGGGGCGAGCAGGCGTTTTGACAAGCACTTGCACAGAGAGATAAGTCAAGCACTCACCTTTTATGACATTATGTTCCCGTTGTATGTGATAGGCGAAGTCTTGCAAGGACATCAGAGAGGACCACATGAGCCACACGCGCCGACTTGACCACACCCCAACCCACCGGAGCACACCGAATCCAGCGGTTCCTCCATCGGTGGCCCCGTTACAATTTCCAAACCGAGAGGTAGTTGTGGAGGCGATGCGCGCGTTCTCGGTCAATCCTTTCGGATTCGTACCTACTGCAAAGTTCTGGCGAGAAACGGGTGTGCTCACCAGCGCCGTGTCTGGGAATGAACTACTTCGTCGGTGCGTCGATGGTGGTCTTCTTCTACCACCATCCGAACTATTCGGCGCCCCCCACGGATATCTTCCAGGCCCCGCCGCCTTTAAGCACAAGATTCATCATCCGCCTATTCTCGGACTGCCGGCACTCCCGACCTTGGAGGAAATTACATGTAACGCGCGCGTAAGAGCACTCTCTCGATTTGCCCAGCTGATGGTCGAAGAGGGAGTTCCCTCCCCCCGAAAGGTGTCTGACGTCCTCAACATCCCGGCGAGCGCCGTATCAACATTTTTGGCTGCCCTTGCAGAACAGGGATTCATCACACACGATGGGCCACAAATACTACCAACCGATAAGATGGAGATCTTCATCGATAGACCGGGCTTTGTAGCCCAGGCGACGGCACGCATTCAAACTGCTACCCCTGAGTTTAGAAGCGCATTCAAAACCAGAAGAGCCGAGGCCGAACAGGTCTTTCAAAATATCAGCGATGATCTACGCGCGCTTGTGGCATCTCATCCTGGTCAAACCACTCACGAACTCTTCTGCCTTGCGCAGAAAACGGATGGATTGCTCCCGGATGGCACCTCAAAGGCGATCTTCAGTCGCTGGCTCGAACGACTCACCGAACAATCTATCCTGAGTGCTCGGAGGGAAAGGCAAGGCCCGGTTAGATTCGTACAACGCTACTTCGCGCCGGATACGCAGTAACACGAACACTTCAACACGACCGCCATCGAACACTGCGATCTTTGTCGAGCAGCCACGACTAGTGACCGAGCTTTGAGAGGGCGACGATGGCCGTTCGAACCGCATCAGAGACGTTCTTGGATATCTCGGTTGAGAAGGTGTTGAGCTCTCTATTCGCGGCGGCCACGCAGATCGCGCCAGCCCTATACCCAAGCACACCGCAGAGATGCAGCACAAAGGCCGTTTCCATATCCATGTTAAGAAATCGAGAGTCCCGCGCGACGAGACGGTCAAGGTCCGGAACAGACGGAATAGCACGGCTCACATCCCGACCTTGTGGGGCGAAGAAGCCACTTGAGGTCACCGTCGCCCCTACCTGAGGATTCACCCCCAACTCTCCGGCGGCCTGACGAAGGGCGTCCACTACCTCGGAATGAGCGACCGCTCCGTAGGAATGAATCCTTCCTTTCGAGGGATGTTGGGGTGGCAACACCTCCTCTATCTGACACTCAACAACACCCGCAAGCTCACGCGCGATCGGATCGCTCGTCAACCCCTCCCCATAAAACCACGCTGTACTATCGAGACCGATTGCGTGGGAGGATATAATCGGTGTCCCGAGGGGTGTCGAACGCTGAAGGGCCCCGGAGGTGCCGACGCGAATGATCGTGAGATTCGCGGGGGTCATGGACCGTCGTTTCAGGGTCACGGTATCCACCTCCGCGAGGGCCGCGATCTCGTTCAACACGATCTCAGTTGACGGCGCGCCCATACCAGTGGTCGTCACCGTAATGCGCTGCTTTGTTTCCCGAGCGATCCCTGTGCACGTTGTCAGTCCTCGATGCGAGACTCGTACCTCTTGATGATCGAAAAATTGTTCAGCGATACGATCTGCCCGTTCAGGATCACCGACGAGCACAATCGATGATGCGAGTTGATCGGCTGAAATACCGAGGTGATAGGCGACTCCACCACTCATGGGTAAATCACTGATGGAATACGAAGTTGGATAGTTCGAGGTCATACCGTAAGTCTACCCATTTACCCACAAACGCTCCACTCTTTTCCAGGCAAGAACTGCGCACCAGAGCAATATCTCCGACACCATCCGGAAACTGAAAGCCGAGGTGATGCCCCAGCAAGATCATCGTATCCTCCATCCCGCTTGAGCAGAGCATCGACGGCTCGAACATCTCGTCGAGAATTACGACAATTCTCCGCACTTCGGACCGGCGAGACAGTTCGTGAGCTTTTCGAACTGATGTCACGCCCGCTCTGGTATCGAAGGCACTCCTGGATCTTTGATAACCCGCGCGCATTCATCAAAAGATTGATCCACCTGAGAGGTATCGCTCGAACCCATCACACGGGCGCTATCAGCGAGGCGACCTCGGTACCGAGAGGCGCAAGCACCATCTTCCGATCGATCCCCCAGGCTCTGCTACTCAGATCGGAGCTCAACTCTGAGGGAGTCACGCGGGAAAGCACACCTCCCGTCGAGAGATCCCTCAGCACGCATCCAAGGCGCTCAGCTATCGCAAGTGGGGCCATGAGGTCCCATAGTCTTTGTTTACCTACCATGGAACCACACAGCTCTCCCGTTGCGGTCCCCATGAAATCGTGTACGGAGGACCCACTCGATATCCACGGGAGCCTCATCTCAAAGCCGTTCTGGATAAGCCATGCGCGATCGCTCGAATTGACCGAGATTCTTCGACACGAGCTGGACCGACGCTCAACCTCTTCGATAGCCCCTGAAGAGAGAACCTCACGACGCACCTGTTGATCATCCGTCCAGAACATCACACCTTCCATCGGAAGGACCACAACACTCGCGACCGGCCAGATGCCGTCTCCGACCGCGCGCGTGAGAGCGGCCGCGATACAGAAGGGCTTCCCACCCTCCACAAAGTTCTTCGTGCCATCGATAGGGTCGATGATGATGTGAAAGGGGGAGGTAAGAAACGAGGCGTAGAATTCCGGGGCATCTACAGTCCCCAAGTCCCGACCTTCGGTCGCCATCTCTTCGCCTAAGACCGGGACAGTAGGAAAAAGCTTACGGAGCCTCTCGATGAGGTGGCGTTCAACAAACAGGTCGGTTTCGGTGACGTAGCTGCCATCAGCTTTGAGCACCGGGGAGCGAGATTCCGCCGCGACCGCTCTCAGGACGGTGGGCATCACCTCTCGAATGAGTTGACGTAGTGTTGTTGTAAATTGCGTCTCGATAGTGTGCACACCCACTCCACCGTTAAGAAAACCCTTTCAGAGGATGCGATACTCTCTCAACGTGCAAACGTCGCGGAATCTCTCGCGGCGCATCATCTGATGACATGATATCACACGGGAGGCCCCTGTAATACCTACATGCGATCCGAATCATCCCCAACCGAGCTGGAAAAGCCTCGGAGGGGCAAGCGCCCCTCCCTTGATCCCTTGCACCCATCTACTGGCCCGATCCCGACTCATGGAGGTGGGCGCCTGCAATACTCACACTGCCGACGAGGATAAACGCAAGAGAAACATAGAATCCAGGGGAATACTGAGAGAGTCCCGATACGCAAACGACGGTCCAAGAGATTAGGAGCCCCTTCATGCGAGCTAGTGTGGGTAGAATCACGGGGAGAGCCTGACATCTTATCACGCGTGCTGGCGCGGAATGCGCGCGTTGGGGCCATCCCGATTATTTTTCCCTCTCGAAAACACTATCAGACCGACGCCAGAATCCCCCCACCCCCATCAAACTCTATCGATTAAGCCCCCTCAGGGCGTCTTCAACGACCTTTTCAATCGCTCTTTGAGGAGAGAAAGTCCCGCGGCCTATCCGTCAACACGACGTCGACCCCGGCGTCACACACCACCCTCCACACGACCGGTCGGTCGGTTTCTGGGCTCAAGGTCTTCACTACCACACGGGAACCTCGCTCGTGAATTTGCGGAACGAGGTTCGCGAGGTTCCAGTTATGATCGATCTGCACAAATGTAGGGCTATGACCCAACAACGGCTCGACCTCTGACTCCTCATGAGCCCGCGCCAAAACAGAGATCCTGGGGAACGTTACTCTCATGTATTCGACAAGTTCGGAGGACTGGCACTGCACCACAACACGTGACTCAGCGCCCGCCTGGTACACATCATCAATCACCCGCTTAAAATCACGTGCTGAGGTCGATTTAACATCAAGCATCAAGGTAATTCCCCGTCCCTCGACCTCGCGAAGAACGGTACGCAGCTTTGGAATCCTTGATCCATCTGGAAAGCGTATTGCGGCGAGTTCCTCACGCGTTAAAGATACCACTGGCCGTCCGATCAGATTGCGTGCTCCACGATAGTTTTTAGGCGATAATCTTCTATCGTGAAAGAGAATGAGGTCGTTATCATCAGTGACCCGAATATCTATCTCGACATACGGTATCCCCCGCGCAGCGAGAATGGCCTCGACGCTATTATCAAAAGCCTGCCCACGCTCACCCCGATGAGCGCTCGGAGCGCACCGAGACTGGCCGAGAGCAGGAAGCACGACCAGTACACACGTCAGCCCAATCGACGCCAACGCCCGGCAGACTGTGGACTCCAAAATCCGTACACTACACCAGAAGCGATACATAGAGGTTTACAGCTCAAGTTCTCCTCCCAGTGTGCGCCCATTCTTATGTGAACCATACCGCCTTTTCACAGTATCCCTGACATAGGAGCAACCCGTAGAGCTCCCTCCTGTAAACACGCGGACCCATCTCGATCAGTTGGTTAGAGCTTAAAGGTGTGAGATGATGTCGGCGTTCCGGTAACCCGATCACTCTTCTAAAAACCTGAGAGCCCTTTCATATGCCTACAGCTCGCTCCACCTCCTTCGACAAGTACGATGCGTATGCTCGCTCGGTTCAATCTCCGCGCGAGGACGCCCGCTTCATGCGCCTCGTCTACCGCAATGTAAACAAGAGCGAGCCGACGGTCCTGCGCGAAGATTTCTGCGGTACCTTCGCGCTGTGCTGCGAATGGGTGAAGCTCGATGAGACAAAGCGAGCAATCGGTCTTGATATCGACCCTGAACCGCTTGAGTACGGCGCTTCGAAGTACCTCTCGGAACTTACCGCTTCACAACAAAAGAGGGTTACCACGAAGCAGCGCGATGTGTTGGTTCGCCATCGCGCCGCATCCGATATCATCTGCGCCCTTAATTTCAGCTATTTCTGCTTTCATGAGCGAGCGACCCTTCTCCGATACTTCAAATCCTGCCGACAATCACTCCGTCCGAACGGACTCTTCGTCGTGGACGCTTTCGGTGGACCGCAGCACGGCGAACCATCGCTCGACAGGAAGCGACTACCAGGCCTTACGTATTTCTTCGAGCAGGAGAATTTCGATCCGATAAACAACCGAACCCGCTTTAGCATTCACTTCAAACCAAGAGATGGACGAACTCGCAAACGCGCCTTTAGCTATGACTGGCGGATGTGGAGCATACCTGAGATTCGAGACGTGATGCTCGATGCCGGCTTCAAGGCGGTAGACGTATACTGGGAAGGAACTTCTCGCGATGGACGTGGAAGTGGTCGTTTTAACCGTAAGGAAAAGGGAGAGCCTTGCCAGGTGTGGGTCGCCTATGTTGTAGGCCATGTTTAGGCGCGTCTCGATATCCGGACGCGCACGTCCCGCTCACCTCTTCCCCTGCTACCTCCGCTTCTGAGGCGTAGCGTCTTCTAATGCCGCGGCGACCTTGTTGGGTTCAAACTCAATCCCTGCAAAGTAGCGCGTCACTGCCCCATCGGGCGTGACTACAAAGATAGCGGAGCTGTGCTCAATCTCTTTATCCGCGAACCGAACACGAAATCCGAGAGCATCGTTCAGGGCCTCGATAGCATCGGACGAAGCCGTAAGAAAACGCAACGCCCCTTGCCGCACCGGCTTCTTGTTGAGCCGCGCGACCGTTTGTGCGCGCTTCTCGGCCGCGTCGTGAGTCGTATCATCCGGATTAAAGCTGTACATCACAACCGAATAGTCATCCCCCAGGGTCATCGGGAGGTGATTCACAAGATCAATCACCCCGGATACCGTCAAGCCACACAGTCGGGGGCATCGATAGAAAATCGGCACGAGAATAAAAGGGAGTCCGGGTTCAACGAAATCCCTAAGTGGTTTCGTCACGCCAGCTGAATCGACCAAGGCACGAGTCATATCGATGCGAGCTCCAGGCCTCGTAAAGATCCCCATACGAGGTTGCTGGTCATCGCCGCTCGCATCCCAGCGGGAAAACAGCAGAGCGCAGAACAGGAGGGGCAAATTCCGAAGTGTTACGAGCACGGCTTCCCTTGAATCATCCGGTTATTGTCCACCGCGGCTGGATTGCTTGGATCAACAACCACTATATTCTGCATCATACCTCCATCCTCATGCTCAAGGATGTGGCAGTGAAAAACGAACCGGCCAACCTGACTCGGACGGGTGAACGGAATAATGATCTGCACGTTCTCTCCGGGATTGATATCAACGGTGTCCTGGTATCCCGTAAAATCAACGGGACGTCCATTCCGCCCAACAACCTGAAAATCTATCTGATGGATGTGAAAGGTGTGAACCTCCGCCGAATTATTAACCAGATCCCACTTCTCAGTAGACCCGAGATTCACCACAACATCATCGCGACTTGGGCTGTACATCTTGCCGTTGATAAAGAACTGCCCGGCGTCGTTGTTTTCACTAAAAACGATTCGTCGCGTTCTGGTGAGTGCTTTCGATCGGAGATCCGGAACCTGTGCCAACGTCTCAGGGACCTTGACCGGTGTATCTTGAGATCCGGATACGACAAGGGAGCCAAGTATATCCTCAGGGGTCGGATCGCCATCAGGGCCGGTGTTTACCGCAAGCGTCCTAAACGTGTAGGTTCCCGGTGCGCCACCCGTAATCAAAAACTCGGTTCGAGCACCCGGGGGAAGAATAGTCGCTCGATGGCGTACCGGCTTGGTATGGATATTTCCATCTCGAGAGATCTCAACTATCTCGTGACCATCGATGGCAAGTTGATACAGCAGGTTCGCTCCCATGTTACCCACTCGCCACAGTTGGGTCTCCCCCGGCCGAATCGCCATCGACGGACGAACGACACCATTAATCGTCCTCAGGGTTGGCTTACTGTAGTCGGGCGTGGTCACCCTCCCGTCGGCGGACGCCTGTACGTCCTTGAGTATCATCACACGATTTTTAATTCCATCTAAAAATGGAAGCTTCTCAGTGATGCCTTCCACGAGAAGACCACCCGAAAGTCCATTGAACACCTGCGTTTCCGCGAGTCCCATCATGTGGGAGTGATACCAGTAAAGACCAGTGCTCTGGTCGCTCGGAATCTTTATCGTGTAATCGTAACAGTTCTCCGGCTCCACCTGCACAAAGATGGTATCCCCCGGAGGCTTTGGGGAAACCTCAAGTCCGTGATAGTGCACATTCGATGGCTGGTGTTGCGCGAGATTTCTGAGACGGAGATGTATAGAATCTCCCGGACGAACGCGCAGGAGCGGCGCCGCGTAATCACCGTTGTACACCGTCGAGGTAAAATGAAGATCTCCGACCTTGTTTTCCTGCTGGGAGATAGTGAGATCCATGGTGAGCTGCCCCCCACTACTACTCACCTCTGAAGGTGATTCGAAGGTTTCAGAGGAGCCTCCGCCACCTCCTCCACAGCCGGCAACCCAGGCAAACGCGATCGCCGCGATCGTTCGTGACCGATGGCCACGCGATACCCCGAGAGACGACATGAGACGAGATGTGGCGCGCATAAAGGTCCTCCCAAGGACATAGAGACGGCGCAAAACAGACTTTCATCTCATCGGCGTGTTCGCAATACGCTTTGATAGTTGGCAGCTCAATAACGATATGCGACGAAGCAGTCCACGTAGTAGTAGTAGTAGTAGTAGTAGTAGTAGTAATTATACCTAGATCCGTTTCCCTCATCGCCTCGCCCAAGTCCTTGGGAGTTGTCAAGAATACAGGCTATCGCTCACCTCAAAGGCGATGAGACCCACACTATGCTGATTACAGCAACGCCGCGAAAGCAGCTCAAAAGCTTATGAGGCCCCGTCGTTACCGCTGGCTAAATGATGAGGGGCCCCTCGTGAATCCACAGTTAATCAACGCGGCCTGTATCCGAGCGTTCCCTGCAGAGAGCGTGTGAATGCAACGAGCGCTCGCGGCATCCAACATGAGCAACGCGCTCCCAACATCGATCGCGGTCACCCCACGATGCACCAAAGCATCATCAAAATTTACCGAATTTATCGGCCCAAAATCAGACTCCAACCATCCATGTCGCGAGAGATGGTGGAGAGACCGGTAGGCTGGCCCAGGGGAGAAGGGAATACAGGACACGATGGCATGAGGTCCCACAACACGAGGCTCTCGGGGCCCTTGAAATGCAGGAACGAAATACCCGTATTGGTCCGACCCGGAAGGGCCTTTGTACGCAAACGCGCACGCTGTCACCCCAAAGAGCCCGGCGGGGAACCCGTTCTCCTCACAGTAACGAACCTGATGCACAACCTCCTGCTCGGCGAGGCCCCAAAGATTAAGCCCGGAGCGATCGACGCAATCCCGAAGATCTACGAAACAATGGGGATAGTAGCGGACGAAAAGTGGCAACTGTTCGTACTTCCGACTCCATGCGTCCCACACCCCTGGAGAGACGCTTGGATGTTGGTCCGCTAGTGACAGGAAGGACACCAAGATCCCCTCTGAGCAGGTATCCCACCTTGAGGGGATGAATCGCTCGTGCCCATGCTCGTCGAGATAGAAACCGTGAGAGAAGAGCCGTGTATCTCCCGCACCTTGCTGATGTAACATGAGAGGGAAATCGACCTCTTGAAGGAGCCTCTCAATGCGGCCTTCGATATCTCGCTCCGCGCCGAAGTAGGTTGCCACCGGAAGGGCAGCCAAGAAAAACAACGCAGTGTCGACCGACGAGTATTCGGCGGTCGGTTTCTCTGGTCGACCGCTCTCTCGTACCGCGAGGGGTCGCCCTGGCTCGGAGACGTCTACAAAATGAGTAAACCATCCGCGATGACGAAGTGTTGGCCTCGTTTCAATAGTGCGCAGCGTCTCATCCACTAACTCAACCGCTCGCGCGCGAGAAAGCACTCCTCGCTCCACACCGATAACGTATGACGAAAGTCCAAACCCTGTGGCCGCCATACTTGAATATGGCCAATTCGCTACAGGAAACTGGTCCAAAACCAGCCCATCCCGACGATTCTGGATAAAGTAGTCGATTGTATTCCTCTGCAACCGTTCCAGAACCGGATGAAGGTCTCGTTGCAGCTCCATGAGCGAACGCGACGATGTCGATTCGCGTTCCACCTCACCTCGGGGCCCCGGCCCGTAAAGCGCTCCGAGCGCACTCAGCCCCACCATGCGGAGAAACGAACCGCGGCTTATGCGGTCAATCGGACTAACTAATTCCTGAGAGGCGGCGATTTGAGGAAGGGAACGATGCGTTGCGTGAAGAGTCATGTGCGACACCCGATGTACGCTACAAAAGGAAGAAGCAAAGAGGTTTTCTATATTTCGACCTAGTAATCGGCCAAGTGATATCCCTGACACCGGATGGTTGTGCAACGCCCCGACGTACCCTTAGCCTATGCCACACCTTGGGCATCATCGCCAGGCTCTTTTAGGGCACACCTTAAAAAACGAATCGCCTGCCGACCCTGAGCGAGAGCTCCGTCATCGAGGACCGGCACCGGACAGGTGAGAGTTCACCAACTGGGTGCGCTCGCCACCATACCGCTACTCGCGGGTATGTCCCTCACGGCGGCTATCACCTCTCTTAGTGTTGCCACCACCTCGACAATCGCTTCATCAGAGATAACCAGGGGAGGAACGAATCGCAGCACGGAGTCGGAGGTCGCATTGAGAACGAGCCCTTGTTCAAGTCCCTTTGCTACGACCGAGAACGCGACAGGACTCCTGAGAACGGCGCCGATCATCAAGCCCGCTCCCCGGACCTCCTTGACCTCATCGATCGATCGAAGGAGCTCGGCGAAAAGCTCTCCCTTTCTCCGAGTCTCAGAGAGGATCCCTCGCTCCTCAATCTCATCGAAGGTCGCGAGCGCGGCCGCACATACAACTGCTCCACCACCGAACGTAGTTCCGTGATCCCCCGGACCGAACGATGACGCATAGGGCTCATCGGCGATACAGGCACCGAGCGGAAGCCCATTCGCGATCCCCTTTGCGGAAGTCAGGATGTCCGGCTTCACTCCAAGCGTTTGAAACGCCCACCACGAGCCCGTGCGCCCCACTCCCGTTTGGACCTCGTCCAGGATAAGAGGGATCTTTGCCCTATCGCACAACTCTCGAAGACCTCTCAGAAACTCGGAGGTTCCAGGGATGACCCCCCGCTCCCCCTGAATCGGCTCAACAAGAACGCCAGCGACCGAATCATCAAGAGACGCCGCGAACGCGTCGAGGTTGTTGTAAGGATTGTGGACGAACCCCTGTGGAAGGGGCTCAAACCCCTTCCACTTCTCCGGCTGTCCCGTCGCCGCGAGCGTTCCCAGCGTACGCCCGTGAAAACCACCTTCAGAGGCGAGGATCTTATATCGCTTTCCACCACCAGCTTTTCGAGCGAGCTTGATCGCACACTCGTTTGCCTCAGCGCCGGAGTTACAAAAGAAGACGCGACCCCACCCACCCGTCGAGCCATGCAGTCGCTCAGCGAGGCGCCGCATGGGAAGATTTCCGAAGAGATTGGAAACATGAACGAGCTTTGACGCTTGATCACTGATCGCTCTCGCCACTCGAGGATTCGCGTGACCAACAGAAACAACCGCCACCCCTGAGAGGAGGTCGATGTAACGACGCCCGTGTGTATCGTAGAGGTACTCCCCGTCTCCGCGCACAAAATCGACCGCCGCTCGCTTGTAGGTGTTCATCAGTGGGGTCTGGTTCATGAGCGGACTCCTTCGAGAAAGATGCAAAATCGCTTTTACGCCACTTCAGGGCGCATCCGAGAGCGGCCATTATATATCGTAAGCGACCCTAAAGACAGCGCCGTAAAATCGGACTAAAAGGCAGAGACTGAGACACTATCTCTGATGAATCCTGCAGTGAGAGTCGGCCAACTCGAAACTCATTAAACTGAGCCCCTCTATGAAGCTCCCTCGACTCAGACGCCCCCCTCCCCCTCAGCGGAATTCACGCGCCTCCCTACTCACGTATGCCCGGCGCGAGGACATTCAAGCGCTCTTTGAGCTCCTCGGGATGGTGGCGACCACCACGAGGTGGGAGGCGAAACCAGACATTCAACAGGCGGAACGCTTCATCGGAGCCCACCTGCCGGCCTCGGAACGGGAATTCGCCATTTCATGTTTTCTCCACGGCACCACAGTCGCAAAGATGCGCGAAGCGGTCGTGAAAAGGGCTTTTCAGCTCTATGGCTTCAGAGACACAAGCGAACCCGACAGATGGCTCGAGCCCCTTCAGGTGCTCGACATCCTCCTGCGGGTCGCGCTGACCGAAGGTGAATTTACCTTGCTTAAAAAGCATATCATCGACTACACGCGCCAAACGCTCGGAGTTCACGTTCGAGCGTTTTGGATCCTGCGGGATACGATAGCCCACAAGCTGGGCATCACAGTCGAGCGTGAGAGCGTTTCTTTTTTCGACTCGACCGGGTCTAACGAGACGGGGAGTACCACCGCCCGTCGACAACACCGCCCACTCTCCCGCGTTGACGCGCTCACCCGCCTCGGATTACCCGAAAGCGCCACGCCCTCAGAGATCAAATCGAGGTATCGCTCCTCAGTTAAGGCGTGTCACCCTGACCTCGTGATGGCAAAGGGCGATGACCAGGCGATAAAGAACGCGGCGATGCGCTTCTGTGAACTTCAAGAGGCGTATGAGGCGCTGTCTGAATCGATAACTAGCTAATTTTCCTAGCTCCAGGAACGGCTCTGGCCTCTCGAACAAACCCTTTTGACGGCGACCCCACTTAAAGGGTTTAATCGGCCCCCATATGACAGAAACAAATCCACACATCAAAGTTATCCCCGCTAAGACAAAAGGCTTTATCTCGATCAACAGCCACCCGGCTGGATGCGCTAAGAGCGTTACCGAGTGGTCCGAGAGAGCCAAGTCGAAGCCCACCATCACCGGTCTCGGCTCTGCTCCCAAGGCTCTCATTCTTGGAGGAACAACCGGCTACGGACTCGCTACTCGCGTGATCCTAACGGAAAACCTCAACGCTTCAACGATTTCCGTTGGCTTCGACGCCCCAGCCTCAGAGAGTCGCCCCGGCACAGCTGGGTGGTACAATACCTATTCGTTTCATCAACGACACAAGGGAAACGACAAGCACTTCAGCCTGAACGGCGACGCATTCGCTCAAGAGACCAGAGAAAACGTCGTCAAGTTAATCAAGGAGAAGTTCGGTAAGATCGGCATCTTCGTCTACAGCATCGCGGCACCTCGCCGAAAAGATCCGGTGACCGGCACCGTGTACAGCTCTGTGCTTAAACCGGTCGGGGCCCCCTACTCCGGGCTCACCGTTGAGCTTGATGGAGGAAAACTCTCAATGGCGAGCCTTCAACCAGCCAACGAAGAGGAGATCGCCAACACCAAAAAGGTGATGGGCGGCGAAGACCTCATGCTCTGGATAGACTACCTCAAATCACAGGGGGTCGTTGAAGATGACCTTAAGGTGGTTGCGTACACTTATGAAGGCCCATCTCTGAGCTGGCCGGTCTACAAAGACGGCACGATCGGCAAGGCCAAGGATGACGTAAAGGACACGTGCGTTAGTCTGAACGGGGACCTGGCGAAGAGCGGCGGTATGGCCCGAGTAGCGTACCTTCAAGCTACGGTGACGCAAGCAAGCCTCGCGATTCCGACCGTTCCACTCTACGTTGCGGTATACTCAAAGATTATGAAGGAGCACGGGCTCTTCGAGGACAACCTCGACCATGTCTACCGGATGCTTCAGTTGCTCGGCCAGGAGAAGGCCGGAGCGGACACTAGTGTCGCCCTTCGCGCTGACGATCGCGAGCTCGACGCCAAGATCCAGAAGATCGTGACCGAGCGCATGAGCGTTCTTCAGGCCGGCACCGTGCTCGATGACACGCACTTCTCCGCTCTTCGCGGAGCGTTCCTCAATCTGTTCGGGTTTGAGATTCCGGGCATCGACTACACGACGCCGGTTGATACCCTGTACGGTAAGGAGTGGGAAATCTAAGCACCGTCTCGTCAGGGCAGAGGCATCGTCTCAAAGAAACTCACAAGACGAGCCCGCGTAGAATTATGAATTCCGCCCAACGTGCGCGGAGAGATAACCTATGCGGGCTATCGAGCCATGGCTCCCAACGCCGACAGGAGTCGTTCGTGAATATCCTTAACCTGCTCCGCCGAGGCGTTCGGATGCGCAAAGAACATGATTTTTTGACATCCCTTGGCGGGAGCAGGGAGGTCTAGCAACGCCACTCGCTCGATCTTCTCATCATCCCCGATAGCGCGTTTCTTAAAACCGTTGGCACTGTCGTACTTGTCGGGGTTGAGGTGACGAGCCCCATCGAACAGACACCACTCACCCTTCCTCGACTTTACAAGGTACAAGAGGCTGTACTCCATTTCGATCCCCATGCCGAGCGCGTCAACTCCGGCCATACTGCCAACTCCATTGAGCATCGATCGCTCAGGGTCAGATAGCCCGCCACCTTCATCCGTAACGACGGCCATAAGCACGCGACTATCCGGTCCATCTCCCCCTCCGACAGAAAACTCCTTAACAAGCACAGCGGCTGGTGCGAAAAGACACTGGTGATACCCTACCGCATGGAGATCGTGTCCGTGTTGGCCAATATTTCGAATCGCCTCGCCGATCGCTCCGCGCACCGTTGACCTCCCCGGTGTATAGAAGTTACTGAGGCTCTCCTCCATCTGGGAGTTGTTGTAGATC
>JAIXQT010000110.1 GCA_027485595.1 Pseudomonadota bacterium | reverse complement strand
GGACGTACTCGTTAGGAACAGCTCCTCCAGGTTCGCTGACCCCAACCCCTGGCCCGACCGCTACACCTTCTCCCCGTTCGAAGCGGCGGTTGCGTGTTCGCAAAGATGGAAGAGGTTCGGTCGTGAGTTCCCCTGGCGGGATTCAGTGCGGAAGTCGGTGCACCGCCGACTTTCGGGCGGGACGAACTGTTCGATTGATCGCGCGTCCATCGAGAGGGTATCGTTTTACGCGATGGTCAGGCGGGTGCGTCTCTAGTGATTCAACGTGTCTTCTCGGCCTCTCCTCCTCTCAGATAGTACGGGCACACTTCAGTCGTATTCGCGGAAGAGGATAGGGGTCGTAAGGTGTAATAACCTGTGATACGACTCGTATGTTTGCCAGCGTGTAAGGCGTTTATCAGGTGAGCTTGTGAGGTTTATTCAATCCCAACCCGATGCCCAATCCCCCTCGTGGGGGAGCGCTTTTGGCCTCTTTAGTTTTCAGATCGGGGCCGTGATTCTCACCTCCGGCCTGATAGGTGTCGTCCCTGGCCTTGTCTCTCAGCGCTTTTTGCTTATTGGGATATTTACGATGTTCGCTGCGTTTCTTTATGCGCACCTGTCTGAGAGTCAGGTGCCGGGCGCCCTTCGTGTTCCCCGTTGCCGGCGAATACTCGCCCAACGGGCCGCAGGTCTGACCGGCTCGGTCGCCTTGTTCCAAGTCATGGTGTTTCGTGTCATTGATCTGAGCTTGGCAGGACTATCCCGAACGGACCCGTACGTCGTGGTTCTCCTGCTCGGGGGGCTCTTTGTGGTGCCGTGGCTTGAGCTGTGGTGTGGCCTCACGGTCGCTGTGAGGCTCAGGCGAAAGGGATCTTGATCGCACTGCGAAGGAAGAATGAGGTTAACGTATGGCAAAAGACGACAACGACAGTGTTCGCCTTGATAAATGGTTGTGGGCAGCTCGATTTTTCAAAACCAGATCGATGGCACACGAGGCGATTGAGGGTGGAAAGGTGTACGTCGATAACATCCGAGCGAAACCGAGTCGCGCGGTATCCGTCGGTGATACGATGATTATAAACACCCCGCGAGGAAGGTTTCAGATCGTTGTCGAGCAGGTCTCCTCCCAACGTGGCTCCGGAGCCATCGCGAGCAAGATGTATCGAGAGACAGATGAGGGTAAAAAACAACGAGAGGAGGTGGCGGAGATGCATCGCCTTGCCCGGAATGCCGCTCCTGAGGAGCGACCCAACTCTCAGGATCGACGATTACTCCGCCGTATTAAGGAGCAGCTCGACTAAAACTCAAGACTGCGGCAACATCGCGCTCAGTCGGTGGTGAACTGGCGGTGCCATCGAATCTCGTCAACTCGTAGACCCATAATACTGGCTCTCCGATAGTAGATCTCAACGATATCGATCCTACGCCTCCGCAGCGCGTATCGACGGCAGAGGGGGCCGTTATTCCTCATAAATCGACGGCCAAGTGAGACAAGGTGAGCGTGTTTGGTGGGGGTGATAGCACCTAACGCTGGAAATCGAGATTTAAATCGCGAGTTTCTCGTTTTAACTTCAACAACTACGATGGTGTTCCCATCGCACGCTATCAGATCAGCCTCGAGTCGTTTGATTCTCCAGTTCGTCGCAAGTGCGATGATCCCGTTTTTCTCAAGGAATCGCCTGGCGACTCGCTCACCCCACATCCCTTTTGAGTGATATCTTACGAACCGACGGCGAGTCGCTCCCCACCAACGTTTGAGCAGTGTGGACGTACGATGACCCCAGCGAATGTTTTTCGGTGTACACGGCATGGACCTAACTCCAGAATCGCCTTCTTATGAGCGGGAGTGGGGTACCCGGCGTGCTTCTCCAATCCATACCCCGGATACTTAGCTCCGAGGGTCTCCATGATGCGGTCACGCCACACCTTGGCGAGGATCGACGCCGCTGATATCTGTACATGCAGTCGATCACCCCCGATTACCGTTCTCTGTGGAAGGGTGCACACGATCGGCTGATTGCCGTCGACGAGCACGAGGTCCGCCGTCACCCGCTCTACCGCGAGCTTCATCGCCAGCTTCGTTGCCTGAAGAATGTTGAGTTCCTCAATTCTTCTCGGCCCTACAGCGATGATCGCCCAGCTCGAGGCTGTTTGGGTGATGTAATCGAATAAACGGTCCCGTTGTTTCGCCGTGAGGGCCTTAGAATCTTGAATTTCTGGGTGTGTGAAGTTTTCGTCAAAAACAGCGGCCGCCGCAACGACCGGACCGGCCAAGGGACCCCTTCCTGCTTCATCAACTCCGCATATCAACATAGCGCGCTTCCTCTGAGATCGTAGTGGGGATGATATACCTGAAATGGAGGAGAGGGGTAAGGGTGAAGCGGGGGGGGGCAAACGGAGAGGGGAGCAAGGACCGTATGGGGTAGGGCCGCCCCCTCACTAAGCCCCTTGTCTACCACCAAATCATCTACCTCATAGAGTCCCCGCACCCTTGCAAACTCTTGTTGCGCCGAGGTCGTGTAAGGGCTAGGGTGAAAAGGTAATCGCTTCGAGATGTTGAACGGATTCCTAGCTCTCCGGATGGTCTATGGATATTTATCGGTTCTTTCATCCTCATCACAACCCACGCCTCGTAAACACGGCGTTGCGGTATACTGAGTTGAGTGAGCTTCTTCAGGCGGCGGTTGAACTTCGGAAGGCTCTTGAGCGCGCTCAACAGCGGACCTCGCGGCAATCAAAGCCACCGATCCTTCCAGAACACTTCACCGACATCATAAAAGCTCAGCGATTTATCGAGGCTTCGCTGCAAACCCTATGTGAGGTTCACCCGGGGGACTCCGAAGAGGAGCTTTCAGGGATAGCGGTAGAGCGAACCTCGAGCTCCGGCTGGGAATCTTGGACGAAAAATGTTCAAGCAGGACTCGGTGGTAAATAGCATTTTTCGTAAGAGGTAGTATGACCCGTAGTAAAAAAAAGATATCAGCTCGAGCAACTCGACGCTCTACTCCCCGAACTCAAAAAACAAAACAACGAACGGATACTCCTCGAGTTCCGGGTGCGGAGAGCTCTCGAAAAGGTAGCCGAGGGGAACGGCGTAAACATCTCGACGAGCGACTTCGACTTCTCTATCAGCGAGCTGTTTTGATCGAGGATGAGCTACGTAAGCTCGATGAGGATCGATTTTATCGAGTGTGTATCTTCGGTAGCGCCCGTATCAAACCGGAAACTAAGCAGTACACCGACGTATTCGATCTTGCTCGCTACCTGTCATGGGAGGGTATTGATGTTTTGACGGGGGGAGGTCCGGGACTGATGGAGGCGGCCAACATGGGCGCGCGCCTTGGTCGTGAGGAGAAGAAGACCAAGAACCTTTCGTACGGTCTAACCATCCAGCTTGAGTTCGAGCCAGAGCCGAACCGCCACCTCGATATTAAGCGACATCACCACAAGTTCTCCTCGCGTTTGGATGATTTCATGCGGCTCTCGAACTCGGTTGTCTGCACCCCAGGTGGGATCGGAACGTTGCTTGAGTTCTTCTTCGTGTGGCAGCTTATTCAGGTAAAACACGCGACGCCCCGCCCGATAGTGTTGCTTGAGAAGAAGTTCTGGGAGGGAGTTCTTGATTGGATGCGTAACGAGCCTTTGGCTCGTGGGCTCTTGGGAGAGAAGGATTTTTCCATCATCCACATGGTCGACACACCTGCCGAGGCATTCGATATCATTTCGGCGCATCACCAGGAGTTCAGGGAACGTAAGAGCAAGATCGTCGAGGAGCCGACCTAGCAGGGTGGTGAAAAATGGTTCCGTCGTGAGCATTTTGAGGGTTTCGGCGAAACGAGGCGGAGACGACGAAAAAACCGGAGACGTATCCACTGCGATACGTTGAGGATTTTTTCGT